>NZ_JBAGRS010000041.1:0-203 GCF_037150615.1 Alcaligenes sp. PF14 | reverse complement strand
ATTCTGGCGGGCACCCTGATTGGCAATGCCAGCTCCCTGTCGGGCAATGTACTCAATCAGAGTGCGCTGGTATTCGAGCAAGCCTCAGCTGGGCGATTCCAGGGCGAGCTGTCGGGTGCGGGCTCCCTGCTCAAGACCGGTGCGGGAGCCCTGACGCTATCGGGTAACAATAGCGGCTATACCGGCCACAGCACGGTGTCCGA
>NZ_JBAGRS010000040.1:0-203 GCF_037150615.1 Alcaligenes sp. PF14 | reverse complement strand
TTGCGAGCCATCGCCATGGAATCCACGTACCAGGGCAACTTGGAGGGATAAGCGCGACGACCTGGGCCGGACACTGGCGGATCAACCATCACCAGACGGTTCAGGCCATCGCTGTTCTTGTGAGCGGCACGCAAACCAATGCGGGCACCCATGGAGTGACCGACCACGATGTAGTCCTTCAGGCCCAGCGCCTGAGCCAGTGC
>NZ_JBAGRS010000039.1:0-227 GCF_037150615.1 Alcaligenes sp. PF14 | reverse complement strand
CTGAAGGCTGATTACAAAGCGCACAGCATCCAGGCCTTTGCCCAACTGGGTTACCGCATGCCCGTCAGCCCCCGCTCCAGCGTAGAACCATACGCCAGCGTGAACTGGCACCAGTTGCGTCACGGCTCCTTTAGCGAATCGGGTGGTCAGGCAGCCTTGCGCGGAGACTCGCAACGCCAGAACCTGAGCACCGTGACGCTGGGTCTGCGTGGCACCACGGAACTGGA
>NZ_JBAGRS010000038.1:0-229 GCF_037150615.1 Alcaligenes sp. PF14 | reverse complement strand
GAATTTACCCTTGTTTGTGAAGTTGGATAGTTAACCTCACGGTTGATTGTTCAGCAGGTAAGAAAGAACGAAAGTTCTGGTTTAAGCGGGACGAGTTGGACGGTTTTAAAACTTTCTAGCTTCTTCAAAAAAACGCTTGACACACTACCTGATCTGCTTCATAATCTCGTTTCTCTGCTGCTAACACAGCAAGGCACGAAGCGCCAAGCGCGACGAGCCAGCCGGGTTG
>NZ_JBAGRS010000037.1:0-229 GCF_037150615.1 Alcaligenes sp. PF14 | reverse complement strand
AAATTTACCCTTGTTTGTGAAGTTGGATAGTTAACCTCACGGTTAATTGTTCAGTAGGTAAGAAAGAACGAAAGTTCTGGTTTAAGCGGGACGAGTTGGACGGTTTTAAAACTTTCTAACTTCTTCAAAAAAACGCTTGACACACTACCTGATCTGCTTCATAATCTCGTTTCTCTGCTGCTAACACAGCAAGGCACGAAGCGCCAAGCGCGACGAGCCAGCCGGGTTA
>NZ_JBAGRS010000036.1:0-253 GCF_037150615.1 Alcaligenes sp. PF14 | reverse complement strand
GGATAGTTTTCTTGTGGGGCCCGGGTACGGCTTGTCTTGGCGGGTCTCTTGCCCACGCTGCGCGTGGGTACCCTTGTCAGAGTGCTGGGGCGGGCGGGTCGTGAACTCGGAGCGCGGTTTGTCCCCCGGACAAACCGCAAGCGTGCTCCTCAAACAGCACGACCCTTGCATCCCGCCCCAGCACTCTGCCTGCGGCAAGAGCCCTGACTCGCCCGCCAAGCCGTACCCGGGCCCCACAAGAAAACAAGCAACA
>NZ_JBAGRS010000035.1:0-276 GCF_037150615.1 Alcaligenes sp. PF14 | reverse complement strand
GACTTCGACGCCGAGGTGTACATTCTGTCCAAAGAAGAAGGTGGTCGTCACACTCCTTTCTTCAAGGGCTACCGTCCTCAGTTCTACTTCCGTACAACTGACGTGACCGGCACCATCGAGCTGCCAGAAGACAAGGAAATGGTTCTGCCAGGCGACAACATTTCGATGAAAGTGTCCCTGATCGCTCCTATCGCCATGGAAGAAGGTCTGCGCTTCGCTATTCGCGAAGGCGGCCGTACCGTTGGCGCTGGCGTGGTTGCAAAAATCATCAAGTAA
>NZ_JBAGRS010000034.1:0-280 GCF_037150615.1 Alcaligenes sp. PF14 | reverse complement strand
GTTCCTGATGCCTGTTGAAGACGTGTTCTCGATCTCCGGCCGTGGTACGGTTGTGACAGGTCGTATTGAGCGCGGCATCATCAAGGTCGGCGAAGAAATCGAAATCGTGGGTATCAAAGACACGGTCAAGACCATTTGCACCGGCGTTGAAATGTTCCGCAAACTGCTGGACCAGGGCGAAGCTGGCGATAACGTCGGTCTGCTGCTGCGTGGTACCAAGCGTGAAGACGTGGAACGTGGTCAGGTTCTGGCCAAGCCAGGCTCGATCAAGCCACACACG
>NZ_JBAGRS010000033.1:0-280 GCF_037150615.1 Alcaligenes sp. PF14 | reverse complement strand
AGTGTGTGGCTTGATCGAACCGGGCTTGGCCAGAACCTGACCACGTTCCACGTCTTCACGCTTGGTACCACGCAGCAGCAGACCGACGTTATCGCCAGCTTCGCCCTGGTCCAGCAGTTTGCGGAACATTTCAACGCCGGTACAAATGGTCTTGACCGTGTCTTTGATACCCACGATTTCGATTTCTTCGCCGACTTTGATGATGCCGCGCTCAATACGACCGGTCACAACCGTACCACGGCCGGAGATCGAGAACACGTCTTCAACAGGCATCAGGAAG
>NZ_JBAGRS010000032.1:0-297 GCF_037150615.1 Alcaligenes sp. PF14 | reverse complement strand
AATAGCGCCGTCCATCTGGGCAGCACCGGTAATCATGTTCTTGACGTAGTCAGCGTGGCCGGGGCAGTCAACGTGAGCGTAGTGACGGTTAGGCGTTTCGTACTCAACGTGCGACGTGCTGATGGTGATACCACGTGCTTTTTCTTCAGGGGCGTTGTCGATCTGCGAGTAATCGCGCGCTTCGCCGCCGTATGCCTTGGACAGAACCGTGCAGATTGCAGCGGTCAGAGTGGTTTTACCGTGGTCAACGTGACCGATAGTACCGACGTTGACGTGCGGTTTAGTCCGTTCAAACTT
>NZ_JBAGRS010000031.1:0-304 GCF_037150615.1 Alcaligenes sp. PF14 | reverse complement strand
ACCACGCTGGAACGCACACAACCGCTGGTCACGGCGCCAGCAACCAGCAGTGTTTGCACACCACGCTGGGTCAACCAAGCCGCCAAGGGCGTACCGAAAAACGCCGAAGGCACATTCTTGCGAACGATGAACTCACCGGGCGCAGGAGCCAATTCCGGCACAATGTGGCTGTTGTGCGCATCTTCGATCAGACCCAGCATGCCGGGGACTTTAATGCTGAAGATGTTGTTATCAGCGCCATCATCGGCGTACACGATACGCGTATGAGCCACCGGCCAACCCTGTTCACGCGCCGTTGCCAACA
>NZ_JBAGRS010000030.1:0-307 GCF_037150615.1 Alcaligenes sp. PF14 | reverse complement strand
CTGTGTGTCGCCATAGCGGTTGGCGGTGTTGGACAGGCGCAGGGTACCTGCGCCTTCTTTAATCAGATCGCCGCTCCCGCCGATTTGGCCGCTCAGGCCCAGTTCGGTGTTGTCCGCCACATCCAGATGAGCGGTTTGGCTCAGGGTGATCTGGCGGCTCATGCCAAAAGAGTCCGTCGTGGCTAAGGTGCCGCCCTGGAAGTCCAGTGCGCCCGAGCCTAAATTGCTGTCCTGGCTGACGACGACGCGCCCTTCATGCAGGGTGGTGCCGCCTTCATAGGTATTGGTACCGGCCAAGATCATCGTT
>NZ_JBAGRS010000029.1:0-307 GCF_037150615.1 Alcaligenes sp. PF14 | reverse complement strand
GACGGTCATCCTGGCGGGCACCAATACCTATGTAGGCGGTACCGCCCTGCATGAAGGGCGCGTCGTCGTCAGCCAGGACAGCAATTTAGGCTCCGGTGCACTGAACTTCCAGGGCGGCACCTTAGCCACGACGGACTCTTTTGACAGCACACGCCAGCTCACACTGAATCAAGCCGGCCATCTGGATGTGGCGGCCAACACGGTACTGGGCTTGAGCGGGCAAATCAGCGGGAGCGGCAATCTGATTAAAGAAGGCGCGGGTACTCTGCGCCTATCCAACACCGCCAACCGCTATGGCAATACACAA
>NZ_JBAGRS010000028.1:0-347 GCF_037150615.1 Alcaligenes sp. PF14 | reverse complement strand
CCCTCCAGCGCGTTGATCACCTCCGTGATCTCAACCGTGAAGTCCTCTGGACCTTCGTAGACCTTGTCATCGGCCGTCACCACACGCAGCTGCAAGCCGCCGTTGGCAGGCACTTCATACTCCGCATTCGGATCCACATCGATCCAGTTGCCATCGGCATCCTGAACCTGCAACGTACCCACGAAGTCATCCGCATCGGCCTTACCGCCCAGGTTCAAGCCCAGCTTGACCTTGGCCACCTGATCCTGGTCACCACCGGCACGGCTGACCGTGAACGTACCGGCCTCACCTTCGGTGATGTCTGTCTGGTTGGCCACGATATTGACCGTCGCCAACTCATCATCATC
>NZ_JBAGRS010000027.1:0-376 GCF_037150615.1 Alcaligenes sp. PF14 | reverse complement strand
TCATCTTTCGTTTGTGAGCACTTGATACAAACTTGCGGCGATCCCCGAAGGGTTCGACTCGCTCATTCCAAGCGCCCACACTTATCGGCTGTTAATTGTTAAAGAGCAGTGACAGTTGCCTGTCGTTCTACTGACTAACCCGGCTGGCTCGTCGCGTTTAGCGCTTCGTGCCTTGCTGTGTTAGCAGCAGAGAAACGAGATTATGAAGCAGATCAGGCAGTGTGTCAAGCGTTTTTTGAAGAAGCTAGAAAGTTTTAAAACCGTCCAACTCGTCCCGCTTAAACCAGAACTTTCGTTCTTTCTTACCTACTGAACAATCAACCGTGAGGTTAACTATCCAACTTCACAAACAAGGGTAAATTCTCAAAACCGTTTT
>NZ_JBAGRS010000026.1:0-415 GCF_037150615.1 Alcaligenes sp. PF14 | reverse complement strand
GATATCGCCCTGCTGGATGCCGGAACGTTTGAGATCAGCCAGGACAACTCGCTGGATCTGAACGGAACGGTATCAGGGGCGGCTGAACTCATCAAAGACGGCAATGGCACACTGACGCTGAGCGGCAACAATAGCTACCAGGGCGACACCGTGCTCAAGCAAGGCACAGTACAAGTCGCTCGCGACGCCAATCTGGGGGATAGCAGCAGCAATCTGGTCTTCAAGGGTGGCACGCTGGCCACCTCCGACTCCTTTAGCTCCGCTCGCGCGGCCAGCTTCCTGGAAGATGCAAACTGGCAGGTGGCCGATGGCACCACGCTGAGCTTGAGCGGCACCTTAAGCGGTACCGGTGCCTTGAACAAGAGCGGTGCCGGCACCCTGGTACTGAGTGGGCAAAATAGCTACCAAGGTGGCA
>NZ_JBAGRS010000025.1:0-441 GCF_037150615.1 Alcaligenes sp. PF14 | reverse complement strand
GCCGCCCTCACGCAAAGCCCAAACGGCACGTCCAGAAGAAAGCCCTGACACCGTAATCCTTGCAAACCCACAACGCTGCCAAAAATAAAAAAGCCCCCGAGAGCCATACGGCTTCCAGGGGCACAGGTCCGATAGCCCGCCCCCAAGCGGCAGACCATCGATACTCAATTACAAGGCTATCAAAACAGACTTGTTAACGACGACTCATATCCATCAAGCACGGACGCCCATCCAGACCATGATGAAACACGTCGCTCTTTTCAAAAGCTCAAAAAAATTGAATAGCGTTAAAGACCGATCAACGTCATCGCCTCTTCACGTGTTGCCACGGTGGCGTACTTCTGACGCATATCGAACAAGTTAGCCTCGTGAGGGCCAATCGCACGGTCACCCACGCAATCCGATACCACCAAGGGGCGGAAACCCAGTTGCATCGCATCA
>NZ_JBAGRS010000024.1:0-590 GCF_037150615.1 Alcaligenes sp. PF14 | reverse complement strand
TTGTTCGGGCCCAGGGAGAACAGGAAGTTACCCTCGAACGCACGCGCATCCATGCCAATGGTGTTCTCACGCGAGTACAGACCCAAGGTGGACCAGTGAGCGCGTGGCTGCAAACCCCAACCAATGTGGGAAATGGCATAACCTTCGGGATCGTTGAAGGTCTTCATGTATTCGTCCAGCAGCTCGGCTTCGATACCACCTTCAATCTTGGTGGCATAGCCGTTTTCCACGGTCAGAATGATCTGCTCGGTAGAGTATTTCTTCTGTGGCAACAGGATGTCGCCCTTGTCGATCACGATGGTGCCGTTAGTGCCCAGCTCGTTCGGCCAGGTCAGCACGAAGCCACTAGGCCAGTGGTCCCAACGACCGGGCTCATCTACAAAACCGTATTCACGAATCGCGGGGAACTCACCCAGCGGGCAACGCAGATTGGTACCGGCAGGAGACGTAATGCTCATTTCCTTGGCGGCCTTGATCAAAGCGGCCGCCGCAGTCACACGCGCACGATCCGCTTCCGTTGGCACAGTGCGAACCAGAATCTCCGGTGGCTCCACCGCCAGCAGAATCTTCGTACCCGACTTCAGAATGTC
>NZ_JBAGRS010000023.1:0-747 GCF_037150615.1 Alcaligenes sp. PF14 | reverse complement strand
AAGAACTGCCTTTGGACCAAAACGGTTGGCGCTGCCACCCCGACCTTCCTCAGTTTGAGGAGGGCCAAGAGCAAGAATTTGGCGAGTATCTCAGGCAGCAGGGCCTCCGTTACGCATTGCACTCACTGGAGAATGACACCAACCCTGAAAACGACAAAATTGCCACCGACTACTTCGAGCACGGAAGTAGTGATTTCTCTGGCTGGAACCCGCTCCCTCCTCATGGTGACGGCTGGTTCCTCATTTCAATCCATGACACTGAAGACGGACCTGTGGCCATGTGGGTTACTCGCGAACCGGAGCAAAGCGCATGAACACCCACCCACACAACCAGGCGCGGTCTACCCCGCAAGAAGCGTTCAACCTCTACCGAGCAGCACAGGTATACGGCACACGCGCATTCATCCCGGTGACATCAAAAGCCGCCCCCAATCCTAATTACCCCCAACTGAGGAAGAAGAAGCGATGACCGACAAGTATCCAAAACTCCGTCAAGACCTGGCAGCAGCTATTGCCGATGCTAAACGGCAAGGTGGAGTGAATGAGCGGGCAGAGCAAATCGCTGCGCTGCTAGCCGAGCGTGACACACTTGCTGCGGCCCCTGTGAGCGCGGAGCCGGTGGGCCACGTCTCGCGGGATGCTTCCATCGCCCGCATGACGACGAACTTGCCCGAAGGCTCGCCACTCTATGCCGCCCCCGTTGCCGCCCAGCCAGACCTCACACAGCAAACGCTCGATGATGTGATG
>NZ_JBAGRS010000022.1:0-763 GCF_037150615.1 Alcaligenes sp. PF14 | reverse complement strand
AGGCTGCACCGCAGAAGACATGCGTGCCTTTTGCCCGACCTGGACCGAAGAGCAATTGCAATTGCGTGCCCAGTGGCTGCACACCTGCCATGAGCCTGCGATTCTGGCCAGCTTTGAGGGCTTTCATACCGACGATATTCATGTCGACTTCCCGCATTTGACCGTGCCTGCCTTGCTAATGACAGCCGAGCGTGGTGACGTGGTGCGTGACGAGGATGTGGCCGAGATTCAGCAGCTGGCCCCTGGCGTTCAGCACGTTCGCGTGCCTGATGCCGGTCACATGATTCCTTGGGATAACGAAGCAGGCTTTTACGAAGCTTTCGGTGACTTCCTGGGCCAGCGCTTGGTGTGATGTTGAAAGGGCTGCATGGGCGGCCCGTCGTGATGCAAAGGTTCCGCGTCAGTGTCGGAACCTTTCACAAGGAGAGACAAGATGGCAGTGAGTGATTACCAACTTATCGAGGCATGGCAAGAAGTGCTACGCCTGTCCAAGCTGCAGGCCGGTCAATCCGTGACCTTGCTGACCAGCTCGACCACGCACCCGCAAACCATGCAGTGTGCGCAGATTGCTGCTCAGTCCATGGGTGCGATTGTGAATCGCCTGGACTTGTTGCCGGTCAACGCGGAAAAAGCCTTGAGCCGGGACTCTCTGGCCTATCTGGGCACGACGCCTTTGACGGGTAATGAGGCGGCAATCGCGGCTTTGAAGGCCAGCGATCTGGTGCTGGACTTGATGACTCTGTTGTTCTCGCCCGAGCAGATC
>NZ_JBAGRS010000021.1:0-765 GCF_037150615.1 Alcaligenes sp. PF14 | reverse complement strand
AATCTGCTCGGGCGAGAACAACAGAGTCATCAAGTCCAGCACCAGGTCACTGGCCTTCAAAGCCGCGATTGCCGCCTCGTTGCCCGTCAAAGGCGTCGTGCCCAGATAAGCCAAAGGATCCCGGCTCAGTGCCTTTTCTGCATTCACAGGCAGCAGATCCAGACGATTTACCACCGCGCCCATGGACTGGGCCGCGATCTGCGCACACTGCATGTTTTGCTGATTCGTCGTGGAGCTGGTCAGCAGGGTCACGGTTTGACCTGCTTGCAGCTTGGACAGACGTAGAACCTCTTGCCATGCTTCGATAAGTTGATAATCACTCACTGCCATTTTGTCTCTCCTAGTGAGACACCTCGGCTTCAAACCGACATGCCTAATCACGACAGGGCCGCCTTGGCGGCCCCTGCTCAACATCACACCAAGCGCTGGCCCAGGAAGTCACCGAAGGCTTCGTAAAAGCCTGCTTCGTTATCCCAAGGAATCATGTGACCGGCATCAGGCACGCGAACGTGCTGAACGCCAGGGGCCAACTGCTGAATCTCGGCCACATCCTCGTCACGCACCACGTCACCACGCTCGGCTGTCATCAGCAAGGCAGGCACGGTCAAATGCGGGAAGTCGACATGAATATCGTCGGTATGAAAGCCCTCAAAGCTGGCCAGAATCGCAGGCTCATGGCAGGTGTGCAGCCACTGAGCACGCAATTGCAATTGCTCTTGCGTCCAGGTCGGGCAGAAGGCACGCATATCGTCAGCCGTGCAACCC
>NZ_JBAGRS010000020.1:0-772 GCF_037150615.1 Alcaligenes sp. PF14 | reverse complement strand
ACGAGCAGTACTGAAGGAGTCCGTGGCGACCAGGGCGCCGCCCTGGAAACGTAACTCACTGCTGACTGCACCCAGGTTCGCGTCCTGAGACACTTCCAGGCGACCGTCGGCCAGTGTTGTGCCGCCGGTGTAGCTGTTTTGACCACTCAGCACCAGGGTGCCAGCGCCGGTCTTGAGCAGAGAGCCTGCACCCGACAGTTCGCCCTGGAATTGTCCGGCCGAGGACTGCTCGAATACGAGCGTACCCTGGTTGAGCACATTGCCCGACAGGGAACTGGCATTGCCAATCAGGGTGCCCGCCAGGATTTGTGTGTCGCCATAGCGGTTGGCGGTGTTGGACAGGCGCAGAGTACCCGCGCCTTCTTTAATCAGATTGCCGCTCCCGCTGATTTGCCCGCTCAAGCCCAGTACCGTGTTGGCCGCCACATCCAGATGGCCGGCTTGATTCAGTGTGATCTGGCGTGTGCTGTCAAAAGAGTCCGTCGTGGCTAAGGTGCCGCCCTGGAAGTTCAGTGCACCGGAGCCTAAATTGCTGTCCTGGCTGACGACGACGCGCCCTTCATGCAGGGTGGTACCGCCTTCATAGGTATTGGTGCCCGCCAAGACGACCGTCCCTGTGCCGGTTTTTTCCAGTGAGCCGGTGCCTGTGATGGCTCCGTTCAGGCTCAGGCTGGTGTTGGCGTTAACGGCGATCGTGCCGGTTTGTTCCAGCTCAATCTGACGAGCGCTGGCAAAAGAGTCAGTCACTGCCAAGGTGCCATTGTTCAGGCTT
>NZ_JBAGRS010000019.1:0-1181 GCF_037150615.1 Alcaligenes sp. PF14 | reverse complement strand
GGGCACGCTGACCGTACTGGGGCAGCTCGGTGGTTCGGCCAGCGTCAAGAACGGCACCCTGCAGTTTGGTAACGGCGTGAACGGAGCCGCCAGCCACCTGGTGGGTGACCTGAATATCGAAGGGGCAGACAGCACCTTGTCCGTGCAAGGACCCGCTACCCTCCACGTGGACGGCACCGTCAATTTGCACGACAACACGGTATTGGACATTGCCGCTGGTCCCAACAGCCCCGCACTGGTAGCGGACAGCGTGATCCTGGGAGACCAGGTTGCCTTCACACTGGGTGGCATCAGTCACGAAGGCCAGCTGGACAAAGTGCTGGTGACTACACGTGACGGCATACAAGGCGACTTCGCCTCCATTCAGGTGGGCGGCTTCAATGGCACGGTGGACTATCTCAACCTGAACACACACAAGTCCGCTGACCAAACTCAACTACTGGCCAGCTATGGCCTGAGCTGGACCGCCAACAACAATCTGGCCCACGGCACCTTCACCTTGACCGATGCCAGTAATCGGTTCGTCGTCGGCACGGACTTGAAGGACCAGACAAGCAACAGCGCCACGGGCTGGGATGGCAGCAGCTTGCACAAGGCAGGCGCGGGCACCCTGGTGCTGAGCGGTCAGAACAGCTACACCGGCGGCACAACACTGGCCGACGGCCGCCTGGAAGTGTCTCAGGACGCGAACCTGGGTGCAGTCAGCAGTGAGTTACGTTTCCAGGGCGGCACCCTGGTCGCCACGGACTCCTTCAGTACTGCTCGTGATATCGCCCTGCTGGATGCAGGAACGTTTGAGATCAGCCAGGACAACACACTGGATCTGAACGGAACGGTATCAGGGACGGCTGAACTCATCAAAGACGGCAATGGCACACTGGCGCTGAGCGGCAACAATAGCTACCAAGGCGACACCGTGCTCAAGCAAGGCACAGTACAAGTCGCTCGCGACGCCAACCTGGGGGATAGCAGCAGCACACTGGTCTTCAAGGGCGGCACACTGGCCACCACCGACTCCTTTAGCTCGGCTCGCGCGGCCAGCTTCCTGGTAGATGCAAGCTGGCAGGTGGCCGATGGCACCACGCTGAGCTTGAGCGGCACCATAAGCGGCATCGGCGCCTTGAACAAGAGCGGTGCCGGCACCCTGGTACTGAGTGGGCAAAATAGCTACCAAGGTGGCA
>NZ_JBAGRS010000018.1:0-1342 GCF_037150615.1 Alcaligenes sp. PF14 | reverse complement strand
AAAGTACACATCCGCAGCTTCGGTCTATGGCTTAGCCCCGTTACATCTTCCGCGCAGGACGACTCGATCAGTGAGCTATTACGCTTTCTTTAAAGGATGGCTGCTTCTAAGCCAACCTCCTGACTGTCTATGCCTTCCCACTTCGTTTCCCACTTAGCCATAGTTAGGGACCTTAGCTGGCGGTCTGGGTTGTTTCCCTCTTGAGTCCGGACGTTAGCACCCGGTGCTCTGTCTCCCGTACTGTACTTGCCGGTATTCGGAGTTTGCCATGGGTTGGTAAGTCGCTGTGACCCCCTAGCCATAACAGTGCTCTACCCCCGGCAGTAATATACGAGGCACTACCTAAATAGTTTTCGGAGAGAACCAGCTATCTCCAGGCTTGTTTAGCCTTTCACTCCGATCCACAGCTCATCCCCTAATTTTTCAACATTAGTGGGTTCGGTCCTCCAGCACGTGTTACCGTGCCTTCAACCTGGCCATGGATAGATCGCCTGGTTTCGGGTCTACACCCAGCGACTGAATCGCCCTATTCGGACTCGCTTTCGCTACGCCTCCCCTATTCGGTTAAGCTTGCCACTGAATGTAAGTCGCTGACCCATTATACAAAAGGTACGCAGTCACACCACGAAGGTGCTCCTACTGTTTGTATGCATACGATTTCAGGATCTATTTCACTCCCCTTCCGGGGTTCTTTTCGCCTTTCCCTCACGGTACTGGTTCACTATCGGTCGATCACGAGTATTTAGCCTTGGAGGATGGTCCCCCCATATTCAGACAGGATTTCACGTGTCCCGCCCTACTTGTTCGATGCTTAGTTCCACGTACTGAATTTCGCCTACAGGGCTATCACCTGCTACGGCTGGACTTTCCATTCCATTCGACTATTCACTACGCTAAAACATCCAGGCTGGTCCGGTTTCGCTCGCCACTACTTCCGGAATCTCGGTTGATTTCTTTTCCTCGAGTTACTGAGATGGTTCAGTTCACTCGGTTCGCCTCCACATGCCTATGTATTCAGCATGGGATACCGTATTACTACGGTGGGTTTCCCCATTCGGACATCTACGGATCAAAGCTTGTTTGCCAGCTCCCCGTAGCTTTTCGCAGGCTACCGCGTCCTTCATCGCCTGTGATCGCCAAGGCATCCATCATATGCACTTATTCGCTTGATCCTATAACGCTTGATGCTGTTATAGGAATATGAGTATACGTTGTTGCCGTTCATCAATCCTTAGCTGTTATCCAATCCGAAGATCAGACAACGTCTATATTTTTGAGAACTTTCGTTGAACATAATTTGTTCTGTTGCAATCACAACCCGTGTATTGTCATCACAAGGCGA
>NZ_JBAGRS010000017.1:0-1785 GCF_037150615.1 Alcaligenes sp. PF14 | reverse complement strand
AGCGCGGGTTGCGCTGCACTTCAATATTACGTTCTGTGGTCAACAACTTAACTCACTACAACCTCAAGGGTTATAGGATCAAGCCACACGGGCAATTAGTACTGGTTAGCTACATGCATTACTGCACTTCCACACCCAGCCTATCAACGTCCTGGTCTCGGACGACCCTACAGGGGGGTCAAGCCCCCGGGATACCTAATCTTCAGACGAGTTTCCCGCTTAGATGCCTTCAGCGGTTATCTCTTCCGTACGTAGCTACTCGGCAATGCCATTGGCATGACAACCGATACACCAGTGGTACGTCCACTCCGGTCCTCTCGTACTAGGAGCAGGCTCCGTCAAGTATCCAACGCCCACGGCAGATAGGGACCAAACTGTCTCACGACGTTTTAAACCCAGCTCACGTACCTCTTTAAATGGCGAACAGCCATACCCTTGGGACCGGCTACAGCCCCAGGATGAGATGAGCCGACATCGAGGTGCCAAACACCGCCGTCGATATGAACTCTTGGGCGGTATCAGCCTGTTATCCCCAGAGTACCTTTTATCCGTTGAGCGATGGCCCTTCCATACAGAACCACCGGATCACTATGTCCTACTTTCGTACCTGTTCGACTTGTCAGTCTCACAGTCAAGCACGCTTATGCCATTGCACTATCAAGACGATTTCCGACCGTCTCTAGCGTACCTTCGAACTCCTCCGTTACACTTTAGGAGGAGACCGCCCCAGTCAAACTGCCCACCATGCACGGTCCCCGATCCCGATAAGGGACCTAGGTTAGAACCGCAAACAGACCAGGGTGGTATTTCAAGGATGACTCCACGCGATCTGGCGACCACGCTTCAACGTCTCCCACCTATCCTACACAGGCCGGTTCACAATCCAATGCAAAGCTACAGTAAAGGTTCATGGGGTCTTTCCGTCTAGCCGCGGGGAGATTGCATCATCACAACCATGTCAACTTCGCTGAGTCTCAGGAGGAGACAGTGTGGCCATCGTTACGCCATTCGTGCAGGTCGGAACTTACCCGACAAGGAATTTCGCTACCTTAGGACCGTTATAGTTACGGCCGCCGTTTACCGGGGCTTCGATCAAGAGCTTGCACCCCATCACTTAACCTTCCGGCACCGGGCAGGCGTCACACCCTATACGTCCACTTTCGTGTTTGCAGAGTGCTGTGTTTTTAGTAAACAGTCGCAGCCACCGATTCACTGCGGCCTCTTCATGCTTTGTGCGCAGGCACATCACACTAATGAGGCATACCTTCTCCCGAAGTTACGGTATTAATTTGCCGAGTTCCTTCTCCTGAGTTCTCTCAAGCGCCTTGGAATATTCATCCCGTCCACCTGTGTCGGTTTGCGGTACGGTCTCGTAGAGCTGAAGCTTAGAGGCTTTTCTTGGAACTGCTTCCAGTTAGTTTAGAGCCGAAGCTCTATCCAGTCACACCCTTGAATTACGCACCCGGATTTGCCTAAGTGCCTTCTATGATGCGCCAACGGGGACATCCAACACCCCGATAACATTCTGCAATCCGTCCCCCCATCGCACTCTACGACGGTGCGGGAATATTAACCCGCTTCCCATCAGCTACGCATCTCTGCCTCGCCTTAGGGGCCGACTCACCCTGCGCCGATGAACGTTGCGCAGGAAACCTTGGACTTACGGCGAGGGGGCTTTTCACCCCCTTTATCGCTACTCATGTCAGCATTCTCACTTCCGATACCTCCAGCATTCCTCACGGAACACCTTCACAGGCTTACGGAACGCTCTCCTACCATGTGTAC
>NZ_JBAGRS010000016.1:0-1867 GCF_037150615.1 Alcaligenes sp. PF14 | reverse complement strand
CAACCACAGAGATTAAACTGAAGAGTTTGATCCTGGCTCAGATTGAACGCTAGCGGGATGCTTTACACATGCAAGTCGAACGGCAGCGCGAGAGAGCTTGCTCTCTTGGCGGCGAGTGGCGGACGGGTGAGTAATATATCGGAACGTGCCCAGTAGCGGGGGATAACTACTCGAAAGAGTGGCTAATACCGCATACGCCCTACGGGGGAAAGGGGGGGATCGCAAGACCTCTCACTATTGGAGCGGCCGATATCGGATTAGCTAGTTGGTGGGGTAAAGGCTCACCAAGGCAACGATCCGTAGCTGGTTTGAGAGGACGACCAGCCACACTGGGACTGAGACACGGCCCAGACTCCTACGGGAGGCAGCAGTGGGGAATTTTGGACAATGGGGGAAACCCTGATCCAGCCATCCCGCGTGTATGATGAAGGCCTTCGGGTTGTAAAGTACTTTTGGCAGAGAAGAAAAGGTATCCCCTAATACGGGATACTGCTGACGGTATCTGCAGAATAAGCACCGGCTAACTACGTGCCAGCAGCCGCGGTAATACGTAGGGTGCAAGCGTTAATCGGAATTACTGGGCGTAAAGCGTGTGTAGGCGGTTCGGAAAGAAAGATGTGAAATCCCAGGGCTCAACCTTGGAACTGCATTTTTAACTGCCGAGCTAGAGTATGTCAGAGGGGGGTAGAATTCCACGTGTAGCAGTGAAATGCGTAGATATGTGGAGGAATACCGATGGCGAAGGCAGCCCCCTGGGATAATACTGACGCTCAGACACGAAAGCGTGGGGAGCAAACAGGATTAGATACCCTGGTAGTCCACGCCCTAAACGATGTCAACTAGCTGTTGGGGCCGTTAGGCCTTAGTAGCGCAGCTAACGCGTGAAGTTGACCGCCTGGGGAGTACGGTCGCAAGATTAAAACTCAAAGGAATTGACGGGGACCCGCACAAGCGGTGGATGATGTGGATTAATTCGATGCAACGCGAAAAACCTTACCTACCCTTGACATGTCTGGAAAGCCGAAGAGATTTGGCCGTGCTCGCAAGAGAACCGGAACACAGGTGCTGCATGGCTGTCGTCAGCTCGTGTCGTGAGATGTTGGGTTAAGTCCCGCAACGAGCGCAACCCTTGTCATTAGTTGCTACGCAAGAGCACTCTAATGAGACTGCCGGTGACAAACCGGAGGAAGGTGGGGATGACGTCAAGTCCTCATGGCCCTTATGGGTAGGGCTTCACACGTCATACAATGGTCGGGACAGAGGGTCGCCAACCCGCGAGGGGGAGCCAATCTCAGAAACCCGATCGTAGTCCGGATCGCAGTCTGCAACTCGACTGCGTGAAGTCGGAATCGCTAGTAATCGCGGATCAGAATGTCGCGGTGAATACGTTCCCGGGTCTTGTACACACCGCCCGTCACACCATGGGAGTGGGTTTCACCAGAAGTAGGTAGCCTAACCGTAAGGAGGGCGCTTACCACGGTGGGATTCATGACTGGGGTGAAGTCGTAACAAGGTAGCCGTATCGGAAGGTGCGGCTGGATCACCTCCTTTTAGAGCGAATGGCTCGCAAAGCGAAAGCGTCCACACTTATTGGCTGTTAGTTAATGTCATGACCATTGAAGGTATCGCCCACTGGTGATAGATGGGTCAGTAGCTCAGTCGGTTAGAGCACCGTCTTGATAAGGCGGGGGTCGTTGGTTCGATTCCAACTTGACCCACCAACGATTACCTCGGGGGATTAGCTCAGCTGGGAGAGCACCTGCTTTGCAAGCAGGGGGTCGTCGGTTCGATCCCGTCATCCTCCACCACCGCTTTTGTGGTTGGTTGTCGATACAGCAAGGTTCATGACAGAGTATAGGGCACAGGC
>NZ_JBAGRS010000015.1:0-2829 GCF_037150615.1 Alcaligenes sp. PF14 | reverse complement strand
TGTTTCGTATTGGTGAACAGAGATGGAACGCTCGCTGTCCAGGCTGTGGCGGGTATAAGCACCACCTGCCAGCAGACTCAGACTACCCGAACCCATTTCCCAAGCTTGCGTTCCGTACAGGGCGGCGCTGTAGCTGTTGCTGCGTGAGGTCTGACGGCGGTCGTCCAGCTTGATGCGGTTTTCCAGATAGCCCAGAGAGGCACCCATGCGCCAGCCTTGTTCGCCGATGGCGGTATCGCCACCCAGGAACAGGCCTCCGACTTTATGACGAACATCCTGGCTGTTGTCGTTACCGTCCAGATCGCGTTGTTGGTGAATCACTTCGGCCCACAAAACGGTGTCTTTGCCGTTTTTATTACGTGCGCCTGAGGCTTGTTTACCCAAGGTGCGCGGCAGCAGGTCCCCATTGCTAAGCAGTGCCGAGGTCGTGCCTGCATGGATCTGACCTTGTAGCTGTTCCATATAGCCTGCCACGCTGCCAGACTGGGCGTTGAGCACCGTGTCATACAGTTCAGCCATCGCGGCTGGTGGCTGGTCCGAGCCGGTATCCAGCGCGTTGGCCACGGCTTTCTGGTTCCCCGTATTGGTAAAGGTGGCAAACGGCGTGTCATTGCGCTTTATCATCAAGGACAGGCTGGGGCCATAAAGCAGTGTGGGCGACAGGAAAGCCATGTCATAAGTGATGTGACTGTATTGACCAGTCACACCATTAGCCGCATCCAGAAAGGAATAGGCCACGTTCTGGCGAAAAGGGCCACCGGCCAGTTTCAGTGTGCCGTCGATATGGGCTGCATCGCCAACCACCAGACGATCTGTTGCACCAGCGGGGCCAACTTCCAGTTCATGCACCGAACCGGCATGGGCGGTGTAGTCGCCGCTGACGGTCAGAGTACCAACCGAGTTGCCTGGAGCCAGGGTGCCGTAGTTATCAACTTTGGAAACCGTACCGGAACCCCCCAGTGTTCCCTCACGCTCGACGGTGACGGCAGATGTCAGCGTGCCATTGATGGCCAGACGACCGCCGCTGACGGTGGTGTCGCCGGTATAGCTGTTATTGCCCGTCAACTCCAGGGAGCCAGAGCCGCGCTTGTGCAGGCCGCCAGTGCCACTGATGTCATTGGCAAAGGTGGAGTTGTAGCCTAGCGTGTCCACATCGAACAGGCGGGTGAATTGCCCGGGCCCTTGCACGGCCTTGCCCACATTCATCAGGCCCCAGCCAAAAATGCTGGGGTCTCCCAGAGGGGTGGCGGTGGTCAGCAAGGTTTGCTGCAGGTGATACGCCGTGAAGTAGGGAAAGGCTTCTTTAACTAACGCTGCCGCTCCGGCCACGTGTGGCGATGCCATGGAGGTGCCACTTTTATAAATATAGCCTCCATCCGAGTTGACGGAGTTAATGCCAGGGGCCCACTGCCCCCCTGGTGCGGTCAAACACCACTCGGCGGAAACACCACATTTATTGGCGTAGACGGCCAAGGAACCATCTTCCCCGACTGCCGTCACGGCCAGCCAGTTGTCTTTCAGTTCGGGAAACCAGTAGGGAGAGCCGGCCAGAAAATCAGGGTGGTCTTGAGACTCATTGCCGGTAGCAAATACCATCAGGGAGCCAGCCTGCGCACTGTTCTTGAAGGACTCAATGATCAGAGGTTGAGCCTCTAGGGCGCTTTGAGCTGAGCCATAGTCCACAATATGGCAGGGTGGGTTATAGGACCTTGAGCAGTCATTGAGCCCCAGACTGCTATTGATAATGGGCAGCTTGAACTGGGCGAGATAGTTCCAGCCATTAGAAAGCATTCGATCTTGAAAGGCCCTTATATCGTCTGGAGTCGGGGTAGTGTCGTCACCACCATCATCATCGTCGTCATCGTCATCGTCATCAGTATTGATGCCGTAGGCAACCGCAAAAAGCTGGCTATTGAAGGCGACGCCGTGCATGCCTGCTTCGTCGCGTCTCGCACCAATGATTCCGGCAACATGGCTCCCGTGTCCGGCAGGGGGCTGAGTATCGACTCCTTGGCCATTGGCGTAGGGGGTATTGTTGGCAAAGTCAAAGCCCCCAGCAATGGCGCCGGCAAACTCAGGGTGATTTGCCTGAATGCCCGAGTCCAGATAACCGACCGTGACGCCTTTGCCGGTAAAGCCCAGCGAATAGGCTTTGGCTGCATTGATCATGTCCAGGCCGGGTTGACGCTTATATTCTTTGGTGTGCCATTGCTCCAGTGAGCTCTCGGAATCGGCATGGACGATGCCAGGTAAAGTCAGGCTTAACAAAGCCATCTGCACCAGCATAGAGGTGTTGCGTTTCTTGTTCGACATGTCTTATCTACTTGGATCTTCTAAGGAGGGTGGCCACTCGTTGTGAAAACCTGCCTTGGAGGTTCTCAAGGCATCTTTAATTTAACGGCATAGCCGTTTAAACCGGCAGTTATGGGCTGCTGTATTGTTGAGGTCGTGTTCTTGTGGGCCCCTGCCATGCACGCGCATCGCAGGGATTTTTGATGGCCGTCTGTTATGCCTGCCGCGGGATTGGCGGAACGCCAAGCCCGCCTCGGGGCCTTAAATCAGAAACGTACCTTCATGAATAGCGAGCCAGCATGGTCCTGATTGCGGCCAAACTGACCCTGGTAGTTCAGACCGAAGGATGTGCTCTTGCCGGCTTTCAGTTCAGCGCCCAATTCGGCCACAGCGGCGTTCTTGGCAATCGGCGCGCCGCTGATGCGGAAGTTGCTACCGGGCAAGGCGGCAAAGGCCAGTTCACGCTCGGGTGTGGTGTCACCCAGGGCATGACGCCAGCCTAAACCGGCGCTCAAGGACAGCGTGGTTTTGGACAAG
>NZ_JBAGRS010000014.1:0-21099 GCF_037150615.1 Alcaligenes sp. PF14 | reverse complement strand
TCGTGTACATAGCCCAAACAGCACTGGAGAGTAGAAATGGTTTGGACTTGTTGAACGGTGGTTTCGTTTTTCTTGGGACGCTTCAGACAGGTTTTGAGCTTGGTTTGAGTACGTGGGTCATAGGCGAGGTGACTGGAGTTGAGGAAAAAAGGGGGGGGGATTAAGTAGCTTTTTTACGATGCTGGAGGAGGCTTTAAGGTTTTGGGGCGCTACTTTTTTGGCTTTGGCTTTGGTTATTGTTGTTGTTGTTGTTGTTGTTGTTGGCCTCTTCTGGCGCCATAGCTTTCACACCTTAAACAGGGCGTAAAAGTAGCAAACCTCATATCGCATTGAGCCATTCAGTTGGACTCTTGAAAAGAAGGGAACAGAGTAATGTGAGTTTGCCGGTTGGTGCAGGTGTAGTGGTGTTCGGGCGATTCAGAGTACTTGCCGCGGTCAGTTTGGGAATTCGGGATGCAAGCCCTGTGCTGTTTGAGCGGGGCGTTTGTACTTGGTCCGGGGGACCAAGTACCCCGCGAGTTCACAGGGCGCCCGGATTCCCAAACTGACAAGGGCACCGGTGCGTAGCACCGGCAAGTGCTCAGCCCGAACACCACTACACCTGCACTAACCGGCTCCCTGCTCCTGCTCCCTTCTTTGTACGAGCAGCCTTCTCACCAACCGTTGAGTCCTTACCCCAAAGCAACTCACGAAGAAAGCCTGCTCTCAGTAATCCCCTCGAACCTATACAGCCTCAAAAAAAACAGCCCCTGAAACCAGGGGCTGTAATTCCAACAATTACTGATCAGAACGAATATTGTTATCCCGCACAATCTGCTCCCAGCGAGCGTTACGCTGCTGCACCCATTGGGCTGGAGAAACCTTGGACGAGTCGTAGGCTTGAATATCCAGCATCCGCAAAGTCTCGGCGGTGGACGGACGCTTCACGATATCGCTGAGTAAATCGTTCCATGCCTTGATCTTCTCTGGAGGCGAACCCTTGGTGGTGAAAACCAGATACGAGAAGCTCTCGTTAAAGTTTTCCAATCCAGGCAGCTTTGCTTCGGCCAAAGTAGGAACCTCAGGCAGTAAAGGATTGCGCTTGCCGCCAGAAGTCGCCAAGGGAGTCAGCAAACCTTCCTTGATCGGACCCAAGACACCGGCAATCGTCAGAAAGCCGCTGTCCAGACGCTCGCCATACATATCATTGACCACAGCGCTATTACTGCGATACGGAATGTGATCCAGCTTGATACCGCTATCCTGCGTCAAGGCCGACATCATCAAATGCCCAGGCGAACCCATACCGGCCGAGCCGTAATTCATGGGCTTGGCGCGGGCACGCTCCAGAAACTCGGCAGGCGTTGTGATGCCGGTCTTGCTGGGAACCACCAGAACCTGGTCAAAAGTACCCAGCAAAGACACCAGGTCCAGGGACTCCCCGATCTTGAACTTGCTGTTGACGTAAATATGCGGATTGGCTGTAGCAACCGTATCCAGTGTCAGCAGCAAGGTATTGCCATCCGGCTTGGCCCGGCCCACCGCCTCTGCAGCAATCGTACCGGCTGCACCCGCCCGGTTCTCCACCACAATCGTCTGGCCGGTGGTTTCAGTGGCTTCGCGGGCCAACATGCGACCCAGGACATCTAGCGGGCCTCCTGCCACGGAGCTGACCACAATGGTGGCCACCTCGGCACTCTGGACTGGTGTAGCCAAAGGTAAGATCAGCGCACAAATGCTTACTTTGCGCAGCAAGGAAAGGGTGGGCATAGATGTCTCCAGATAGAGGTAATTAACAGTGTTCAGCTCACGCTATCGCCAAAGGCAAGGGACTGGTTTCGCTGTGAGCCATCATGGTATCGATCAATTGGCACAAAAGCGTTGTTTTTAACGCTTGCGCGTCAGGTTCATTCCACAAATTATGTTGTTCCAGCGGATCGGCTTGCAGATCGTACAGCTCGCCAATTTGACCGCCTTCATACAGGCTCAGACGGTGCTGCTGCGTGACCAGCGAACGCAGCTTGGTGCGAATGGGCGTATTGAACAGCTTGCGCTGGTTTTCTTCTTCGATCAGTACGCCTTTGCGCCATTCCACAGGCTCCTTGTGCATCACTTTCAGCAAGGAGCGACCCTGGATGCCGTTGTAGGGCAGCTGGCCGGCACGTTCCAGCACCGTAGGCGCGACGTCAATGGTAGAGCAGACCGCCTCACTTGTGCCTTGAGTTTTCGCATCCTTGGGGTCAAACCAGATAAAGGGGCTGCGAATAATGCTTTGATAATGCACAGGGCCCTTCAGCATCAATTGATGGTCGCCCATGAAGTCGCCATGATCACTCATGAAAATGACGATGGTGTTTTCCGCCTGACCAGTGCGCTCCAGATGGTCCAGAATGCGCCCGATCTCGGCATCAATATGCGTGATGGAACCGTAGTTCAGCGCAATCGCCTCGCGGGCCTCGCGCTCGGAACAGGCAAACAGCGTAGGAGTGTGCTTGATGGCTTTGCCTTCATCGCGCAGCTGATGCAGCAATTGCAGATGGGCAGGCAGGGGATGCGGACCCAGGTGGAAGGAGTCGGGCAGGCTGACCTCTTCAGGCTTGTACATATCCCAGTACTGACCGTGCGGAGTGAAGGGATGATGCGGGTCCGGGAAGGAGCACTGAATAAAGAAGGGCTGTTGTTCCTGGGCATATTTGTCCAGCACAGCGCGGGTCCGTTCACCAATCCAGGCCGTGGTGCTGTACTCTTCTGGCACACGGGTACGCCAGGCCTGGCCAATGCGGCTTAACTCGTAGTCCGGAGTCGGGATGGCGTTTTCAGGGCCGGACAGGGCGGCGATTTCAGGATGTTCATCCTGCAGCCAGCGGCCATAGTCGCCCCAGACCTGATCGCCGTGATCAATGGCCAGGTCCACGTGCTCGTAGCCGTAAAAAGGTAGCTGAACACCGTGATCGGCGCGATCGCGCCACCATTGGCCACATTCCTGGCCGTAATCGTTGGTAGGCAGAGGAGGGCGAGCTTCTCCCTTGGTCGGAGGATCATCCGGCCGTGGGTAGAGCGGGGGCGTATCCGTTATATTTTGCAGGTGCGCCTTGCCGACCAAGGCTGTGCTCCAGCCTGCCTGGCGCAGTACATCGACAAAGGTGCTGGAATCCAGTGGCAGGGGCACACCATTGTGACGGGCGCCGTGCACCGAGGGCATGCGACCTGTCATCAGGGACGCACGGTTGGGCATACAGATTGGGGTGGCGACGTAAAATCGGTCAGCACTCCAACCACGAGCGGCTAAAGCATCCAGATTGGGCGTTTTAACTTCTTTATTGCCGTAACAAGCCAAATGGTCTGCGCGGAGTTGATCCGCAATGATCAATAAAAAATTGGGTACTGACTGAGACATGAAGTGCCTATTTTGTAGCTTTGGGTATCCCCATTATGGAAGCAGTAGCCATAATGTTAAATTGAATAACTTGCAGGTATATATACCTCTTTCATATAGGTAAGTCATGAGCTGGAGTGAACGCATTCGCTTGAAGCATCTGCAGGTTTTAATTCGTTTGTGCGAAGAAAAAAGCATGAGCGATGTGGCCCGGCAGTCCAATATGACTCAGCCTGCCTTGTCAAAATGGCTCAAGGATTTTGAAGACAATATAGGCATGCCCTTGTTCGAGCGTCATGCTCGCGGCATTGAGCCTTTGCCAGCCGCCCTGGCGCTGGTTTCCCAGGCCCAGGGGGTGTTGAATCGCCTTGACCGCATGAATGCAACTCTGGAGCAATACAGGCAGGGTTTTCGCCAGCAATTTACTTTGGGTATTTCGCCTATGGTGGCTGCGGTTTATTTGCCGCAGTTGCTGGTGTATTTGCACGAGCGCGATCCACAATGCCATATCCGTATTCAGGAAGGCACGCTGGATATTTTGAGCCGTAATCTGGAACAGGGCGAACTGGATCTGGTCATTGGCCGTGTAGATGAAGCAGGCCGTAACCCGGCGATGGCGTATTTGCCTTTGGGTATGGTGCCTTTGGGGGTAGCGGCTTGCCGCAAGCATCCTTTGGCACAGCAAGATGAAGTGACCTGGGAGCAGACGTTGGAGTATCCCTGGATATTGCCACCACGAAACAGCCCGATGCGGCGCAGTTTTGAACTGGGCCTGGATGCCAAGGGCTTGCCGTATCCCACCTGCGCCATTGAGTCCGCCTACGCACACACCAATGCCCGTGTGGCAGTCAATAGCGACTTTTTAGTGCCCATGACACGCAGCATGGTGCCGGTCTACCCGGAGCTGTGTATCTTGAACCTGGACTGGAGCGACCCGCGCTTGCATGGTCAGTTGGGTCTGTTGTGGCGCCCGCAGGATTCGGGCGAACCGATGTTGGAAGAGGTAATTAGCTGGATGAGTAAGCAACCTCAAGTGGTGTGATTGTAAGTCGGGGTCAGCGCGGGCGGACCCTGAAAGAACTGACAGCTTGTTTTTCAAACTCATGTAACTAAAAATTGCCGTTATGTTACTTTGTTTCTTCTTAGCGAATTGATTGATGGGAACAATTCTGGAAGGCTGGAAAAACTTGCAAGCGATCAGTATTAGCTCGGTGCGCGACACACTGAGCGGGAAATATCATTCTCGTGACTTCATTCATGCCCGAATGGAGTATTTGCGCAGCCGTGTCATTCTGGTCGGCTTGTTATTTGCTTTGCTGACCCCCCTTTGGACTTTGATGGACTGGCTGGTCTTGCCCAGTTGGCCCGCGCATTTGATGGCGATACGGGTTTTAAGCCTGGGGGGATTGATCTTGTGCGTATGGCTGGCTTTCAATGGCCACCAGCGCATTACCCGCATTTATGTTTTAAGCGGCCTGGTCTTTATTTTGCCGGCCTCTTTTTACGCTTATATGCTGCTGACCCTGTCCGGGGCCGGCCAGTACGTTGTACTGGGGTATGGCTTTATTCCTTTCCTGCTGGTGGCCACCTTAAGCATTTTTCCTTTCACTTTGCTGGAATCAGCCTTGGTGGGGGGCGCGTTAATTGCTTTGCAGGTTTTGGCCAGTGTCAGTTCGGGAACCTGGCTAAGCATGAAAGGTTTACAGGATCTTTGGCTTTTGACAGCCTTGCTGGTCGTCGCTTTAACAGCCAATTATTTCCACCTGGGACTTTTGCTGCGTTTATATCGGCAAGCCACACACGATACCTTGACCGGCTTGTTGAACCGGGGCGCGATTAGCCGTCAGCTGGGACAGGGACCAGTGCATGAAAGGCTGCATGTGCTGATGGTGGATCTGGATCATTTCAAGCAGATCAACGATACCCACGGTCACTCGGTAGGGGATGACGTGCTGACGCGTACTGCCTCTTTATTCAAGGCGCAGCTGGGGCCGGATGATCTGGCGGCCCGTTATGGTGGCGAGGAGTTTGTGCTGATTCTGGCCGGACGTAGTGATGCGCAGGCCTTGAGTTTTGCCGATCTGCTTTTGAGCCAGGTACAGGCACAAACCTTTTATAACCACGACCGCGAGGCTTTTCAGATTACGGCCAGTATGGGTTTGGCGGTATGCCAACCCGGTCAGGTGATTGAGGATGTCCTGATGCAGGCTGACCAGCGCTTGTATCAAGCCAAGCGCGCTGGTCGTAACCAGGTGGTGGCGAGGGATTAAGCCTGCCGGGTGAAACAGAAAGAAACGAGGCCTGGAGCGTGTGCCGCTCCAGGCCTCGTTTGCTATTGACGGCTTAGTAGCGCAGTGTTTGGCTATCCTGGCTGGCCTTGTCGATGTCCTGAGCGCTGATGGCATCGCTCTTGCACTTGAAGGCAGCAAACATCTCCAACTGATCCGAGTGATGGGCGCTGGCTTCGCCTTCAGGATTGATGAAACCGCTTTGACCGGGAGCCATAACCGAGCACATGCGCACGCCGGTGGGGTCCAGCACATACTGCAATCGGGCGCTGCCGGTGTTCAGATAAGGCATGATGCGGCGCTCGTGCGCAGGGTCAGACCAAGGCACCCCAATCGCATTGCGTGCGGCGAACAGCATGGATACGGCTGGAGCACGCCATTGCTGGGCTTGTGCACCCTGTGATTTCTGTAGCGAGGCAGCAGCTTGCTCCAGTGCGTCCAGCACCAGTTCCTGGGCCGGGCGACCTTGCAGGAAATCAATTGTTTGTGGCACACCAGCAGCCGGGCCCTGGATGGCATTCCAGATCAGCTTGGCGGCCGCAGCGGGCTGGGCACTGCGCGGATCATCCATGGCCGGGTACAGGCTTTGTGTGTAGGTGTTGTAGACGCTGTCAGGCAAACGACCTTTCAGGAATACGGGCACTGCGGCTTGCATCCAGGCCTGCATCACGGCTGGGGCGCTGCCTTCGTACTGTTTGCCATTGCTGGCCACGTGCAGCTTGTAGTCCCAGCCTTTCAGTTGTTCGGCAGCCTGACGGGCCAGGGCACTGGCACGTGGCAGCTTGGCAGCTTCCTGGATGATGGGGGCGAAGTAGCGCGCATTCAGATCAGAGCGGGCACCCAGGGAGTCAATGCCCCAGATTTCTTCGTCACTCAGGCGCTGCTTGGCCTGTAGCGGTGCCAGCAGTTCCTGCACACGGTCCACATAGGAGAAGTTGGAGTTGTCTGCCAGCAAGGCACCGTAGGCCTTGTTGTTCCAGCTGGCGATATAGCCTTGCTGCGGGTTCAGCACTTTGGGGTTGTGATCAAAGCTCAGGAAGCCTTGCCATTCCATACTGCCGTCGCCCGCTGCAGGGAACTGGATCGCCTGATTGGCTGGGCGCTTGGGCAAGAGGCCCAGGGCTGCCGCACCGATATTGTTCTGGGTGTCGGCATAGAACCAGGTAATGGAAGCGCTGACGCGCGAGGCCTGAGCCATGAATTGATCCCAGTTCTTGGCCTTGGCCGCATGGGCCCAGCCCAGCAAGGTTTCAATTTCCCGGCCTTCCCAGCTGCGACGGTTGGCGTAGGCGGTGTTGTTCTTTTTGTCCCAACTGCTGACATAACCTTGAGCTGCGCGGTAAACGTCCTGCGTCACATCGTCCTGACCACGCACCTTGATGCGTACCTGCTTGTGCTCCATGGGGTGCCAGGCATTGTTGTACCAGTAACTATGCGGGTCACCGTCTTTCAAGCGCAATTGGTAGACGTCATTGGTGTCCAGTGAACCCACGGTGGAGCCCCAGGCAATCTGGCCATTGGTGCCGAACAAAATAGCGGGCAGGGCAACGGCCGTGCTGCCGGTCAGGTCGTAGCCGGCACCGTGCAGGCCGACGCTATAGGTAATGGACGGGGTGTACCAGCCTTGTTGCGGGCCGTTGTACAGCACGGCATGACCGTGGCTTGTCTTTTCGGGGCCCAGCAACCAGGCATTACTGGCAGTAGGTGTGCCTGCGGCCACGGTGGGGCCCAAGGCCACGGCTTGCTTGTGCAGGTAGTCCTGCGCCGCTTGTGCGGACAGAGCTTGCAAATGCGTCGGCAAATCGGCCAGCGCTGCCTTGGCGTCAGGCTGCGGAATAATGGTGGGGGCAGTCGGGTCGTTCAGCCAGCGTAGTTGTTTGTAAAGCTGTTCGCCACGTTCCGCGCCCTGGTCTGCTTTCAGGGTTTCCAGCAGACTCAGGTTGGCCACTTCGGCCGTGCCAGCAAAGAAGCGGTTCAGAATCAGGCCCACCCAGACCATGGCAATGTCTTCAGGCTGCCACTCAGAAGGCTCAAACCCTTTGTCCAGAAACTCCTTGGGCATCAAGGTGTCGCGCTGGGCTTTCACCTCGCGAACGCGTTGGGTGAAACCAGCGGCATAGCCCTCGAACATGGCGCGGTCCTCTTGGGACAGAGCGGCCAATTGCTTGCGGATAGAGTCCGGATCGATATTGTTGTGAGTGACTTTATCCAGCTCCAGGAAGTCCGGTCCCAGAACTTCTGCCACGGTTCCCCAGCCAGAGCGCTTGGCAATTTCCATCTGGTATAGACGGTCTGTAGCCACGGCATAGGCATAGCCATAGAACAGGCCATAAGTGCTGTCGGCATAGATATGAGGAGTGCCGTAGCTGTCGCGCTTGATGGTGACGCTGCGCTCACTTAAGGGGGCGCTGGCACAGGCGGCCAGCAAGACGCTGGTGGTCAACACGCCAAGAGTCAGTCGGGATGGAAAGCGACGGGGAAAAGTCAAAATCTTGTCTCCAAAAGAATAGCCTGGAAGGCTACGTTTTTTTATCTCTTGAGAATATAACGTCAAAATTCTTTAGGCATTGATATTTCCAAGTGAAACCTTATAGAGGATTTCCCCAGTAGAAGCGGGGTTTGGGAACGAAACTTGCTGGTTCTTTGGTGAACACATTTATTGGGGAGCCTTGTTATGGAACGCATTATTGCGGCGGAATTCGATACGTTTGATCAGGCCCAACAAGCTGCGCGAGTCCTGCAGGGGCTGGGCTTGGAAAGTCAGGATCTGCAGATTTTCTACCTTAAACCAGGAGGTCAGCATGCGCAGTATCCGATTGGAGGTGACAGAACTTTGGACAAGGCTGCCCGAGGAGGTGGTTTGGGTGCCATCCTGGGTGTCGTTCTAGGGGCCGTCTTGGGGATCGCCCTGGGCTGGTGGTTATTGAGCATGACAAGCTGGCCTCAGCTGTTGTTGCTTGCCTTTGCGGCCTTGGGGGCTTACATCGGCGCCATGGTGGGCGGGATCGTGAAGCTGGGTGGCCATAAGCCTGAAAAAGAGCCTTTAAATCGCGTTTCGGGTGTCATGTTGGCGGCGCGTCTGGGGTCGGCCGAGGAAGCGGTACTGGTGCGTGAGTTGCAGCGCAATGGGGGCTACGCGATTGAATGGGCCAACGGCAATTGGAGTGATGGCCAATGGCAGGACTTCAACCCAACGCGCACCCCTCAGTTATACGATTTACCCTCTGCGGGGCAGAAAGTTCACGAGACTCGCAGTGGCTGATTGCCACTTTGGCGCGGTGACTCCAGAGCAGTAGCTTATAAGCCTTTCTAGCGTTTTTAGCCGTTTGCTTCCCCTTTGCCGGATATGATGGAGCAGTTTATGAAAACCATGATTCGGCGCGTGCAGGAACCAGGCGGGGTGGTTGCGTTTTAATCTTTGGGCTTATTAAGTGTAGTCACTGTATATCGGTAGTTATCTTCTTTTCAGGCTATCTACTTTTTCTGCTCATTTTTTCTTGATCTCCTTGCTGTAACGGCTTTCTGCCTGGTTTGTTGTGTTTTATGTTTAAAGTGTTCAAGGGTATATCCCTAGGTCTTGGCCGATTTACTCCAAAAAATACCATGTGTACACTTTAAATCACTAAAACAAGACAAGTTGCTGAGTCGTGTTTCGCCTCACAAGCCCACGGAGAAGACAATGAACAAGACATTTGCAGGGGTAGCACTGGCAGGAACGATGATGTTGCAAACCTTGGGGGCCACCGCTGCCGCCGAGGGGGTGATCAAGATCGGGGAGCTGAACAGCTATAAATCCCAGCCCGCGTTTTTGGGGCCCTATCGAAACGGGATGGAGCTGGCGGTTGAGCAGATCAATCTGGCCGGGGGGATTCACGGCAAGCAGCTGCAATTGATCATCAAGGATGACAACTCCAATCCCGGCGATGCGGTACGTGCGGCCGAGGAATTGATCTCGCGTGAAAAAGTGGATGTGCTGACCGGGACCTTCCTGTCCAATATCGGTCTGGCCATTACCGACTTTGCCAAACACAAAAAAGTATTCTTTCTGGCCAGCGAGCCGTTGACCGACAAGATCGTCTGGGCCGATGGCAACCGCTACACCTTCCGCCTGCGGAACTCTACCTATATGCAGGTAGCCATGCTGGTGCCCGAAGCCGTCAAGCTGAACAAGAAGCGCTGGGCGATTGTGTATCCCAACTACGAGTATGGACAGTCCGCCGTGGCCACTTTCAAGACCTTGATGAAAGAAGCCCAGCCCGATATTGAATTTGTGGCTGAACAGGCTACCCCGCTGGGCAAGGTCGATGCCGGTGCCGTGGTGCAGGCCTTGTCCGAAGCCAAGCCTGATGCGGTCTTTAACGTACTGTTTGCGTCCGACCTGGCTCGTCTGGTTCGTGCCGGTAATCAGCGCCAGTTCTTCAGTCCCGCCTTGCCGGTGGTCAGCATGTTGACGGGCGAGCCGGAGTACCTGGACCCCTTGGGTGAAGAAACGCCGGAAGGCTGGATTGTGACGGGCTACCCCTGGTACGCCATCGACACGCCCGAGCACAATGCCTTCCTGAAAGCCTATCAGGACAAGTACAAAGAGCACCCTCGCCTGGGCACGATTATTGGTTACAGCACGATTGTGTCGATTGCCGCCGGTATTGAAAAAGCCGGTTCTACCGACACGGAAGCCATGATCAAAGCCTTCCGTGGTCTGGATGTGGTCACACCTTTTGGCCCCATTACTTACCGTACGCAAGATCAGCAATCCACCCAGGGGGCGTATGTGGGTGTGCTGGCCAAACAAGACGGCAAGGGCATCATGACCAATATCCGTTACGCCGATGGCAAAGATGTACAGCCTACGGATGAGCAAGTCAGCCAGTGGCGTCCTGCCGCGGCCAATCAATAATTCCAGGAACGCAGTATTTCGTAGATCGGCGCACCGTCTGGTGCGCCACTTCTGACGCGAGGCAGTAATGGCCTTATCGGGTTTATGGGTGCAGTTCCTTAACGGGCTGGCCGAGGCATCGTCTTTGTTCCTGGTGGCGGCGGGTTTGTCCCTGATCTTCGGGGTGACACGCATCGTCAACTTTGCACACGGTTCCCTGTATATGCTGGGCATCTACATGGCGTACTCCACCGTGCAGTTCATGGGGGGCTCGGCGCTGGGGTTCTGGGCAGGCTTGATTGTGGCGGCCTTGCTGGTCGGCGCTTTGGGAGCCGTGCTGGAGATCGTGCTGCTGCGGCGTATTTATAAAGCGCCCGAGCTGTTCCAGTTATTGGCCACTTTTGCCCTGGTGCTGGTGATCAATGACGGGGCCTTGGCCGTGTGGGGGCCGGAAGATCTGCTGGGACCGTTGGCTCCGGGTTTGAACGGTTCTATTTCCATTGCAGGTCGCTTCTTTCCAGTCTATGACCTGGTGCTGATCGTGATCGGTCCGGTGGTGCTGGGCTTGCTGTGGCTCTTGCTGACCCGTACCCGATGGGGTGTGCTGGTGCGCGCCGCGACCCACGACAGACAAATGCTGGGTGCGCTGGGTGTGAATCAGGCCTGGTTGTTTACGGGTGTGTTTGCCTTGGGTGCCTTCCTGGCGGGTTTGGGTGGTGCTGTGCAATTGCCGCGTCAGCCCGCCAATCTGCTGCTGGACTTGAGCGTGATTGGGGATGCCTTTGTGATTGTGGTGGTCGGTGGCATGGGCTCCATCCCCGGTGCTTACGTGGCTGCGCTGATCGTCGCTGAATTGAAGGCCCTGTGTATTGCGCTGGGCACGGTCACCTTCTTTGGTGTGGACTTTGCCTTTCCGAAGTTGACGCTGGTGGTGGAATTCATCTTCATGGCCGTGGTGCTGGTGTTCCGGCCTTGGGGCTTGTTTGGACGTGCTCAAGCCGTCAGCCGTAACTCGGCCCCTATCGAAGCGCCTCTTCGTGCTGGTAGTGGAGCGTTCCAGGTCATGGTGCTGGTAGTTCTGGGTGTGATGGCGGCCTTGCCTTTGATGAGCGACTGGTTCCCGTATGCGCCCGTGCTGGCTCTGGATATTCTGGTTTTGTCCCTGTTCTCCTTGAGCCTGCATTTCATGATGGGGCCAGGGGGCATGAACTCCTTTGGTCATGCTGCTTACTTTGGTCTAGGCGCTTATGCGGCTGCTCTGTTGTTCAAAGCGGCGGCCTTGTCCATGGGCTGGTCCCTGGTTCTGGCTCCAGCTGTCGCAGGCTTGGGTGCGCTGATCTTTGGCTGGTTCTGCGTGCGTCTGTCCGGTGTTTACCTGGCTATGCTGACCCTGGCTTTCGCACAGATTATCTGGTCGATTGTGTATCAGTGGGACAGCTTTACGGGTGGCTCCAATGGCGTTGTCGGTATCTGGCCTGCGGAGTGGCTGTCGGGTGATCGCTACTATTACTTTGCCTTGCTGCTGGTGGTGGCAGCGGCCTTCCTGTTGCGTCGCATCTTGTTCTCCCCCTTTGGTTACGCCATGCGTGCCAGCCGGGACTCGGCCTTGCGGGCCGAGGCCATTGGTATCCCCGTCAAGCGTGTGCAGTGGCTGACCTTTATTCTGGCAGGTACGTTTGCTGGTCTGGCCGGTGCCTTGTTTGTCTTTTCCAAAGGTAGCGTCTCGCCTGAAGTGATCGCAGTGAACAAGTCCGTGGATGGCTTGGTCATGGTCTTGCTGGGTGGTTTGCAAACTCTGGTTGGGCCAGTGGTGGGTGCAGCCGTATTCACTTTGCTGCAGGATTTCTTCCTGGGCATTACACAGTATTGGCGCGCCTTGTTCGGTGGCGTGATTCTGCTGCTGGTTCTGGCTTTCCCGCAGGGTATTGCCGGCTTTTTCAAACGCTGGGCGCATCGCCGCGTAGCACCGGAGGCATCGTCATGAGTTTGCTGCAAGTACGAGGTCTTAAAAAAGCGTTTGGCGGCAATCTGGCCGTAGACGGTATCGAGTTTGATGTGCAGGCCGGAGAGTTTCTGGCCTTGATCGGCCCCAATGGGGCTGGCAAAACCACCACCTTCAATATGGTGGGCGGGCAATTGACGCCTACAGCCGGGTCAGTGCGTTTGGGCGATCAGGAACTGGTAGGGCTGGCCCCGCGCAAGATTGCTGCCTTGGGGGTGGGCCGTACCTTTCAGATTGCCGCAACTTTTGCGTCCCTGACGGTGGTGGAAAACGTGCAGATGGCCTTGCTGGCACATCAGAAAAAACTGTTTTCCTTCTGGCGTCGGGCGGCTCAGTTCGAACGGGCTCGTGCGCTGGATTTGCTGGATCAGGTGGGTATGCTGGCGCAGGCTGAACGCCCTTGTAGCGAGCTGGCTTACGGGGACGTGAAGCGGGTAGAGCTGGCGATTGCATTGGCCAACGACCCCCGTCTTTTGCTGATGGACGAACCCACGGCAGGCATGGCACCCAAAGAGCGTAATGAGCTGATGCGCCTGACCAAAAAACTGGTGATCGAACGCAATATGGGTGTGCTGTTTACCGAGCACAGTATGGACGTGGTGTTCGAGCACTCGGACCGCATGTTGGTGCTGGCCCGTGGTCGGCTGGTGGCAGAAGGGGATGCAGACTATATCCGTCAGCATCCCAAGGTGCAGGAGGTGTACTTTGGCACAGGCAAAACATTCGAGAACAAGGAGCCCGCATGATGCAGGATTTAGTAGCCGGTTCTGAGCGGGTTGCCACAGGCGTGGCCGACAAGCAGCCTTTGCTAAGTGTGGATGGCTTGAATGCCTGGTACGGTGCTGCGCATATCTTGTTTGACCTGTCACTGACCGTGCAACGTGGTGAAGTGGTCGCCTTGATGGGGCGTAACGGCGCGGGCAAGTCCACTACCTTGAAATCCATTATGGGTTTGATGGAGCGCTGCGACGGTCACATTGAATTCATGGGCCAGGCCATTCACGACAAGCAGCCATTTGAAATCGCACGTGCGGGTTTGGGCTTTGTGCCCGAAGACCGGCGTATCTTTACCGACCTGAGCGTCACGGAAAATCTGGAGGTGGGACGTCAGCCAGCACGGCGCTGGCCCGATGGTACAGCAGCTCCGCACTGGCAGCCCGAGCGCTTGTACAGCTTGTTTCCGAATCTGGGTCAAATGCAGGACAGGCCCGGTGGGCAGATGAGCGGGGGCGAGCAACAAATGCTGACCGTCGCGCGCACCTTGATGGGCAATCCTTATCTGGTCTTGCTGGACGAACCATCCGAGGGCGTGGCTCCCGTGATTGTGGAGCAGATGGTGCACATGATTCTGGAGCTGAAGCAGGCCGGAGTCAGCATCTTGCTGTCCGAGCAGAATTTGCACTTTGCCGAGTTGGTGTCGGATCGGGCTTATGTGCTGGAAAAGGGGCAAATACGGTACAGTGGCGCCATGCAGGAATTAAGTGCCAACGAGCAAGTGCGGCGCACTTACCTGTCCGTCTAACTTTGGGCCTCCCAGTAATGGAGGCCAGACCGGCTTCAGGAGAACACCATGGCAGATGCACGTCCCAATCCTCAGGCAGTGATTGATTTCTGGGTTGAATCAGGGCCAGAGAAATGGTTTCGCAAGTCCGATGACTTTGACCGGGAATTTCGCGAACGTTTTTTGGACTGGCACGAACGTGCGGCCAAGGGCGAGCTGGATGATTGGGCACAGACGGCAGAAGGAGCCTATGCCTTGCTGATTCTGCTGGATCAGTTTCCGCGCAACTCTTTTCGCAATACCACGCGCATGTATGCGACCGATGAGAAGGGTTTGGCGATTGCCAAGGAAATGGTGGCCAAGGGGCTGGATAAACAGATTCCGGTGGAGCGTCGGGTGTTTTGCTACTTGCCGTATTCCCATGCAGAGAACCTGGCCGATCAGCAAGAGGCCGTGCGTCTGAATCAGGAAATTGGCCGTCCCTGGCTGGACCACGCTGAGGAGCATCTGGATGTGGTGGAGCGCTTTGGGCGCTTCCCGCACCGTAATTCGATCCTGGGGCGTACTACGACTGCGGAGGAGCAGAAGTTCCTGGAGGCTGGTGGTTTTTCCGGCTGATGGGTTTTGAGTCCGGGCCAGGCTGGGATCTTGGGCTTGGCCTGGGCCAAGTCTGAAGGTGATGCACCATAAAACAGAGGCGGCCAAGTGAAAACTTGAAGCCGCCTTTGTTTCGTTTGCCGCGTGTCCAAACACTCTCTGCGGACACCCCCCGTCTACAAGTGTCCCTTCTGTTCCCTGATGGTCGCAATCTTGTCTTTCAGTCCTGTCCAGGCCGGTTTGTCCGGAGCAAAACGCGCTCGCATATAGTTCAGCAAATCTTCCATCTGCTCGTCATTCATGCTGTTCTTGAAACCGGGCATGGAGCCCAGAGCAGGCTGTGCCGGACGGGTAATGCCGTGCATCAATACCTGAATCGTATTGTCCGGATGCTCGCTGTGCAGATTGCTGTTCAAGGCCAGGGACGGGCGGGCACCAAATAGCACCGGCCCACCGCGCGGGTCGTGACAGACAGCACAAGCGCCGTTGAACAGGTTTTCACCCGGCATCAACATCACTTCCTTATTGCTGCGGCTGTTCTGCTCCAAAAGCGCGGCCTGGGCGGCGTGCGTTTGTTCTTGTTCGCTCTTGACCGGGTTCAGGCTGCTTAGATAATGCGCCATGGCGCGGACGTCGGACTCAGGCAGCTCTGCCAGGCCTGCTACTACCGGTCCCATTGGTCCTGCTGCTACGCCATGTCGGGGCGAATAGCCGGTACGCAAGTACTGGTACAGCTCCTGTTCTGTCCAGGGGATGGGGGCTTTGGACAAGCTATTGAGTGCAGGCGCTTCCCAGTTGTCCGCAAAACCACCGGCCAGGAAATTCGCTTCACCCCCTTTCTCGGCACCCAGCATATTGCGCGGGCTATGGCAGGCCGCACAGTGTCCGCTGCTGTTAACCAGATACGCGCCCCGATTCCATTGCACGGTTTGCGTGGGGTCCGGCACGTAGGCATTCGGATCACGGTGAAACAGCAGGTTCCAGCCCGCTACCAAAGGCCGCATATTCATGGGGAAGGGCAGTTTGGTTTCAGGCACTTCGGATTTCACCGGCTCTTGCGTCATCAAGTAGGCGTACAGGGACTGCATGTCCTCATCGCTGATCTTGGCAAAGGCCGTGTAAGGGAAGGCCGGGTACAGGTGGCGACCGTCCTGATGAATACCTTCGCGCATGGCACGTTCAAAGGCTTTGTAGCTCCAGCTGCCTATGCCGGTTTCTTTGTCCGGGGTGATGTTGGTGGTATAGATCGTGCCAAACGGCGTATCCAAACCCAGACCGCCCGCATTGGGTGTGCCGCCTTCAGCGGTGTGGCAGACCATGCAGTCGCCCGCAATGGCAACCAGGCGGCCGCGTTCGATGGCCAGCTCTGAAAAGATGGAGGTATCCACCTGGCCGACCGGTGCAATGGCAGGTCGCCAGGGCAGGGCACTCAAGACTGTGCCGGTGGCGACCGCGGCCAAGGCACCCCACCAGGCTTTGCGTTTTTTGCTGCTGCCTGTCTTATCGGCCTGATAGCCCAGTGCCAAAGACTGTTCGCTAAAAGGCGCGCTGGTCAGACGTATGCCACTGGCATTGAAAATTGCATTGGCAATGGCGGCAGCGGCAGGCAGTTCCACGCCCTGGCTCCAGGCCAAAGGCTGGCCTACAGCAGACTCCCGTTTGACCAGCTGAACGGCTGGCTTGTCGGCTGTTTCTTTGACGGGGCTGTCGCTATGACCTTCACCGCCTTTGCCCACGCCGTTGTTTAGCAGTTGCTGCGCCCAACGACTCAGTCGGTCGGCCAAGGCAGGCGCGGACTCCGTGGCCTGCTCGGGAGTGCCCAGCTCGGTGCTGTCGTGGCCAATGGTCAGCTTGTCTATGCTGAGTGTGCCTTGGCGGGTATCGACGCTAACATCCACGGCCCAGGCGGACCACTGCTCGCGTGCAGCTTGCCCGGGGACGTGTTCAACAATATGGCTGTAGGCCAGCCCGCGACCCTTGCGTAAAGGGCCTTGATGGGCGGGCAAGGGTTCGGACCAGTCCGACTGTTCGGCAACCCGTTGCAGCAGATCTCGACCTTGGGGACTACTGACTTGTTCCAGTCGTGCCGCCAAGGGGTCCAGTCCCAGGCTGTGGCAGTCTTGATCGAACTGCGACTCTTGAGCAAAGATCGTGGCCTGGGCCAGGCTGTCGGGGTCGCTGCTGGCGGCTGCGCCATCATAGTTAGGTGTAGGGGCGGAGAAGTAATCGTTTTTTACGGCCGGGCCGCTGCTGGGCAAACCTGGCTGACCGCAAAGAATGGCCGCCAGAGAAGGGCGCGCACCGGACAAGGTATTCAGTTGCCAGCGGGTGGCCCGCAAATGGGCATTCAGATCGTTTGGCTCTGCAGTGCCTTTAAAGACACTCAGGCGAATGATGTCTGCACTGTGGCTGGCACGAACTTGTACGGCCTGGGGGCGCCCAAAGGCCATGACTGCCGCATCCATGGCACAGTCGTAAGCATCGGCCTGATTGCCGGCAATATCCTGCAAATGGATCTGTTCGCTGGGCAGGCCGCTCAAGGCTTGCAGCTCAATCAGCAGGGCCGCGGGGCGCTGCGTATGCGCCCAAACATAAAGCTGTTTGTCGTGATAACAGGCACGGGCCCAGGCAGTTTCCTGATGCTCGGCGGCAGATTGCCATTCATAGCTTTGATCGGGGGTGCTAAGCGTAGCAGCAACATCCTCATTCGCTGGAAGCGTAGCCTGGTTTGCCGCTACGGGCGTAGCCCAACGTGCATCCAGCAAAGCAGCGCCTTGCTGAGCCTGCTCGGCTTGCACCGCCAGCACACCCAGAAAATTGCCCATACGCACACAGGCCACGACACCAGGCACTTGCAGGGCGGCCTGCTGGTTTACGGTCTGTAATTCAGCACCCAGATACTGCCCGTTTTCGTAGGACCAGTAAGGAGGGCGTACAACAGCGCCATGCAGCAGGCTGGTGCCATCAGGCAGTTCCGGCCACAACGCTCGGGAAAGGTCTTGTACTGAATGACTCATGGCCTAGCCTTTGCGACGCGTACAGCGGCTTGCATGATTTCTACGTGCGTGCCGCAACGGCACAGGTTATAGCGCAGCTCGTCCCGAATTTGCTCTTCGGTGGCTTGCGGATTGCGTTCCAGCAGGGCCTGCACGGTCATGACCATGCCATTGAGGCAATAGCCGCATTGTGCGGCCTGGCAGTCAATAAATGCCTGCTGAACATCATTAGGCTGGCCGTTCCGGGCCAAGCCTTCCAAGGTAGTGATCTGACGGTTTTCTACCAGGCTGACAGGCACAACACAGGAGCGGGCGGCCACACCATCGACCAGCACCGTACAGGCGCCACATTCACCCAGGCCACAGCCGAATTTGGGGCCATTCAGTTCCAGGTCGTTACGCAATACATAAAGCAGCGGCGTATCGGGTTCCACCTCGATGATGTGGGTCTCTTGATTGACCCGCAAGGTGTGCGGGCGAGTACAAGGGTTCATGGGTTTCACCTTTGGTAGATCGCACCTTGTTGTCGGACAGCGTGTGCGGTGCTTTTATCAGCTCGGTATTGATATGCTTAAATTAAGTGTATACACTTTAATTTATCGAGTAAATAGATTCTACTACTCCCTTGAGGTATCAATCAAAGCCCTCCTGGGAAGGCGTTCGAAATTCGGTCTAATCTTATTTAATATAGGGTTTACACTGATTATTAAGCCCTTGATTTTCTCTTTATAGTAGTTGTGATAAATGGGTTGAAGCGCACGGCATTTGTTTTTATTAGGGCGTGTACGCTAGTAATCAATGTTTTGCCAGGGGGCGTTTCAGGCAGGTTTTCAGGGATGGAGCCCTGATGGCCGGTTTCCAGCCCCTTATATAAAGCCCAGCCAGGAGAGTGTGATGTCTTACGATGCGCCGCGCCACCAGCAGCAAGACTTGCTCAGGGCGTCTGGCACCTTGCTGATTTTAGCGGCACCGGCGCGGCCTCCCAAGCCTTCGCCCGGCCAGCCCGGCGTGGTGTCCGAGTATTTGCAGGCGCACGACGATGTCTTTGTCGCCGTGTCCGAACAGGGCTGGGTGCGCGCTTTTAATGGGCACGTGGATCTGGGTACCGGCATTCAAACTGCACTGAGTCAGATTGTGGCCGACGAGCTGGATGTGCCCATGGCACGCGTGCAAATGGTGCTGGGTCATACCGATGCGGTGCCCAATCAAGGCCCCACCATCGCCAGTGCTTCGATTCAGATTCATGCTGTACCGCTGCGCAAGGCGGCGGCTCAGGCACGTCAATTGCTGCTGGCACAAGCCGCAGAACGCTGGGCACTGCCTGCCGATCAATTACGCGTGAAAGACGGCACCATCATTGCCCCGGACGGGCGCAGCCTGACTTACTGGAAACTGCTGGAGGGTCTGGAACTGCGGGCCTATCTGGATAAAGAAACTCCCACCAAACCGGCCGAACAATTGCGCATTGTAGGGACAGCCCAGGCGCGTGTCGATATTCCGGGCAAGGTCGCAGGGCAGTGGGTGTATGTGCACGATGTGCGCGTGCCCGGTATGTTGCATGGCCGCGTTGTGCGTCCTCCTTATATAGGGCGTGATAGCGGCGACTTCATCGGTCGCAGTCTGGAGTCCGTGGACGAGGAGTCCATCCGTCATATTGGCGACGATGTGCGAGTCGTGGTGATTGGCGACTTTATTGGTGTGGTCGCGCGTCGTGAAGAACACGCCATGCGTGCTGCCCGCGAATTGAAAGTGCGCTGGAAAGCGATTCCTCCGCTGGAGGATATGAGCAATCTGGAGCAGCTGATTCGTCGTCAGCCCATGACAGAGCGTTTGCTGGCCGATAAAGGGCCGGGTTTTGACGAGCTGCCGCCAGAAGGCAAACGCTTGAAGCGTAGCTATGTCTGGCCTTTTCAACTCCACGCCTCTATTGGTCCGTCTTGCGCGGTGGCGGACTATCAGCCCGGTCATAGCCGGATCTGGTCAGGCTCGCAGAACCCGCATATGTTGCGCGTTCATTTGAGCCAGTTGCTGGACGAGGACGAGGCCGGTCTGGAGATCATCCGTCACGAAGCGGCCGGTTGCTATGGCCGTAATTGTGCTGACGATGTGTGTGCGGATGCCTTGCTCTTGTCCCAAGCCGTAGGTGCGCCGGTGCGTGTGCAACTGACGCGAGAACAAGAGCACGGCTGGGAGCCTAAAGGCGCTGCTCAGTTGATGGATGTCGAAGGCTCCATTGATGCCCAAGGGCAACTGCGTCATTACGATTTTGTGACCCATTACCCCTCCAACGATGCGCCGAATCTGGCGCTCTTGCTGACGGGGCGGGAGTCGGCGGCCCCCCGTCAATTGGAAATGGGGGACCGTACGGCCGTACCGCCTTACAGCTATCCCAAGCAGCGCATTGTGTGTCAGGACATGCCCGCGATTGTGCGCGCTTCCTGGTTGCGCGGCGTGTCGGCCATGCCCAACTCTTTTGCGCATGACTGCTTTCTGGATGAGCTGGCAGTGGAAGCGGGTGTGGACCCCTTGACCTATCGCCTGCGTTATCTGGATCAGGATGAACGTGCTCAGGAACTGCTGCAGGCGGTGGCGGATAAGGGGCACTGGCAGATTGGGCAGCGTGGTTCGCGCGGGCAGCCGGATGAGCAGGGCTATTTGTATGGCCGTGGTCTGTCGTATGCCCGTTATATACACAGCAAGTTCCCTGGTTTCGGGGCGGCCTGGTCAGCCTGGTTACTGGATTTGCGGGTCCATATAGAAACGGGCGTGATCGACGTGCAGAAGATTTATGTGGGTCAGGATACCGGGCAGATGGTGAACCCGGCCGGTGTGCGCCACCAGATTCACGGCAATGTGATTCAGTCCTTGAGCCGCACGTTGTATGAACAGGTGCGCTTTAACGCACAAGGCGTGGTCAGTGCGGAGTGGGGCGCCTATCCCATTGTGGATTTCCCACGTATCCCGCCCATAGAGGTGATTTTGATGGACAGGCAGTCCGAGCCGCCTATGGGGTCGGGCGAATCCGCCTCCGTACCCTGTGCCTCGGCCATTGCCAATGCTTTGTTTGATGCAACTGGCCGACGTTTTCGGCAGGTGCCTTTTACACCGGATGTGGTCCGGGCCGCGCTGGCTGCTACGCCTCAAATGGCCTAGGCAGCAGCAGTTTTCATGGGTCGGGCTTAGGGCCTGACGGTTTCAATCCAAGGACAGATTAATGAGTACCTTTCTTTACGGCGGCCATGTTCATGCCAATGGCATTCGTCAGCATTATTTGCGTTACGGTGGTTCCAGCGAGGGTCGCGATCAGCGCCCAGCCGTCATCATTGTTCCTGGTATCACCAGTCCGGCGGTGACCTGGGGCTTTGTGGGCGAGCAGTTCGGCAAGCACTTTGATACCTACATTCAAGACGTACGTGGTCGCGGTTTGAGCGAAGCGGCTGAAGGCATGGATTACAGCCTGGATGCGCAGGCGGATGACTTGATT
>NZ_JBAGRS010000013.1:0-21845 GCF_037150615.1 Alcaligenes sp. PF14 | reverse complement strand
ACCTTTTGCCATGATTTATCCCAATTATGTTTTACAGGAAAACAAAAAAATTGTTGAGCAGCCCGCCATAGGGCGGGCTGATATTGCTATTACTTACCGCGAGCGCTGATCACTTCGTCAGCCACGTTCTTTGGAGCTTCAGCATATTGCTTGAATTCCATCGTGTACGTAGCGCGACCTTGTGTTTGCGAACGCAGGCTGGTCGAGTAACCGAACATCTCGGCCAGAGGAACCTCGGCCTTGATGACCTTGCCACCACCAACCATATCGTCCATACCCTGAACCATACCGCGACGGGAGGACAAGTCACCCATCACTGTACCGGCGTATTCCTCAGGGGTTTCAACTTCTACAGCCATGGTCGGCTCCAGCAGAACTGGGGCAGCCTTGCGCATACCATCCTTGAAGGCCATCGAAGCGGCCATACGGAAGGCGTTTTCGTTCGAGTCCACATCGTGGTACGAACCGAAGAACAGCGTAGCCTTGACGTCAACCACTGGGTAGCCAGCGACCACACCTGCGGACAGGGTTTCACGAATACCTTTTTCAACGGCAGGAATGAATTCGCGAGGAACCACACCGCCCTTGATGGCGTCAACGAACTCAAAGCCACCGCCTGCTTCCAGGGGCTCCAGCTTGAGGACAACGTGACCGTACTGACCACGACCACCGGACTGTTTGACGAATTTACCTTCGATTTCGTCGCAAGTCTTGCGGATGGTTTCGCGGTAAGCCACTTGTGGTTTACCCACGTTGGCTTCCACGCCGAATTCACGGCGCATGCGGTCTACCAGAACTTCCAGGTGCAGCTCGCCCATACCGGAAATAATGGTCTGGCCGGATTCTTCGTCGCTGCTGACGCGGAAAGAAGGATCTTCCTGAGCCAGACGGGACAAGGCCACGCCCATTTTTTCCTGGTCGGACTTGGTTTTTGGTTCCACAGCCTGCGAAATCACGGGCTCTGGGAACTCCATGCGTTCCAGAATGATGTGCTGACCGGCGTCACACAGAGTTTCACCTGTGGTCACGTCTTTCAGACCCACCACGGAAGCGATGTCACCAGCAACCAGTTCTTTCAGCTCGGCACGGTTGTTTGCGTGCATCTGCAAGATACGGCCGATACGCTCTTTCTTGCCCTTGATAGGGTTGTAGACCGTGTCGCCCGAACGCAGAACGCCCGAGTAAACGCGTACGAAAGTCAATTGACCAACAAAGGGGTCAGTCATCAGCTTGAACGCCAGAGCGGACATTGGCTCTTCGTCGCTGGCTTTACGATGAATGACTTCACCGTCATCGTCCGTACCTTCGACAGGTGGAATATCCACTGGCGATGGCAGGTAATCGATCACGGCGTCCAGCATGCGCTGTACACCCTTGTTCTTGAACGCGGTACCGCACAGCATTGGCTGAATTTCGCAGGCAATGGTACGTGTACGCAGACCCAGGTTGATGTCCTCTTCGGAGAGGTCACCGTTTTCCAGGTACTTGTTCATCAGGTCTTCGCTGGCTTCAGCAGCCGACTCGACCATTTTTTCACGCCATTCTTCAGCCGAAGCTTGCAGCTCGGCAGGAATGTCGGTGTATTCAAACTTCACGCCGTTGCTGGCTTGATCCCAGATGATTGCTTTCATCTTGATCAGGTCAACCACGCCTTGGAAATCTTCTTCAGCGCCGATCGGGATAACGACAGGCACGGGGTGGGCTTTCAGACGCAGCTTGAGCTGGTCGTAAACCTTGAAGAAGTTAGCGCCAGTACGGTCCATCTTGTTGATGAAAGCCAGACGAGGCACACCGTATTTGTTGGCTTGACGCCATACGGTTTCCGACTGAGGCTGAACACCACCCACCGCGCAGTACACCATGCAAGCGCCGTCCAGCACGCGCATGGAACGCTCAACTTCAATAGTGAAGTCAACGTGGCCGGGGGTATCAATGATGTTGATACGGTGTTCTGGGTAATTGCCCGCCATACCACGCCAGAAAGCAGTGGTAGCAGCCGAGGTAATGGTGATCCCGCGCTCTTGCTCTTGCTCCATCCAGTCCATGGTGGCCGAACCTTCGTGGGTTTCGCCCAGTTTGTGGTTCACACCGGTGTAGAACAGGATGCGCTCGGTAGTGGTCGTTTTCCCGGCGTCGATGTGAGCCGAGATACCGATGTTGCGATAGCGCTGAATAGGGGTTTTGCGGGCCATGGTTATATGTCCTCAGATTACCAACGGAAATGGCTGAATGCTTTGTTAGCATCGGCCATCTTGTGCGTGTCTTCACGCTTTTTCATTGCACCGCCACGGCCTTCAGCCGCATCGGACAATTCGCCGGCCAGGCGCAAGTCCATCGATTTTTCACCGCGCTTTTTAGCGGCTTCACGCACCCAGCGCATGGCCAGAGCCAAACGACGCACGGGACGCACTTCGACAGGTACCTGGTAGTTAGCGCCACCAACACGGCGGCTCTTCACTTCAACAACAGGTTTTACATTATTGATGGCAGCATTAAACACTTCGAGCGGATCTTTGCCGGTTTTCTGCGCAATTTGTTCCAGCGCGCCATAAACAATACGTTCGGCAACAGCTTTCTTGCCGGACAGCATGACCACGTTCATGAACTTGGCCAGCTCAACGCTGCCAAATTTCGGGTCAGGTAGGATTTCACGTTTGGGTACTTCGCGACGGCGAGGCATTTTTATTTCCTTGTGACTATTCAGTTGAACCGCTTTTCGCGGTCTCGGTCATTCATGACAAATGACCACTTACCTACCATGGCACTCAGGCCACGGTTGCACGGATCCAGACCAGGGAACTGATCAATGGATACATGGATTACTTGGGACGCTTGGCGCCGTACTTGGAGCGGGCTTGTTTACGATCCTTGACGCCTTGCAGGTCAAGAGCACCGCGAACAATGTGGTAACGCACACCTGGCAAGTCTTTAACACGACCACCACGGACGAGAACGACCGAGTGCTCTTGCAGGTTGTGGCCTTCACCACCGATGTAAGAAATGACTTCGAAGCCGTTGGTCAGACGCACTTTGGCGACTTTACGCAGAGCGGAGTTAGGCTTCTTGGGGGTCGTGGTGTATACACGGGTGCAAACACCGCGGCGTTGTGGGCAGTTCTCGAGCGCAGGGCTCTTGCTGCTAACGCGGCTGACTTCGCGCGGTTTACGCACGAGCTGGCTAATGGTTGGCATGACCTTTACGTATCCTATAACGTACTTTACGTACTGGTTGACGTATATGTTTTGAAAAACGCCGTCCAGTTGGCGGGTGTTGAAACCCTGGACCGGAAGCGGCATTGCGCAATACCACTCCCCATAAAACACGAAAAAGAGCGGTCTTGCACATGGCTTGGGCTTGATTTCAAGCACTAAAAAAGTGCCCGCAGCCCCTAAATTCAGGGCTGCCATCAAATTACTGCAAGGTGTACCGGCAAAGGATCCTTAAAGTAAGCTCTAAAATTTACCACAGTAAACCCTTATAGGTCAACGATTTGGACACCAATCCGGCAGTTTCCCGTTGTCACGGCACACGCATGGAAGCACTTGGTCACTCGCTATCTACATATCGTTATACTGCAGGGCTATTGCACTTCTGCGACAAGGACAATACCCATGATCATCGCTTCCCTGGAAGACGACCTCGTCCAGGCTGAACTGATTGCCCGGATCCTGACCGAGGCTGGCTATGAATGTCGCTCCTTTCATCAAGGAAAGGACCTGCTGGCCGCTCTGGCCAAGCCACATAATTTCGGTTTATTGCTACTGGACTGGGAACTGCCGGACGTCAGCGGCCTGGATGTGTTGCGTTGGGTTCGCACCACACTGGGCCATGCCCTGCCCGTCATATTCCTGACCAGCCGTACCCAGGAAGAGGATCTGGTCACGGGTTTGCAGGCCGGAGCCGACGACTATATTAATAAGCCCGTACGCAAGGGAGAGCTGGTTGCGCGCGTCAATGCCGCTGTGCGCCGTCTGGATCTGAGCACCTCGGCCACTCAGGACAGCCGCTTTTCGTTTGCAGGCTACGACATCTTTCCTGAACAAGGCCATATTGTGCTGAACGGTGAAACCGTTACCCTGGCGCCCAAAGAATTTGAGTTGGCCCTTTTACTGTTTCGCAACCCCGGCCGCCTGTTCTCGCGTGATGTTTTAAGCTCCGCGGTCTGGAACCGGGAAATTCCGGCCACCTCCCGTACGCTGGACACTCATCTGTCCAACATACGCCGTAAACTCCAGTTGCGACCCGAGAACGGGGTACGCCTGACGGCGTCTTACGCCCTGGGCTATCGCCTTGAACTTTTGACCGACCCTAGCTGATTTCTATGATTACTTTGCGTATCGCCGCGCCTCTCGTTTGCGGCCTGATTTGGGGTGGCGTCGTGTCAGCCCAACCTTCTGGCGCCCGCGGCGAAAATTTTGTCTATAAAGTGCTGGCCGGTGACACCTTGCTGGGCATCTCCCAGACCTATACCCGCCAGGACCGCAACTGGTCCGAAATTCAGCGACTGAACGCGGTGGCCGATCCCTACCGTCTACCTATCGGCAAAGAACTGCACATTCCATTTCGCATGATTCCGGAAGTGCCCGCCCCCGCCCGTATCACTCACCAGACCGGCCAAATTCTTGTGAACGGTCAAGCACTGGGTGCAGGAACGACTCATTTGCAAGAAGGCGACCTGATCCGAACAGGCAGCAATGGCTACCTGACGCTGGAGTTGCAAGACGGCAGCCAACTGAGCGTACCCGCACAGGCATCCTTGAGCGTGGCCCGCATGCGTGCCTTTGAAGGCACCGGCCTGACCGACTCGATCATCGCTCTGGACGATGGCGACGTGGAATCACGCGTTTCCCCGGAAAAAACCGGCGTAGGTCGCTTTGAAGTCCGCACCCCTGTCAGCATTACCGGTGTCCGTGGCACCGAATTGCGTGTGCGTACTCACCAAGGCGTGGCTCACAGCGAAGTGCTGGAAGGCCGCGCTGAATTGGGAACCCAGCAACGCAGCACCCCCACCGCCCTGAAGCAGAATCAAGGGGCCGCTGTAGGCACAGATGGCAATATCATGGCGCTGGAGCCATTGTTGCCCGCTCCGCAGATCTCCACGCCCGAGCGTCGCGGTGGCCAATGGAACAGCACGATTCAGGTCGTGCCCGGTGCCCAGGCCTATCTGGTCCAGACCTCTACCGACCCGCAAGGTGCCAAGCTGCTGTCGCGTAACATTACGACAGATACGGATATTCAGTTCGGTGCCTCGCGCCCTGGCACGTACTACGTTACCGTTCGTGCCATTGACCGCCATGGTCTGATGGGCCCGGACACGATCGAAAGCTTTGAAGGCGCAGCCAGCCTGACCAGCTCGGATGGCCAAGCCGTGGTCAGCAATTTTGGCGATCCAATCCTGCTGTCTCAGTTCGAGTAGCTAAACGGCGTACGGCATGAGCAGCCCGGCCCCCAGAAACAGCAAGCTACTCTCTGACCGGATTCGGAAAGAGTGGCATCTGGTTTCGGGCTTGCTGATGCTGCTGACCTTATTGTTCAGCTCCCTGCGTGACGACTTCGCGCTGGGCAAGCTGAACAACCTGATTTACGACTTCACCATGGCAGCCGCTCTTCCACAGGCTGCGCCCCCGGATATTGTCATTGTCGCCATCGACGACTACAGCATCGCCAACCTAGGCTTTTGGCCTTGGCGACGCATCAACCATGCCCAACTGCTAGGCCGTCTCGAACAGGCTCGTGCTGTCGGCATCGATCTGGTTTTTCAGGAACCCAACCCGGCTTACCCCGATGATGACCTGACTCTATCCGAGGCCATACATCATCACGGACGCGTTGTGCTGCCAATGATCTATGACACTCAGCGGCAGGCCGTGCATACCGCCATTCCCGTGCTCAGCCAGGCAGCCCAGGCGTCGGGCTACATCAATATCGAACCTGATTCAGATGGGGTAGTGCGACGTGTCGCCCTGCAGCAGACTACCCCCTTGGGCCGTGTGCTGCCGCACTTCACGATTGCCATGTTGATGACAGGCGGAGATGTGGATCTGGCCCTGCAAGCTCTGGACTCCAGTCAGAAAGACATTCCCCACATTCCCTTTCTGGGCCGCAGCGGCCACTTTCGGACCGTGCCTTACTTCAATGTCCTGAACGGTGATATTCCGCCCTCTTTCTTCAAGGATAAGTATGTGCTGGTAGGAGCCTGGGGCAGTGGACTGGGCGATACCTTTCCTACCCCTTTGTCCAAAGCCGGCATGAGCAGCATGTCGGGCGTGGAGATCCTGGCCAATACCTTGCAAGCCGTACGCAGCAATCATTGGGTGCGCACCCCACCGGCCTGGTTCATTGCGCTGGCCAGTTGCCTGCCAGTCCTGCTGGCATGTCAGGTTCTGATCTATCTGTCGCCACGCGCCACCTTGCTCAGCCTGATCGGGCTGGTCTTTGCGATCCTGCTGGTGAACTGGATCGCCATGCATGGCTTCAATCTGTGGATTCCGCCACTGGCCAGCCTGATTACTGTTCTGTTGGCCTACCCGCTATGGCACTGGCGCAGTCAGGAAGCTGCCCTGAATCAGGTGACCGAAGAACTGAACAAGCTGCAGCTGGAATACCCGGATGTCAGAACTGCTCTGAACGAGCGCCTATCGGGCTTAAGTACACGTAATCTGCCTCATCGTCTGACCCAGCTGCATAAATCCATCAATCTGTTGCGCCAGGCCCAGACCAAGCGTGAAGAGACCTTGCGCTTCATTTCGCATGATATGCGGGCGCCCCAGAACTCCATCCTGGCACTAACGAGCTTGCAACGTCAGGATGACAGCAAGCTGCCGCCAGATCAGTTTCTGCACAAGATGGAAGGCTATGCCGAACAAACGCTGGAACTGGTGGACAACTTCATTAGTCTGGCACGGGCCGAGGCCATGGAAATGGTACTGAGCCCGCTGAACCTGTTTGATCTGTTGGCAGACTGTCTGGATGACGCTTGGGCCAGCGCCAGCAAGCGCTCTATCAGCCTGAACTTGAACGACTCGGAGCTGGTCTGGGTGAACGGCAATGCGCCCATGCTGCGCCGCGCCTTTACCAACCTGATTCAAAACGCCATCAAGTACGGACCGGATGGCAACCAGATTGATATAGACCTTGTGCTGGGCAACAACAGCGTTCAGGTATTCGTCAAAGATCAGGGCTGGGGAATTCCGGCAGAAAATCAGGCGACTATTTTTGAGCCTTATCATCGAGCCCACGAAAATACCGAAGGTGCACCTTCGGGTAGCGGACTAGGTTTGGCCTTTGTGAAAACCGTGATCAACAAACACGGCGGGGATATTGTCCTGGACAGCACGCGTAAGCAAGGCTGTACCTTTATCGTCTCCCTGGCCACGATTGCTATCTCCGATGAAGACTGAATTCTGGCGCGATGCCGCCCTGCCCTATGTAGAAAGCCGACGTGCCTGCAACAGCCGGATCTGCTATCAGGAGCACAGCCACCCCACCTACTCGATTGGCGCCGTTGATGGCGGTGGCAGCGTCTTTACGGGCGCACCCGGCGGCCCGGTCCAGCTTGCACCTGGGTCTGTGGTCTTTGTCCCCGCGCACCGCAGCCATGCCTGCAATCCGTTGCCAGATCAGTCCTGGAGCTATCAGATGCTGCATCTGGATGCGGGGTGGCTGGAGCAACTTTGGCAGGAAAGTACAGAGTTCAGACTTCAAGCCCAGGAGCCCATCCGCGTTAGTCACGAGCCACTGCTTTATGCAGCCTACTGTGACTTGAACTCGCTCTTGTTTTCAGCCGCTCCTCTACTGAGCAAAGAAGCAGCCCTGATCGACTTTTTGCTGCACCACGGCTCAGCCCAATCCCAGCCTTTGGCACCCGCTCCCCCACCTAGCCCCATCTTGCAGAAAACCCTGGATCGCTGGGTTGAAGGCCAATTAGCCACTATCCCCCTGCAAGAACTTGCTCGAGAAACCGGTTTTAGCCGCTACCAGCTGATTCGCGCCTTTCGTCGCCATACCGGCCTGACTCCACAGCGCTGGCAATTGAATCAACGTATCAACCTGGCCCGAAACGCCCTGCGCCAAGGCGACGAACTGGCTGATATTGCCTATCGCCTGGGCTTTGCCGACCAAAGTCATTTTCAGCGTGTCTTCAAGCACTACACCGGTGTCACTCCGGGCCAGTACCGCAGCTAAAGCGCGCGCACTTTTATTCAATACAGCGCCCACGCTTCTGGTCACACTGCAGTTTTGCTTCTGGACGTACCGCCGTGTCCTTGTTCTTGCTGATCGCCAGCACCCATTTCCTGGCCCTGCTTTCCCCCGGCCCCGATTTTTTCCTGATCGCCCGCAGCACCCTGGCCCATGGACGCTGGGTCGCAAGCGGAGCCTGTGCCGGTGTCGCCCTGGCCAATGGCCTGTACATCAGCCTGGCACTAACGGGCTTTGCCCGGATAAGCACTGGCAGCCCTCTCTTTGTGCTGCTACAGGGCGCTGGAGGGCTGTATTTACTGTACTTGGGCGTGAAATTCCTGCAGGTGGCCCATCACACTACTGGGCAATGGATCAAGGCCTCTGAAGCCTCTACAGGCGGCTGGTGGCATCACGCTCTGCTTGGCCTGCTCTCGGGGCTGCTGAATCCCAAGAACGCCTTGTTTTACGCCAGCCTGGCCTCCGTACTGGCCAGTAGCCGCGCTGGTACGGGCCTGCATATCTTGCTGGGTCTGTGGATGTTTTTAATTGTTTTACTCTGGGACTTGTTCATCACCGTTCTGATCGGGCACCCGCTCTGGCAGCAGCGTATACAAAAGCACTTGCCACGTATCGAACAGCTCTGTGGCCTGCTGTTGTGCCTGATCGCCGCTGCCGCCCTCTTCAACGTGGCTCAACACTTGGTCACAAACTAAACATCCCGAAAAGTGAAACCTGATCTGCACCGCCGTCAAGCTCCCTGAAGGTGATAGAGTGAGGCTGTTAGAGCCACATCAAACGATGGGAAAACAAATCATTTACGGTCTCGGACGCGGCGATATAAGCCGGTAAAATAGTCCGGGTCTTTGTTTTGTTAAGCACCTTGAGTGCGCTACAGTCTATGCTGTAAGACCGGAACAACACCCCCGTGTCCCGTTCCTTTTTTTGTCAGTTTTCAAGGAGTTACTAGAATGTTTGCCAAAATCGCTTTCACAGCCGTTCTTGGATTGGCCAGCGTGCCTGCTTTTGCTGCTTGCGACGTTACCATCGAAGGCAATGACTCCATGCAGTTCAACACCAAGAGCATCGTTGTTGACAAGACATGCAAGGAATTCACAATCAACCTGAAACATACTGGCAAGCTGCCTAAAGCAGCCATGGGCCACAACGTCGTTATCTCGAAGAAAGCCGATGAAAGCGCTGTTGCTACCGATGGCATGAAAGCCGGTCTGGACAACAACTACGTTAAAGCCGGTGACGAGCGCGTGATCGCTCACACTGACGTGATCGGCGGCGGTGAAAGCACCTCCGTAACCTTTGACGTCTCCAAGCTGAAAGAAGGCGAAGACTACGCATTCTTCTGCTCCTTCCCAGGTCACTGGAGCATCATGACTGGCGAAATCAAGCTGGGTAGCTAAGCGCATCCGCTTGTAGCCGCCAGGCGGCCATAAAAAATCCCCACGTGGCCTGGCCATGTGGGGATTTTTTTTAGCTCGAGCTATCTGGTTTTAACCGACTACCTGAAGGTAGCGGCCCACCCTGGATAAACAGGGTGGGGAACCACCAAGTCTTGCTTATTCCTGATCGCCCTCTGGGGCTGCAGGTTGCTGCTCGGGCTCGGAGGCGCCGGACACAAAGACCGGGTCTTCCGAAGGCTCAGGAGCCGACGCAAACGGGTTTTCCAGTTCACGGGCTGCTTTGCGCTCTGCCACTTCAAAGGCTTCTTTTTCCTTGCGGGCGGAATGGAAGGCCATACCGGTACCAGCAGGAATCAGACGACCCACGATCACGTTTTCTTTCAGACCACGCAGATCGTCGGTTTTGCCCATGATGGCCGCTTCAGTCAACACGCGGGTGGTTTCCTGGAAGGAAGCCGCCGAGATGAAGGAGTCGGTCGACAGCGAGGCCTTGGTAATACCCAGCAGCACGTTTTCGTACGTAGCTGGAATACCGTTTTCGGCCAGAACGCGATCGTTCTCGTTCAACAGTTCGGAGCGTTCAACCTGTTCACCCGTGATGAAGTTGGTATCACCGGCATCCACAATGTTCACGCGGCGCAGCATCTGACGAACAATCACTTCAATGTGCTTGTCGTTGATCTTCACACCCTGCAGACGGTAAACGTCCTGCACTTCGTTAACAATGTAGTTGGCCAGCTTCTCGATACCCTTCAAGCGCAGGATGTCGTGCGGATCGGCTGGGCCGTCCACAATCATCTCGCCCTTGTTCACCACTTGACCGTCGTGAGCCAGAACCTGTTTTTCCTTCGGAATCAGGAACTCGTGGCTGACGCCGTCCAGGTCGGTAATGACCAGACGCTGTTTGCCCTTGGTGTCCTTACCGAAGGAAACCGTACCCGTAACTTCGGCCAGCAGGCCGGCGTCCTTGGGCGAACGAGCTTCGAACAGTTCGGCCACACGTGGCAGACCACCGGTAATGTCTCGAGTCTTTTGCGATTCCTGGGGAATACGCGCCAGAATCTCACCCACGGACACTTGCTGACCGTCGCGAACGGTAATCAACGCGCCCACCGGGAAGGAGATATTGACCATGTGATCGGTACCAGCGATCTTGATCTCCTGACCTTGCTCGTTCAGCAGCTTGATCTGAGGACGCATGGTGATCTTGCCACCACGTGTCTTGGGAGTGATCACAACCAGAGTCGACAGACCGGTCACTTCGTCCACCTGACGAGCCACGGTCACGCCTTCTTCGATGTTCTCGAAGCGAACGGTACCGGTGTACTCGGACACGATAGGACGGGTCAGCGGATCCCAGCTTGCCAGACGCTGGCCAGCCTTGATGGCTTCACCATCGCCCACCGTAATGGTGGCACCGTAAGGCACTTTGTGGCGTTCACGTTCACGACGGTTGTCGTCAAAAATAACGATTTCACCGGAACGGGAGATCGCAACGCGTTCGCCCTTGGCGTTGGTCACATAACGCAGACCAATTTCAAAACCGACCGTACCAGCCGTCTTGGTTTCCACCGAGCTTGCCAGCGCTGCACGCGAAGCCGCACCACCAATGTGGAACGTACGCATGGTCAGCTGGGTACCCGGTTCACCGATGGACTGAGCAGCGATAACACCGATGGCTTCACCACGGTTAACCAGCATACCGCGGCCCAGATCGCGACCGTAGCAGCTTGCGCACAAGCCGTGACGGGTTTCGCAAGTCAGCGGAGTGCGGATCTTGACTTCATCAATACCCAGATTGTCGATCAGGTCGACCAGGTCCTCGTTCAGCAAGGTGCCGGCGGGGATAACCAGTTCCTGATTGTCAGGGTTGACGATGTCGGTCGAGGCCACACGGCCCAGAATCAGATCGCGCAGGGGCTCGATAACCTCACCACCATCCAGGATGGCTTTCATGGTGTAGCCGCCCTTGGTACCGCAATCGTCTTCGGTAATGACCAGATCTTGAGTCACGTCGACCAGACGACGAGTCAGGTAACCGGAGTTAGCCGTCTTCAAGGCCGTGTCGGCCAGACCCTTACGAGCACCGTGAGTCGAAATAAAGTACTGCAGTACGTTCAGACCTTCACGGAAGTTCGCGGTAATAGGCGTTTCAATAATGGAGCCATCAGGCTTGGCCATCAGACCACGCATACCAGCCAGCTGACGAATCTGTGCAGCCGAACCACGAGCACCGGAGTCCGCCATCATGTAGATGGAGTTGAAGGACTCTTGACGTACTTCTTCACCAAAACGGTTGATCACTGGCTCGGAAGCCAGCTGTTCCATCATGGCCTTACCCACGCGGTCACCGGCTTTGCCCCAGATGTCCACTACGTTGTTGTAGCGTTCCTGAGCGGTCACCAGACCCGAGGAGTACTGCTTGTCAATTTCTTTAACTTCGTTGCTAGCCTGAGCCAGGATGCTTTCCTTGACGACAGGCACAACCATGTCATTCATGGCGATGGAAATACCACCACGAGTTGCCAGACGGAAACCGGACTGCATCAACTTGTCGGCAAAAATCACGGTGGCACGCAGGCCGCAGCGACGGAAGGACTGGTTGATCAGACGCGAAATTTCTTTCTTCTTCAACGCACGGTTCAATGCGGTGAAAGGCATGCCCTTGGGCAGAATTTCTGACAGCAAGGCACGGCCAGCAGTCGTTTCGTAACGCTTGATGGTCTTGACCCACTCACCGTCTTCGCCCTTCTCGAATTCTTCGATACGGACGGTCAGACGAGTTTGCAGCTCGACTTCCTTGTTGTCGTAAGCGCGCTGAACTTCAGCCACGTCGGCCATGAACAAGCCTTCGCCCTTGCCGTTTACCAGTTCGCGGGTCGCATAGTACAGACCCAACACGATATCCTGGGAAGGAACGATGGATGGTTCGCCGTTGGCGGGGAACAGCACGTTGTTGGAGGCCAGCATCAAAGTGCGCGCTTCCAGCTGGGCTTCCAGCGACAGCGGCACGTGAACGGCCATCTGGTCACCGTCAAAGTCAGCGTTAAAGGCGGCACACACCAGAGGGTGCAGCTGAATCGCTTTACCTTCGATCAGGACCGGTTCAAAAGCCTGAATACCCAAACGGTGCAGCGTAGGCGCACGGTTCAGCATCACGGGATGCTCGCGGATCACCTCTTCGAGGATGTCCCACACCACCGGTTCCTGGCTTTCCACCAACTTCTTGGCTGCCTTGATGGTCGTAGCCAGACCCATCAATTCCAGACGGTTGAAGATGAACGGCTTGAACAGTTCCAGCGCCATCAGTTTGGGCAGACCGCACTGGTGCAGCTTCAACTGAGGACCCACCACAATCACGGAACGACCGGAGTAGTCCACGCGCTTGCCCAGCAGGTTCTGACGGAAACGACCGCTCTTGCCCTTGATCATGTCGGCCAGGGACTTCAGTTGACGCTTGTTGGCGCCGGTCATGGCTTTACCGCGACGACCGTTATCCAGCAAGGAGTCCACGGACTCTTGCAGCATACGTTTTTCGTTGCGCAAGATGATGTCCGGTGCCTTCAGTTCCAGCAGACGCTTCAAACGGTTATTACGGTTGATAACGCGGCGGTACAGATCGTTCAGGTCGGAAGTCGCAAAGCGGCCGCCGTCCAGTGGTACCAGCGGACGCAGGTCCGGTGGCAGCACGGGCAGCACTTCCATGATCATCCAGTCTGGCTTGATGCCGGATTTCTGGAAGCCTTCCAGCACTTTCAAACGCTTGGAGATCTTCTTGATCTTGGCATCCGAGCCGGTGGCTTTCAGTTCGGCACGCAGGCGCTCGACTTCGCGATCGATGTCGATCGTACGCAGCAGTTCGCGCACCGCTTCCGCGCCCATCAGGGCGTGGAAGTCGTCACCGTACTCTTCAGTCTTGGCCAGGAAATCGTCATCGGACATGATCTGACCGCGCTTGAGCGGGGTCATGCCAGGTTCGATTACGCACCATGCTTCAAAGTACAGCACGCGCTCGATGTCACGCAGTGTCATGTCCAGCACCATGCCCAGACGGGATGGCAGGCTCTTCAGGAACCAGATGTGAGCAACCGGGCAGGCCAGTTCAATGTGACCCATGCGCTCGCGACGCACCTTGGAGACGGTGACTTCAACGCCACACTTCTCGCAGATGACGCCACGGTGCTTCAGGCGCTTGTACTTGCCGCACAGACATTCGTAGTCCTTGATGGGACCAAAAATCTTGGCGCAGAACAGACCATCGCGCTCGGGTTTGAACGTGCGATAGTTGATGGTCTCTGGCTTGCGGACTTCACCGAAAGACCAGGACCGGATTTTCTCGGGCGAGGCGATGCCGATCTTGATGGCATCGAACTGCTCGTCCTGAGTGACTTGTTTAAAGAGATCGAGTAGCGCTTTCATTATTTACGCTCCAAATCCATGTCCAGGGACAAGGAACGGATTTCCTTGACCAGAACGTTAAAGGACTCCGGCATACCGGCGTCGATCACGTGGTCACCCTTGACAATATTCTCGTAGACCTTGGTACGGCCGGCGATGTCGTCGGATTTAACCGTGAGCATTTCCTGCAGGGTGTAGGCGGCGCCATACGCTTCCAGCGCCCAGACTTCCATCTCCCCGAAACGCTGACCACCGAACTGCGCCTTACCACCCAGCGGCTGCTGAGTAACCAGGGAGTACGGACCTGTCGAACGAGCGTGCATCTTGTCATCGACCAGGTGATGCAGCTTCAGGTAGTGCATATAGCCTACGGTGACCATACGCTCAAAGGCTTCGCCGGTACGACCGTCAAACAGGCGAACCTGCGTGCGGTGTGGTGCCAGCTGCAGTTTTTCGGCGATGTCGTCAGGGTAGGCCAGACGCAACATCTGGTCGATTTCCTGCTCGGTTGCACCGTCGAACACTGGCGTAGCCAATGGCAGACCTTTCTGCAAGTTGGTGGCCATGTTCATCACTTCGTCGTCAGTCAACTCGTTGATGCGAGTCTTCTTGCCGGCAGTGTTGTAGACCTTGTCCAGGAACGCGCGCAGTTCGGAAACCTGCACGTTCTTTTCTTCTTGCATCATGTCGTTGATGCGGTGGCCAATACCCTTGGCAGCCCAACCCAGGTGAACTTCCAGAACCTGACCCACGTTCATACGCGAAGGCACGCCCAGCGGGTTCAGAACGATGTCCACAGGGGTACCGTCAGCCATGTGCGGCATGTCTTCCACGGGAACGATGCGGGAAACCACACCCTTGTTACCGTGACGGCCAGCCATCTTGTCACCAGGCTGCAGACGACGCTTAACAGCCAGGTAAACCTTGACCATCTTCAGCACGCCAGGAGGCAACTCGTCGCCTTGGGTGAGCTTCTTGCGCTTTTCTTCAAAAGCCAAGTCGAACTGGTGACGCTTTTGCTCCAAGGATTCCTTGGTGTGCTCCAGCACCAGTGCGTGTTGCTCGTCAGCCAGACGAATGTCGAACCACTGCCAGCGATCCAGATCGTTCAGGTAGTCAGCGGTCAGCTCGGTGCCCTTGGGCAGCTTGCGTGGACCACCGTTGACGGTTTTGCCGACCAGGAACTTCAAGGCACGGTCAAAGGCGTCGTCTTCAACGATTTGCAGCTGGTCGTTCAGGTCCTGACGGTAGCGACGCAGTTCATCATCAATGATGGACTGAGCACGCTTGTCACGCTCGATACCTTCACGGGTAAAGACTTGAACGTCGATCACCGTACCGACCATGCCCGAAGGCACGCGCAGGGAGGTGTCTTTAACGTCAGAGGCTTTTTCACCAAAAATGGCGCGCAGCAGCTTTTCTTCCGGAGTCAGCTGAGTTTCACCCTTGGGTGTCACTTTACCGACCAGCACGTCGTCGGCACGCACTTCGGCACCGATGTACACAATGCCGGAATCGTCCAGACGGTTCAGCTGAATTTCGGACAGGTTGCTGATATCGCGGGTGATATCCTCAGGTCCCAGCTTCGTGTCACGGGCAACAACCGTCAACTCTTCGATGTGAACCGACGTGTAACGATCGTCAGCCACGACCTTCTCGGAGATCAGAATCGAGTCCTCGAAGTTGTAGCCGTTCCAGGGCATGAAGGCGATCAGCATGTTCTGACCCAGAGCCAATTCGCCCAGGTCAGTCGATGCGCCGTCAGCCAGCACGTCACCACGAGCCACGATATCGCCACGTTTGACGATAGGACGCTGGTTGATGTTGGTGTTCTGGTTGGAACGGGTGTACTTGGTCATGTTGTAGATATCTACACCGACCTCGCCAGCCACGTTCTCGTCATCGTGTACGCGAATAACCACGCGCTGTGCGTCAACGTCTACAACCACACCGCCACGACGGGCCTGTACGGTGGTACCCGAGTCAACAGCAACAGTACGTTCGATACCGGTACCGACCAAAGGCTTCTCAGGGCGCAGGCAAGGAACTGCCTGACGCTGCATGTTGGCGCCCATCAGTGCTCGGTTAGCGTCATCGTGCTCCAGGAACGGAATCAGCGAAGCAGCCACAGACACGATCTGCGAAGGAGCCACGTCCATGTAATGGATGTTCTCTGGCGCAGTCATCATGGTTTCGCCAGCTTCACGGCAGGCAACCAGATCGTCAGCAAAAGCACCGTCTTCGGTCAACTCGGCGTTAGCCTGAGCGATGACGTAATTGCTTTCTTCAATAGCCGACAGGTAATCGATCTGTTCACTGACCTTGCCGTCAACAATCTTGCGGTAAGGCGTTTCCAGGAAGCCGTACTCGTTCAGACGAGCGTACAGCGCCATGGAGTTGATCAGACCAATGTTTGGACCTTCAGGCGTTTCAATCGGGCACACGCGACCGTAGTGGGTTGGGTGCACGTCGCGCACCTCAAAGCCCGCACGTTCACGAGTCAGACCACCAGGGCCCAGTGCCGAAACACGACGCTTGTGCGTGATCTCGGACAGCGGGTTGGTTTGGTCCATAAATTGCGACAGCTGGCTGGAACCGAAGAACTCCTTGACAGCCGCAGAGATGGGCTTGGAGTTGATCAGATCGTGCGGCATCAGGTTTTCGGTCTCGGCTTGGCCCAGACGTTCCTTGACAGCACGTTCCACACGCACCAGACCGGCGCGGAACTGGTTTTCGGCCAATTCGCCCACGCAACGAACACGACGGTTACCCAGGTGATCGATATCGTCGATCTGACCGCGGCCGTTACGCAGATTCACCAGCACCTGAATGGTGTCCAGGATGTCTTCGTCGGTCAGGGTCATGGGACCTTCAATGCTGTCACCACGGCCCAGACGGCTGTTCACCTTCATGCGACCCACGCGCGACAAGTCGTAGGACTCTTCGCTGTAGAACAGACGGTTGAACAAAGCCTCAACCGCTTCTTCGGTTGGTGGCTCGCCGGGACGCATCATGCGATAGATCGCGATGCGTGCAGCATTGGAATCCGCTGTTTCGTCCGTGCGCAGGGTCAGGGAGATAAAGCCGCCCTGATCCAGTTCGTTGACGTACAGGGTCTCGAAATCACGCACATTGGCTGCGCGCATTTCAGCCAGAATGGATTCGGTAATTTCGTCGTTGGCGTTGGCAATCACCTCGCCGGTTTCGGCGTTGATGATGTTCTTGGCCAGCACACGACCCAGAAGGAAATCTTCCGGGATGGAAATGTATTCGATCTTGGCTGCTTGCAGGTCGCGCAAATGCTTGGCATTGATACGCTTGTCCTTTTCAACCAGTACGCGACCATCACGGTCGGTAATGTCGAAACGGGCAACCTCGCCCTTCCAGTGTTCTGGAACGAATTGCAGCTTGCCACCTTCCTGATGCAGTTCGATGTGATCGAACTCGAAGAAGTGGGCCAGGATCTGTTCTGGCGTCAGGCCAATGGCCTTCAGCAAGATAGTCACAGGCATCTTGCGACGACGGTCGATACGGAAGAACAGAATGTCCTTGGGATCGAACTCGAAGTCCAGCCAGGAACCACGGTAAGGAATCACGCGAGCCGAGAACAGCAACTTGCCCGAGCTGTGCGTTTTACCGCGGTCGTGTTCAAAGAACACGCCGGGGGAACGGTGCAGCTGGGAAACGATGACTCGTTCGGTACCGTTGATCACAAAAGAGCCGTTATCAGTCATCAGGGGCATTTCGCCCATGTAGACTTCTTGCTCTTTTACTTCCTTGACGGTAGGCTTGCTCACCTCGCGGTCCATAAGGACCAGACGAACCTTCGCCCGCAAGGGGGAAGCATAGGTCAAACCACGAAGTTGACACTCTTTGACGTCGAACACCGGCTCGCCGAGCGTATAGCTCACGAACTCTAGCCGCGCCATTTGGTTATGGCTTACTATTGGAAATATGGAACTGAAAGCTTCCTGCAAGCCTTCAACCTTACGCTGAGAAGGCAGCGTGTCCTTCTGCAAGAAGGTTCTGAAAGAATGCAGCTGGGTAGCCAACAGGTAAGGAACCTGCTGTACGTCTTCACGTTTGGCGAAGCTCTTGCGTATGCGCTTTTTTTCGGTGTACGAATAAGGCATGAGCACTCCGACTCAAGGGTTACACGGACCGTCAACCACGGCCCTGGTTTACGACTCTAAAAAACCCGACTTTCTACAATACTAATTAAAAATCATGGGTTTTCTGGAAACGCAAAAGCCCGGGAAGGCTTGAAACGCATTCCCGGGCATCTATCGATACTCTTACTTGAGCTCGATCTTGGCGCCAGCTTCTTCCAGCTTCTTCTGAGCGTCTTCAGCATCAGCTTTGGACAAGCCTTCTTTAACAGCCTTAGGAGCACCGTCAACCAGGTCTTTGGCTTCTTTCAGGCCCAGACCGGTGATTTCGCGCACGACTTTAATGACGCTAACTTTATTTGCGCCAACGTCAGCCAGGAACACGGTGAATTCGGTTTGCTCTTCAGCGGCAGCAGCAGCGCCACCAGCAGCAGGAGCTGCAACAGCAACAGCGGCGGCAGCAGCCGACACACCGAATTTTTCTTCCATTTCTTTGATCAGCTCGGACAGTTCGAGCACGGACATTGCGCCGATGGCGTCAAGGATTTCAGCTTTAGTAGCCATTTTTAAGAACTCCAGATATTAGGTAAATGCCAGGTTTGGTTGTCGTTCGCAACGACGAAGTTTCCTGAAGGAAAACTGCTTACGCAGCTTCTTTCTGATCGCGCACAGCCGCCAGGCCGCGAACAAACTTGGTGGGAACTTCGTTAAGCGTACGCACAAAAGTAGCGATAGGTGCTTGCATGGTGCCCAGCAGTTTCGCCAGCAATTCTTCGCGCGAGGGCATTGTGGCCAGAGCCTTAACACCATCAGCATTCAGAACGCTATTGGGCAGCGCACCACCCATGATGACCAATTTGTCATTGGTCTTGGCAAAATCTGCAACGACTTTCGCCGCAGCAACGGGATCTTCACTGATGGCGTACATCAGAGGACCCACGAGCTGGCTGGAGATACCGTCAAACGAGGTACCTGCCAACGAACGACGAACCAGGGTGTTTTTCAACACACGCAGGTAGACGCCAGACTCACGCGCTTTTTTGCGCAATACGGTAGCAGAAGCGACGTCCAGACCACGGTACTCGGCGATAATGATCGATTGGGCCTTTGCCAGTTCGGCAGTGACTTCTTCGATGACTACCGCTTTCTCTTCACGATTGAGACTCACGGTTGAACACTCCTTCAAACGATGTCGGGAAGGCTTCCCAACATCAACCGAATGCGGCGCACCTGGACGAGTTCTATAACGAATTCTTCCACGGGCGCCGTCTACGTTGGATGGGACGTTCTGCCCCGATTAAGCAGTGAGATGACAAGTCAGCCAACTGCTCCAACGGTCTTTGACAGCAGTGACCCTGTAAACAGGATCACAGCCCAAAGTTCTTTTTTTCTAACTGTTGATTAAACAGTCAGAGATGCAATTTCAACACGTGCACCGCCACCCATGGTGGAGGACACGGCAACCTTGCGCAGGTAAACACCCTTGGCAGCGGCTGGACGAGCCTTGTTCAAGGCGTCAACCAAAGCAGCCAGGTTGGTCTGCAGCTGTTCAACGTTGAACGAAGCGCGGCCAATGGTGCTGTGAATGATACCGGCCTTGTCGGTACGGTATTGAACTTGACCAGCCTTGGCGTTCTTAACAGCCGTAGCAACGTCAGGAGTCACAGTACCAACCTTGGGGTTTGGCATCAGGCCGCGAGGACCCAGAACCTGACCCAGGGTACCAACGACACGCATGGTGTCAGGCGAAGCGATCACAACGTCAAAGTCCATTTGACCGGCTTTGATTTGCTCAGCCAGGTCGTCCAGACCAACGATGTCAGCACCAGCTTCACGAGCGGCGTCGGCTTTTTCGCCTTGGGCGAAAACGGCAACACGCACGGTTTTACCGGTACCAGCAGGCAGAACCACGGAGCCACGGACCAGTTGGTCGGACTTACGAGGATCGATGCCCAGCTGAACAGCGATATCGATGGATTCGTCGAACTTGGCAGTGGCAGTATCTTTCACCAGGGCCAGAGCTTCGGCCACAGGGTAGAACTTGTTGCGGTCGATCTTGGCAGCAATAGCGGCTGCGCGTTTGCTTACTTTAGCCATGACTTACACCACCCCTTCAACGTTGATGCCCATGCTGCGAGCGCTACCAGCGATGGTACGCACAGCGGCGTCCAGATCGGCAGCGGTCAGGTCGGGTTGTTTGGTCTTGGCGATTTCTTCAGCCTGAGCGCGGGTCAGCGTACCGACTTTATCCACGTTAGGACGTGCAGAACCGGATTTGATACCAGCAGCCTTTTTGATCAGGATGGTTGCTGGAGGAGTCTTCATGATGAACGTGAAGCTCTTGTCAGCAAAAGCGGTGATCACCACAGGAATTGGCAGACCGGGTTCCAGACCCTGTGTCTGGGCGTTGAACGCCTTGCAGAATTCCATGATGTTCAGACCGCGCTGACCCAGCGCTGGACCGATTGGAGGGGATGGGTTTGCCTTACCAGCTGGGACTTGCAGCTTGATAAAGCCGACGATTTTCTTCGCCATGCTTAGCTCCTTGCGGGTGATGACGCCTGGCACATGATGCGACAGGCTTCCCGGGGGTTGTAATTAATCAGGTCTTTTCGACTTGATCGAAATCGAGTTCAACGGGGGTGGCGCGACCGAAAATAGTAACGGTGACACGAACCTTGTTTTTCTCGTAGTTAACTTCTTCGACGTTACCGTTAAAGTCTGCAAACGGACCGTCCTTGACGCGTACCAGTTCGCCAACCTCGAACAGCACTTTGTGCCGTGGCTTCTCAACGCCCTCTTCCATTTGCGACAGGATTTTTTCCACTTCGCGCTCGGAGATGGGAGCGGGACGGTTACCGGAACCGCCCAAAAAGCCGGTGACTCGCGGCGTACTTTTTACCAAGTGCCAGGTTTCGTCGGTCAAGGCCATCTCGACCAGAACGTAACCAGGGTAAATACGTCGCTCTGTAATTGATTTCTTGCCGTTCTTTACTTCAACGACTTCTTCCGATGGAACCAGAATGCGACCAAACGCTTCTTGGAGATCAGCGCGTTCAATGCGCTCCACCAGAGCTTTGTGCACGCTTTTTTCCATGCCGGAATAAACGTGAACCACATACCAGCGTTTGCTCATGTGTGCCCTTTATTTCCAGCCCAGCAACAGGCCATAAATGATCCAGCCGAGCCCTTTGTCAATCAGCCACAACAAGATGGCCATAACGGCAACAAACACAAAGACGATACCCGTCATTTGCGTTGCTTCTTTACGGGATGGCCAGTGAACGCGACGCACTTCCGTGTAGGCATCACGAGAAAAAGCGACCAGGCGGCGGCCTGTATCGCTAAACCAGATGATCAATACGGCGACGATTAAGCTGGCAACAAATACCCCAGCGCGAACCAGTGAATTTTGGCCATCCAGAACGGAATAGCCAACAATACCGGCGGCGACGACTAGGACCGCTAGGCCCAGCTTGATGCGCTCGGAACCTCGGTTAACGGTTTCTACGTTGGTATTCGACATATTCCGACGAGTGACGCCACGCGAGGTGGTGGCGAGTGACTGTGGTGGCAGGGGCAGAAGGAATCGAACCCTCAACCTTCGGTTTTGGAGACCGACGCTCTGCCAATTGAGCTATACCCCTATACCTTGACAAACCGTAGCGCGCTACTTTGCTACGTTTGGCTTTTAGGCAAAAGAGGATATTAACCTCTTTCGCCCAAAATTACTACTCTTTTT
>NZ_JBAGRS010000012.1:0-27314 GCF_037150615.1 Alcaligenes sp. PF14 | reverse complement strand
ACCGGCCTCACGCAAAGCCCAAACAGCACGTCCAGAAGAAAGCCTCCTCCTGTCAAAACCAGCGCCCTCCCACTTCAAACAAGCCCTCGCATACAAGGCTCGACAAAACACTCAATCCCAATCAAGCCAACCCTGTACCCAAGCGACATATCAATCCAAACTAATCCCAGCCTTAGTCACGATATCGTGCCAATAATCCGCCTCCGCAGGCAGTCCCTTCCGAAACTCCTCAGCAGAAACCTTGGACAGCAAATACCCTTGATCCAGCAACTTGCTGCGAATAGCCGGATCAGCCAGAACCTTCTCCAAAGCCCCTTCAATCCTGCTCACGATCTCCGTCTCCGTCCCGGCAGGAACAGCCAACGCCCACCAGTTGCTGATCACCACGTCCTTGTAGCCCAGCTCCTCCATCGTGGGGACATCAGGCAAAGCCGGGAAGCGCTCTGGCAAGGCCACTGCCAAGGCCTTCAAACGACCTTCAGGCAAAAAAGCCGCCCCCAAACCATAGCTGCTGACAAACATCTGCACTTCATTGCTCAACAAAGCCTGAATCCCCGGCGCCGAGCCTCGGTAATGAATACCCAGCATGTCGCCCTCCAGAGCCTCGGACAGCTTCCAGGCCGACAGCTCCGGCGTTGTGCCTGCTCCTGGCGTCCCGTAATTCACCTGCCCTTTGCGCTGCTGAACATAATCCCGGAATTCAGCCATATTCTTGACCGGCAAATCTCCATTCACATAAACAAAAGCCGCCGCATCCGCCACCTTGTTGATCACATACAAATCCTTGAACGGGTCATAACCCATGTTCTTGTACAAGAACTGATTGATCACAAAATTATTGGTGGCTGAAAACAGCAAGGTGTAGCCGTCCGGCTTGGAGCGCGCCACCATCTGCGTGCCAATATTGCCGCCCGCGCCGGTCTTGTAATCCGTAATTACCGTCTGCCCCAGCTCCATCGACAGTTTGGGCTGCAAGATACGGAAAATAATGTCACCCGCCGCTCCTGGAGGGTAAGGAATCACCACTCGCACAGGGTGATCGGGATAATCCGCCCAGACCGGACCTGCCGCAGCCAGACCAAGCGCAGCCACCAAGCCCACCACCGTCTTTTTAATTGCTTGCATCTTGTCTCCCCCGCGCGCCTTTTACAGGTCTATGCGCATCAAATCCGTTGCCAAACGCAAATCGCCTTTGTAGCTTTTGCGAATATCCCGAGCCACTTCATCCAGACGCTCCGGCCCCATCAAATCAACCGGCAAATGATTGCCCGCCGCACGTTTAATCACCGGACTGGTGGAGTCGTAATGTCCAAAATGCGTGGCCACTAAACTCTTCACATTGGCTTTACGAGCGATCTCGCCCAACTGCAAAGGACTGGTATGGGCAAACGTGCCTACCCCTGACTGCGCGCGATGCTTCAGGAAAGACTCCGGAAAAGTGCACTCATGTATCAGCAGATCCGCATCCTGCGCCAGGCGAATCATGGACTCACACGGAGCCGTGTCGCCACTGAACGCCACAACCTTGCCTTCAGCCTCCATACGAATACCAAAGCAGTCCGTAATTTCGCTAGGAATGTGGTCCACCACATCAATGTAGATTTTGACGTCCTCGTCCTCGTACATCAGACCTGGCTCCACCTCGAAGACCTCGGGGCGTACCGCTTCAATATTTTTCTGACGAGCCGGATAAGCCGCACGAGCCTGAATATCCACACGAAACGCGCCATTCTCGAAGGAATGATCCACAAAATCCTGCGTGCCTTTGGGGCCAAAAACCTTCAGCTTGCCTTCACGGTTAAAAACCCAGCTGGACAGTACAAAAAAAGGCAGACCGCACACGTGGTCATAGTGCAGATGGCTTAAAAACACCCAAGGCACATCGGCTGGATTGATATTGGCCTTCACCATCTGACGCGTGGACCCTTCGCCACAATCAAACAGATAATTCTTGCCATTCTCCAGCGTCACCAAAATGGACGACTGAGCACGATCGGGATCTGGCAACGCAGCGCCGGTGCCAAGCATGGTTATCTTCACGTAAAACTCCTCCAAACAATAAAAACATCCAGCACCAGAACAGTGCCTTCCCTATAAAGTCATAAAGTTCTATTTTTAGGACTTTATGGAAAAAGTGTACACCTCGCTATCGAGCGGCATAACTTGGTGTTTTTACCTAGGAGTGTCGTAAAGGCGCAGCGCGCCTGGGATGGCAGTCTTAAAGGCCAGGTGTCAGCTCGGTCTGAATGCTGAGATATTTAGCGGGATAAAAGACCTGTGCCGCATAAACCAGTTGATTTGCACGGTTCACAATCAGGCGAATTACCCGCACCACAGGCATGCCTATATCCATATTCAAATGGCGTGCTAAATCCGCATCGGCAACCCGCACGGTCAGTGTCTGACGAATAGTATGGATCTGCTCGCGAGCCAGACGATTCAGCACCAGCAGCACAGGTTCCTGACTTAATTCCGGTTGCAAGGTCTGGGCCAGTGTATTCAACACGTAGACCGTATTCAGGCTGTAAGCCACGCCATCAGCGTAATTCACACGGCTGGTCCACCAATATTCATCGGGCAAGGACTGCCCGGTAATTTCAATGGGCAAGGATCCCAGACCATTGTCCAGCTCCACCATGACCGAATCCAGACGCGTCAGATGTTCAATCAAGGCATCCCAATTGGTGGGCAACATCAGCCAATGGTCTTGCGCGACGTCGCCAATAACAAACGTGCCCTTGCCGCGTGTGCGCTCGATCAGGCCTTCGTGTTCCAGCTCATCCAGTGCCGCCCGCACGGTAGCGCGCGAGACGCCATACTCCTGCATCAACTCCTCTAACGTGGGAATACGCGTTCCCACCGGCCATTCGCCACGCTCCAGGCGCGCTCGCAAGGTATATTTCACCTTGAGCGACAGAGGCAATTTGGACTGTTTGCGCAGCGATGAACGTGTGGGATCGACCATACCAAGAGGCAAGCAAGCACAGGAAAGTGACAAGTCCACATCATAGCCTGCGATGAGTTAAGCCGGAGATGTCCCAAAAAGGTTTAATCTTGAACAAGCAAAGCGTTTATTTTTGCAAAAGTTGGTAAACGAAAATTAAACGTATCGGATACATTATCCCAATCATTGCTTAACTCTTGATACGAGCCCGAGCCCATGGATGTTTTGCCTTCCTCCGCCTCGCACTTGGCCCAAATTTACCTGCTCGGTACCTACCGACTCCTGGTGAAAGGACAATGCCGCGCACAAATCATTAACTACGATAAAGCGCGTATTTTATTGTCCATGTTGGCCTTGGCCCAGGGCAAGCCGATTAGTCGCAGCCGTTTGGCTGAAACGATCTGGCATGAAGACCCCATCAGTGTGGGCCGCGCTCGTTTACGCCACGCGCTGCACGCCTTGCGCCGCGCTTTTGAAGGTTGTGATCAGGCCCTGCACATTACCAATGACACCCTGGCCCTGGACCCCAGCCACACCCAGGTGGATGTGCTCAGCCTGTTGCAACACCCCAGTCAGCCATCGCTTAACGATCTGGAGCGCCTGAACCTGTATCAGGGCCCCTTGCTGGGGCAGGTAAAACTGCACCATGGCGAGCAGTTACAGGACTGGTTGCAGGATACACAGCAAAACATTCGTCAAACTCTGTCGCAATGCCGTGACCGTTACATACAGTCTGGCCTGAGCACGCTGCCTGCACCGCAAGCAGTCAGTTACCTTAAACGCTGGCTCCTGATCTGGCCTGAAGAAGAAAAACTGCATCAAGAGCTGATTCGGCTGCTGAAACAGGAAGGCCAGCATGAAGCCGCCCTGCACGCCTACGAGCAATGCTCGGTCTTGCTGGCCGACCGCCTGGGCTGCGAACCCAGTGCCCAGACACGCAGTCTGGTGGATTTGCCGGCACGCTCGATCAGCCCTGCCAAATCCTTACCCACGACGGTCTCCCTGCGCCTGCGCCCCTTGGCCGCGGTCGGCTTTTGCCTGCGCTTTGAGCCCGGTCACCGGCATGCTCGTGAGCGCGGCGGCCATCTGCTGGGACAATGTCGCCAGACCTTGCAAACCTTGATTGAACAGCATGGCGGCTGGCCCTGTGAGGCTGGCCCCAATCAGTTGATTGCCTACTTTGGTTATCCCGAGTTGCTGGAGTCGCCCGTCGCGCAAGCAGCCGCATTGGCACGGGTTGCGGCAACCTTGCGCATGGATGAACACGTCAAGCTGAGCATCGCCCTGCACGCCGATCTGGCCATGGACGATCAAAGCGCTTACCCCGATCCCTGGGGCCAACTTGCACAAGTGGTGCTGCCCTTGAGCTGGGAAGCCAGCCCCGGCACGCCACGTATCAGCGTGCAGGCCGCTCTGCGTCTGGACACCAAGGATGTGCAAGGCCCGCTGGGCCGCCAGAGCGAAGCGCTGTGGCTGAATCTGAGCCCTTCCGACGCAGACCCTACGCGTTTAACCAGCCGCGTCTATGGCCGCTCGCAAGAGTTCGACCATCTGGTGCAAGCCTGGGCGCATATCGGTCCCAACCGTGCCTTGCATCACATTGCCATTCACGGTCGCGCTCATATCGGCAAGAGTCTGCTGGTGCAGTCTCTGGCGGACTATGTGCAGAAAACCGCCCACCACTGCATTGTGCTCAATTGTCGTGAAGACAAGCGTCGTGTGGCCTGGCATCCGATTCGCCTCTGGCTGCACGAGCAGATTGCCGACTACCTCACCTCGCAAAACGGCAAGCAGCGCGATCCCTTCTCCGTGCAAACCTTGCAAGAGGCACTGGAAATCAGCCCCAAACAGGCCCAGTCCCTGCATCAATGGCTAAATAGCGGCCCGGACGAGCAAGACCTGAACGAGCCTTCCACGGCTCATATGGATTTATTGTTCAATTTGCTCAGCGGCCCGGGCAATTCGCCACGCCGTCGCTTGCTGATTATTGAAAACGTGCAATGGGCCGACCCGCCTTCCCAGCGCCTGATCCGCTTGCTGGCGCACACGGCCCCGCGTCACCCGACCTTGCTGCTGACAACCAGCCGCAAACCCGGTCATGGACTGGAACGTGCCGAGCACCTGAGCCTGCGTACACTGGATCGCTCCAGCATCAACAGCCTGTTAAGCGGCCAACGGGGACAAAGGCTGGCGCGCGATAAACGCAGCCGCCTGGTCCGCTTAAGCGCAGGCAATCCAGGCCATGCCAACGAGCTGCTGCGCTGCCATGAGCTCAATAGTGAATGCAGTGATGCCTTGTGCCTGACTGACCTGGTCTGCACCCAGTACCACAGCCTCCTGCCCGCAACACGCCACATCCTGACCAGCATCGCCTTGCAAGCACAGCCTATTTCCATCGACGAGCTGGCCCTGATGCTGCGCCTGGAAAACACCGCCTTGAGCAGTGGACTGGACACGCTGGCGACGCTGGATCTGATCGATGTGCATGACAAGCATGTCTCCTGTCTGCCGCTGGTCTCCCAGGCACTGGAACGTGTGGCGATGCAGGAAGAACTGCGTCAGGCCCACTACGCCATCGCCCAGCACGGCATACGCCGCCGTCACGCGCCCGAGTACATTGCCCTGCATCTGTGCGAAGCGGAAAGTCCGGAAGCCGCCTTCTGGTGGCAGCGTGCGGCCCGCGAAGCGCTGGCACAGGACGACCTGCGCCAGGCCAGCCAATACCTGCAGCGCTCCTTGAACCGCAGCGAATTGATTGAAGATTTGCAGGTTCGCCAAACCCTGCAATTTGAATGTCGCATGTTGCAAGGCGCGATTGAGTCCTCGTTGTACGGCCCCGCCTCCGCCTCTACAGCCATGGCCTACGAGCTGGGCCATGAGCTGCATGACGAGCATGACTCGGATCAGGTCATGATCAGCTTGTGGACAGCCTGGACAGCCTTTCAAGCCCAGGGCAATTTCGAGCAAGCCCTGCAAAAAGCGCGCCAGTTACTGGCTCTGGCCAATGAAACCAGCCACGATCAGAACCGCAGCTGGGCCTTGTACGCCATTGGTCAGCACGAGCTGTGGAAAGGGAATGTCACCAATGCCATCCAGACGCTGAACCTGAGCCTGGCCGTCTTTGATGACCTGAAGGAGCAGAACGGTCGTCAGGCCATTGCCGAGCACTTTCCTCAGTCCATTACCTTTGGAACCCTGAGCGTCGCCCTGGCCTTGAAAGGCAATATGGATGCTGCTCAGCAGCATGTCCATCTGGCCTTGCAATCCTTGCGTGTGGATACCACTTTTTCACTACGCGCCATTACGCACTTGTTCGTCATGCAGGCCTACTACCTGATGGAACAGCTTGAAGACTGTCAGCAAGTGGCCGAGCTGTCCTTGCAAGAGCTGCAAAAATCGCATAACCCCGAGCCCTGGTCTGCACTTAGTCGCTCTTACCTGCACTATTGCCAAGTGATGTTGCAAGGCCGAGAAACCAGCCTGCAGTCCCTGCTCGATTGCGTACAGATCGCCCAGTACGGTCTACCCATCAGCACCGATGGCCTGATGAGCCGTATTGCTCGCGCCATGATACGTCTGGGTCGCAGCAATGAAGCCATGCCCTGGCTGGACAAGGCTGCCGCTCAAGGTCTGCGTTATGACACCAATAGTCTGGGCACCGAGCTGCACTGTGTGCGCGGAGACGCCTGGATGGCGCTGGGCGAGAACGCACAAGCCTTGCAGGAATGGAATCTGGCCGAGCAACACATGGAAAAACATGGCTTGCATCGCTACGCAGACTGGATTCAGACACGCCGACAGGCCGTGCAAAAGCTCAAGGTCTAGTCAATAAAACCAGCAAGCACAAGAAAATGCTCCCAAGGAATCAGCTTGATCCTTGGGGGCATTTCAGATCCGCTACCGATAATTGAATCGGCTTAAAGCAGCCACTCGATCGGCAGGATAGACAAGACGCCTACCCCGGCTCGACGCCAGATACTGGCATTCGGCTCGGAGGTGAAAAAGCGCTGGGTGCCGTCTTCGTTCAACTGAATCCACACCAGATCACCGTTTTCATCCAGTTCCACACGATAGCTGCGGTAAGGCAGGACGTCCTCAAAACTCTTGGACAGGGCTTGCGCCATTTCAGGGCTCTCGATAATAAAGCCCAGCTCCGTATTCAAATTGACCGAACGCGGATCGAAATTAAAAGAGCCCACAAACAGGCGCTTACCGTCTACCGCAAAGGTCTTGGCATGCAGAGCCGAACCCGAGCTACCAAAAGGCCCGGAGCCGTGACGCGTAGGCTTGTCCATGGTGGGCCGCAGCTCCAGTAACTGCACCCCAGCTTCCAACAAGGCTTTACGTCGTTTCGCATAGCCTGCATGTACGGCCGTCACGTCCGTTGCAGCCAGGGAATTGGTCAGGATACGGACCTTCATGCCAGGCCGCTTCATCATGTCCTCAAAGGCCCGTACACCTGCAGCGGTAGGCACAAAGTACGAGGACACCAGGTCCACCTGGCTGGTGGGCTTGCCCAGCACATGGTCCATTTGCCAGACCATCAATTGCTCAGGGTTGACCGGGCCCAGGGCCTTGGCCGGATCATCACTGATCATGGTGGTCCGCGCCCACTGGAAATCCAGCTCGCCACGCACCAAATGGCTGACCAGATCCGATTCACGCAGCACCTGCTGGTAATCCTTGGCGCGTGGTTGCGCTTCGGCTTCCTGCAACTTGGCCTGAAACTTCATCAGGGCTTCCGAACCACCCGTTTTGATCAGGCTGTCCACCGGATAGGCCGATTGACTGGCCCAGTAACGGTCAAAATCCTTGGAGACGTCCTGCACCACCGCGCCAATTGCCATCACGTCCAGATCCGCAAACAAGACGTCCTGAGTCGCACCGAAGTACTCATCGCCCACATTGCGCCCACCAATAATGGTGACCTGGTTATCCACGGTAAAAGACTTGTTGTGCATGCGCCGGTTCAGACGGGAAAAGTCCGTCAGAAAACCCAGAGGTTTGGGCCAGCGCAGCACAAAGGGGTTGAACAGCCGTACCTCGACATTGGGGTGAGCGTTCAAAGCGGCCAAGATATCATCCAGCCCGGTGATGCCGTTGTCATCAATCAACAAGCGCACACGCACGCCACGCTCGGCAGCCTGCAATAAAGTGCCCAGCATCAAGGTGCCGGTGGTGTCGCCCCGCCAGATGTAATACTGCACGTCCAGCGTTTTTTGAGCGGCAAAGGCTAACAAGGCACGGGCAGCATAGGCATCATGTGGATCGAACAAAGGATAAATGCCCGACAAGCCAGGATGCTGCTGAACTAAGGGAGCCACTGCCTGGCCAATCATGGTTTCCTTGGCCTGATCCAGCGGCAACGCCTCGCTGTGGCTACGTCCTTCCAGCGAAGGCAGGGCACAGCCTGTCAGGCCGGCCAGCAAGGCCCCACCCGCCATCAAGCTGCGCCAGAAAAAGGACGGTGCTTGTCCCGTAGAACGAGGAATCGTCGGCTTTTTGGCGGGGTCGATTTTCATGAAGGCATCTCTGTGGACATGGACATCGCTCAACATAGTAGCACCGCCCTCGGGACCAGGCCTGGGCATGTTTCGCAATCAATACTTGCAGCAAGTGGCAGGGCGGACAACAATAAAGCATCCACCCATTCTTTAAACTTGAAATAAAAGTAGCATGCCCCCCGCAACATCTCCTGCCTTACTGCCCCGTCACCTTGCCATTATGTTGCTGTTAATGCTGGGCAGCTCCTTCGCCGCCAACCATATCGCGGCCAAAGTGGCGCTGGACCATGGCACCGGGCTGATCATCTCGGTTATCTTTCGCTCGGCCGCGGCCACCCTGGCCTTGAGCATGCTACTGATCTGGCGCAAGCAAGCCCTGTATGTGCCCCGTCAGTATCTGGGCTGGCAACTGATGCTGGGCGGGCTGATCACCATGCAGTGCATGCTGATTTATTCCTCCATTGCCCGTATCCCCGTCGCCTTGGCCTTGCTGGTGGCCAATATGTACCCGATTCTGCTGGCGCTACTGACCTGGATACTGGGCGGGCACAAACCCACGCGCAAAACCTCCATCATCATGATGGCAATTCTGGTCGGCCTCTTGTTGGCGCTGGACGCTCCCAGTCTGATCAAGGGCGCAACGCTGGATGGGCAGTGGGTCCTGGGCGTGGTTTGCAGCCTGCTGACCGCCCTGACCTTTGCGATTGGACTGTGGATTACAGAAAATAAACTGGCGCCCTTGCCCGGCCTGGTACGCAGTTTCTGTACCATCAGCCAAACTTTGGTCTGCCTGATTGCACTTAGCCCTCTGGGACTGCTGCCCGGTGGCTCTTCCCTGCCCCACGACGCTGTAGGCTGGATTGCCCTGTCTCTGGTCTGTGTGCTGTACACCACGGGCTTTGTGACCCTGTTTGTGCTGGCTCCCCGCCTGGACATGACACGCAATGCGCCCTTCATGAATATGGAGCCGGTGGCCTCGCTGATTCTGGGCTGGCTGATTCTGAAACAAACCTTGAACTCCACCCAATTGCTCGGTGGCGCGGTGGTGCTGAGCGGGATTGTGGCATTGGCCTACCAGCGCGCCCCACGCAAGTAAGTCTCAGGCTCTGGACAGAAGGCGCTGCCAAACACGGGGCAGCACCTCTATCAAATCCTCCGGAATCAGTCCGGGACCAAACTCCAGGGCGGCCTGTGAATGCAGCCAGACAGCCGCCCCCGCCGCTTCAAAAGCAGGCATGCCTTGGGTCAACAAGCCACAGACCAGACCCGCCAATACATCCCCGCTGCCCCCGGTGGCCAACCACGGCGGTGCGCAGGCATTGATCAAGGCCCGCCCATCGGGCGCGGCAATAACAGTATCTGCTCCCTTCAACACCAGCACGGCACCACATTGGGTAGCAGCCAGTCGTGCCGCTTCCAGACGATCAGGCGCTTCCTCAAAAACGCGGGCAAACTCGCCCGCGTGAGGAGTCAATACGCACTGCTCATGCAAGGCATCCCATAACTCCTGGGGCTGTGCTGCAAAGCTGCTGATGGCATCCGCATCCAGAACACAAGGTCGCCCCGTTGCCAGCAAAGCCAAAGTCAGGCGACGGGTTTCCTCACCCAATCCCGCACCCGGCCCCACCAGCCAGGCGCGAATGCGCTCGTCCGTGGTCAAAGTGTCATCCAAGGGGGCCACCATGATGCTGTCCAGTGCCCCGGCGTACACCGACCAGACCGAGGGTGGCACAGCCATGCTGACCAGTCCGGCTCCAGCGCGCTGTGCTGCACGAGCCGCCAGACGGCTGGCTCCGGTCATCCGTTCGCCGCCAACCACCAAAGCATGCCCACGCGTGTATTTATGGCTCTGGGCACCCAACTGCGGCAGATGAGCATGCCACAAGGCAGGTTCATTCAACCAGGTATTGGCCTCTTGCAAGGCCGGCGCTGGCATGCCGATTTCGGCCAGCTCCAGCTTGCCGCACAAGGCACGGCCCGGATACAGCACATGGCCCGGCTTGTAGCGCACAAAACTGACTGTCACCGTGGCAGGGGCGACCACACCGCGCACCTGCCCGCTGGCCCCATCCAGGCCCGATGGCACGTCAATGGCACATACAGGAACCTTGGAAGCCGCCAAAGCCTGAATCAAGGCGGCTGTCTCGCCCTCTACATCACGATCCAGGCCTGCTCCCAGCAAACCATCCACCACCACCGAAAAGCGTCGAAAGTCCGGGCACTGACTTTCCCAGCGACCCTGCCATTGCGTTTGCGCCCAGGCGGCCGTACCCTGCCGTACAGACGGGTCCACCAGACTGAACACGGAAACCACCCGCCCCTGCTCGCGCAGAATTTGCGCCGCCACCAAGGCATCCCCGCCGTTATTACCCGGCCCGCACAAGAACAGCACCGCTCCTTGCGGCCAATGGCGCTGCACGGTACGCGCCACCGCACTGGCAGCGGCCTGCATCAATTGCTCGATGGATACCCCGAAAGCCGGAGCGGCTGCATCCATGCTGGCGCACTGTGCCGGACTGTACAGGGCCTGTTTTCCGGGCGCGGCACTCAGGGGCAAAAAACCATATTGGGACACAAAGGGCATGGCAGGCTCACAAAGACAGAAATCAAAACGTCCCTACGCTGCACGGGCTGGTCACCCGCTGGCGGCCTGCTGAAAACAGAAGGCGTCAGGTCCTGGGCGGCCCGGAGACAAAAAAAGAACGGGTCGCCGCCCGTTCTCTTATCTTAGTGCGAAAAGTTTGAATGCAGAACTGTCGCAACAGCCACCACCTAGGCCGACGGCTGTTCTTGTCTATCCTTGACAGAGCCGACAGACAGCTCACGCGGTACCTCCACCCCGTTCTTGATCGCGATGATCTCGGCCATGATGCTGACGGCAATCTCTGCCGGGGTCTTGCTGCCTATATACAAACCAATCGGACCTTTGAGCTTGCCGATTTCCTCGGCCGTCAGATCAAAGTGCTCGGCCAGGCGTTCGCGACGGCTCTGGTTATTACGTCGCGAACCAATCGCCCCCACATAAAAGGCACTGCTCTTGAGCGCCTCCAGCAAGGCCATATCATCCAGCTTGGGATCGTGCGTCAGGGCCACAATGGCCGTACGCCGATCCGGCACGCAGGCAATGACCTCATCGTCCGGCATGCCGCTAACTACACGTGCACCCGTCACGCTCCAGCCTTGAATATGCTCGCTGCGCGGATCGCAGACCGTCACATCAAAGCCGTTGAACAAGGCAATGGTCGCCACGTACTCGGACAGTTGCCCACCACCGATCAGCAAGAGCCGATAGGACGGGCCAAAAGTCACCGACAGGCGGTCCTCGCTTAAATGCAAGGCAGCCGGAACACGGGTGGCACTGCCCCAGGCACGGCCAGTTTGCAGATCCACATGACGTTGCACCAGATGGCGCTGCTCCAGCAAGCTCAGCAATTCCGACATTGCTTGCGGGCAGGGATTGAACTCCACCAGCAAACGGATCGTGCCGCCGCAAGGCAGGCCAAAGCGATGCGCCTCATCCGCGCTGACGCCATACGTCAGCATCTGAGGACAGCCATCGCCATGCAGGCGCTTATCCGCCCCTGCGGGTTCGTGATAGGCACGGATCAGATCGTCCTCGATACAACCACCCGAGACCGACCCGACCACCGCCCCACCTTTTTCCAGAGCCATGATGGAACCCTCTGGACGGGGGGACGAGCCCCAGGTCTGCACAACCGTAACCAAAATGGCATCACGTCCTTGTGCGCGCCACTCGTGCAACTGGCGCAATACCCTGACATCCAGGCTCTCCATATGTGTCTCCAGTCTTTCCTGTGTTTATTTGAATACCGGCATACCGCCACCCTCGCCCGAATCATCAAACGGATTCAGGTCGGCACCGTATTCGTCCTGCATTTCGATCGTGACTGTATTGGGATCAACTTGGGCGCCCGTTCCCTTGTAATGCGTCACCATGCCGGGGAACAGCAACACCACAGCAATCATGACAATCTGGATGCAGATAAAGGGTACGGAGCCCCAGTAAATGTCGCCTGTGGCCACACCCGGGATCTTCTTCTTGGTCACTTTGTCGATGTAATCATCCTTGGGCGCCACCGAGCGTAAATAAAATAGTGAGAAGCCAAATGGTGGATGCATAAAGGATGTTTGCATATTAACGGCCAAGAGCACGCCAAACCAGATTAAATCGATGCCCATCTTGTCGGCCACCGGCCCCAGCAAAGGCACGATGATGAACGCCAGTTCGAAGAAATCCAGGAAAAAGGCCAGTACAAACACCAGCACACTGACCAGAATCAGGAAGCCGTATTCACCGCCAGGCAGGTCAATCAGCAGGTGCTCCACCCACAAGTCGCCATCCACGCCACGGAAAGTCAGCGAGAAGATGGTGGAACCGATCAGAATGAACATCACGAAGCAGGACAGCTTGGCCGTGGTATCCATAGCTTGCTTGAGCAGATCGGTGCTCAGACGACGACGGCTGACCGCCATCAGAATAGCACCGACTGCGCCCATCGCACCGCCTTCCGTGGGGGTGGCAATACCCAGGAAAATGGTGCCCAGCACCAGAAAGATCAGGCCCAGGGGCGGGATCATCACAAACACCACGCGTTCTGCCAGCACCGACAGCAAGCCCAGCTTCAGCCATTTGTTGATCAGGGCCAGCACGAAAGCCACACCACCAACCAGCAAGATGCAGATAATAACCTTCTCATCTACCGGGCCGTTGGGATCAACCCAAAACTCGTCCAAGATATAACCGGCCACCAGCGAGATCAACAGCAACACGCACAAGGAGCGCGCACCGGAACGGCCATTGGCCTCCGAATAAGTGCGATGTTCGGCAGGAATCGGTGGCACATCCTTGGGACGCAGCACGGCCAGAATCAGGATGTAAAGCAGATAAGCGCCTGTCAGCACCAGACCAGGCACCATGGCACCACGGTACATATCGCCTACCGAACGGCCCAACTGGTCAGCCAGCACAATCAGCACCAGCGACGGCGGAATAATCTGCGACAAGGTGCCTGAAGCGGCAATCACGCCCGTGGCCAGTCTGCGGCTATAACCGTAGCGCAACATGATGGGCAAGGAGATCAGGCCCATGGAGATCACCGAGGCTGACACCACACCTGTGGTTGCAGCCAGCATGGCACCCACAAACACCACGGCAATGGCCAGACCACCAGGCATGGAACCAAACAGCTGACCAATCGTATCGAGCAGGTCTTCTGCCATGCCGGAGCGTTCCAGAATCAGCCCCATGAAGGTAAAGAAGGGAATGGCCAGCAAAGTATCGTTGGCCATGATGCCAAACACACGCAGCGGCAGCGCCTGGAACAGGGACCAGTTGAACAGGCCCATTTCCACACCGATCAGACCGAACACCATACCGTTGGCGGCCAGCGCAAAGGCAACCGGAAAGCCCAGCAGCAAGAAAACAATCAGCGACGCAAACATCACTGGCGCCATATTGGCGACAAATAAATCCATCATGATCTGGTTCAGCCTTTGTGTTGATGCGCTAACTTGGCCTCGGCTTGCCGAGCAATTTCTTCAGCCAGCAGCTCTTCGGGCGATTTTTCCTGCAACTTCTTGTTGGGGTTGGGGCAGGCACCGCGCAAGAAACCAATGCACTTGATCAGGTGCGAGATCCCCTGCAAGGAAATCAGGGCAAAGCCGATGGGAATAATCAATTTGGCGGGCCAGCGAATCAGGCCGCCGGAATTAGAGGACACTTCCTGAGTCAGATAGGAGTCCATGAACACCGGCCAGGACAAGGCCATGATGGCAATACAGGCCGGCAGCATGAACAGCACCACACACATGGCTTCGATCACAATCTGCTTGCGCTCGGACAGGCGCGAGGCCAGCACGTCCACACGCACGTGCTCATTGCGCAAGAAGGTATAGCCGCCCGTCAGCAGGAACAAGGCGCCAAACAAATACCACTGCACCTCCAGCCAGGCATTGGAGCTGGAGTCAAAGAACTTGCGCGCGATGGCGTTATAAGAGCTGATCACGACAACCAGCAAAACCACCCACATGACCACCCGGCCACATAGCTGATTCAGGCTGTCGATCGCCCTGGATAGTTTGAGTAAAGATTGCATCAATCCCCCAGATTTTCTGCGTTGAAGTTAGTTGGAATCTAATGAGACCGAAAACGGGTGGCGCGCTTTTCAACTACATCCAGCAGGAAGTACAGCGCCAGCCCCATGACGGCCAGAATGAACAGGGCGGAGAACACCCGCACCGTGTCGAACACCCCTTGGGCGCTCATGATCACAAAGCCCAGGCCACGCTGGGAGGACACGAACTCGCCCACAATAGCCCCTACCAAAGCCAGGGACAGAGCCACTTTCAGGCCCGCCATGATCGATGGCAGCGCAGAGGGCAGGCGCACTTTGAAAAACAGGGCAACCGGCCCGCCTTTCAAAACCCGGCCCAGGTCCAGAATGTCGGGCGAGACCGAGCGCAAGCCTTGCACCGTATCCACAATCACGGCAAAGACGGCGATCAGAAAAGCAATGGCCACCTTGGGCTCGTAGCCGGTACCCATCCAGACCACGAACAGCGGTGCCAAAGCCACTTTGGGAATGCTGTTGAAACCCACAATCAGGGGATAGCAAAAACGCTCGAAGAGCGGTGAACCCACGAGGGCGACGGCAATCAGCACGCCGCCTACGGCGGCCAATACAAATCCAGCCAGCGTGATGCCGAGCGTGTATAACGCTTGACCCATGTACCAACCCAGTTCGCCATACAAATCCTCCAGAATCAGCGAGGGGCGCGGCAAAATCACTTCCCGCACCTGACCCAGCCAACAAATTAATTCCCACGCCAACAGCACCACGACGGTAGAGACCACGCCCGCCAACCAGCTGGGCATAGAACGCAAGGCTTTATTCATGGCTGTCTCCTGCACCATCGGCAATGCCGAACAATTGACGGATATGAGCGACATGCCGGCCGAACTCCGGGGTCTCGCGCAAGGACAGCGGGCGCGGACGAGGAAAGTCGATCTTGATCTGCTCCAGAATGCGGCCTGGACGAGACGAGAACACCAGCACGGTATCGCCCAGGAAAACGGCTTCGGCAATGCCGTGCGTCACAAACAAGGTGGTGTTGCCCGTTTTCATCCAGATGCGCTGCAATTCGGCGTTCATGTTGTCGCGCGTCAGTGCATCCAGCGCACCGAAAGGCTCATCCATCAGCAGCAGGCGCGGATCATCCACCAAAGCACGGCAAATGGAGGCCCGCTGGCGCATGCCTCCAGACAACTGGCGTGGATAGCTGTCGGCAAACTGAGACAGGCCGGTCAAGGCCAGCAATTGATCCACCTTGTCCAGATAATCGGCCGTGCGCTTGCCGGCAAACTCCAAAGGCAAAAGAATGTTGTCGCGTATGCTGCGCCACTCCAGCAAGGCATCGCGCTGGAACACCATGCCCACCTGGTCGGGCGGGCCGCTGACGGGTTGCTGGTCTACCGTCAGGGAGCCGCTGCTGATGTTTTCCAGCCCGGCCACGCAACGCAGGAAGGTGCTTTTCCCGCAGCCGCTGGGGCCCAGAATGCTGATGAACTGGCCTGGTTGAATATCGACATTGATGCCGTCCAGCGCCAGCACATCACGCGCGCCCTCAAAGCGCTTGCGCACATCTTGAGAAAGTACCCGCGCCGCCATTACTTCAGCTCCAGACTGCTCAGGGATTGCGGGGTGACCACGCCGGACTGGTAATAGTCCGTGGCCTTCTGACCGGCAGGAATCAGCTCTACCCGTTCCAGCGTGGCAACTGTCTTGTCCCAGTCCGCAGGCTGGTTCACGCCGATACTGCCTTGCTCCACAGCCGGGCCAAAGTAGGTTTTAAGAATGTTCAGCTGGTCCAGCAAAATGGCTTTGTCCAAACGCGCATTGGGGCGTTGCGCCACAATCGCATCCACCGCTTCTTGTTCGTGACCGCTGTAAATGTAGTTCCAGGACTTGGCCACCACATTGGAAAAAGTCGCCAGCTCCTGTCCCCGACTGGCTAGCTTGGCTTCGCTGGTGAACAGGCCAAAGCTGACCATATCCAGGCCGTGCTGGGCGAAAGGAATGGCATTGGAGGCGCGCTGACGCGACACCGAAGCCAGTACAAATGGAATGGTGGAGATCACGGCATCAGCCCGCCCCACCGCATAGGTCGCTGCCTTGCCAGCCGCATCCACACTCAGCAGATCCACATCGCTGCGACGCAAGCCGCCCGCCGCCAGAAACGCATCGACAAAAGGCGCTTCCAGAGAACCGGCGGTATAGGCGATCTTGCGTCCCTTCAAACCCTCCGGCCCGCTAATACCCGAATCCTTGGGCACCAACACGCCGATATCGCTGGACGTGGCAAAGGTGGCCAGCCCTTTGACTGGCAAGCCTTTGCTGCGTGCAATCACCATGGAGGCCAGCGCTGCCTGGCCCACATCAAAGCGATCACTGCCACCCACGATCTGCACCGCCGTGACAGAACCGTTGCCATCTTCCAGCCGTACATCCAGGCCAGCCTGCTTGAACCAGCCCTTTTCCACGGCCAGATGAAACGGTGCATGGACGGCCCAAGGGGTCCAGTCCAGCTTTACATTCAAGGGCTCGGCTGCCGCCCCCCAGGTGCTCAACAAGAAGGTGGCCCCGATTGCGAGGCGCACACGTCCCCCCAAAGCTTTACGCTCCGTCATCTCCTTACCCCCGTTTTATTTATCGTCTTGCGTCGTCTATGCGCTTATGAGCGCCGGAAAAGTCCCTTGAAGCGGTCCCACAAAATGCTGAAGAACATCTTGACCGGATTGAACTCGGCCACCACCGGCTCTTCGCCTTCGGCCAGCGGTTTTTCCAGGCGCAGGTTCACGTTCTTGCCGAACTCCGCAATCATGCGGCGCACGAAATCCTGAACCAGCCCGGAGCGCGAAAACTGCGCCAGTGGCCCTTGCAGCGAATACACCAGCTCCACTTCCACGCGGCTGCGCGCTTCGCCATCCGGATTGACCTGAAAGCTGACATCGCCACGGGCACGCGATTGGCTCAAGGAGTCCACGCCCTCACCGCGCAGCACTGCAGCACGGCGTTCGTTATCCTCTTCCAACGTGGCATTACCCTTGAAGGCAGCCGACATGGGGCCAAATTTGATGGCGATCTTGCCCTGTACCGTGGCCCCTTCCTGGGACTCGATAATCGCGCCGGGCAGACAGCCCGCCACTTTGGGCAAATCCTTCATGAAAGCCCAAACCTGATCGGCCGGGAAACGGGCATCAAAACCACCTTGAATAGCCTGGCCCTTGCCCTTGTCGGCACTGCCGGACGGGGCAGGTGCAGCAGCGGCCACCGGAGCGGGCGTCTGCACTTCTTCCTGTACCGCTTCAAAAGTCGTAAAGCCGTTCTGGTGCCAGTCTTGCTGCACGTTCTGCACCACGGCAGCGCGCAAGGCTTCTACCTGGGCATCGGGCTGATCGCGCAGGGCTTGCAGCACGGACAGAATGGCGGCTGTAATGCCTTGATAGCCGGTGCAGCGACAAATATTGCCGGACAACTCAATACGCACACGGGCTTCGTCTGCATCGGGCAAACGCAGCACGATGTCGCGGCTGGTCGCCAACATGCCAGGCGTACAGAAGCCGCATTGCAAGGCGTGTTTTTCCGAGAAAGCCGTACGCAGACGGCTCATGATCGGATCGTCGTCGTAGCCTTCTACGGTGGTGACTTCGTGGCCATCACAAGCACCGGCAAAAGTGATGCAGGAGCGCACTGGACGGCCATCCACCAGCACCGTACATGCGCCGCACACACCGTGTTCACAGCTCAGGTTGGTGCCGGTCAAACGGCTTTTCTCGCGGATGAAATCACCCAGATGGGTGCGCGGTTCGGCCTCGTGCTTTTGCTGACGGCCGTTAACTTGAATCGAGATTTCTGCCATGTCTTAACCTTTCACACCCAGCGCTTGCTTCAGGCTGCGCTCTACTACCGTACGGAACAGCACCTGATGAGCTTCATCCCGTTGTGCCAGATACGGCTGCAAGGCCGCTGCAATCGTGTCCCCTTCCAGGACGGCGGCCCCTTGTGCAGCCACGTTCACGGCCAGCTCGGGCAAAGAGCGCGGAGCGCCTTCCATGGCTCCAATCACTACGCGCGCCGTGCGGGTTGCCGGGTCGAAATAGCAGGCACAACTGGCATCGGCAAACTCGCCCACTTTGCGGGTAAATTTGTAATAACCCCAACGGGCCGAACCGGACACTTCAGGTACATCCACAGACTCGATGAACTCACCGGCTTCCAGCACCGTGGTGTAGGCAGCCAGCATGAATTCGCTCATGGGAACCGTACGGCTGCCTTGGGTTCCACGCACATTGATGCGTGCGCCCAGGGCGGCACAGGTCAGCACCCAGTCTGCCGCCGGGTCCGCATGGGCCAGGCTGCCACCCAAGGTGCCGCGATTACGCACACCCCGGTAAGCAATGCGGCCTGCCACTTTCTGCATCATGTGGCCGCGCAGCAGTTCGTGAATGCCATCTTCAATCTGGGCGTGAGTCACAGCAGCGCCGATACGCACTTGCCCTTTATTGGCCGTTACCTGTCGCAGCTCGGGCACTGCCGACACATCCAGCACACGGCCAGGGCGCACCAGACGCAGATTCAACATGGGGCCCAGGGACTGGCTACCGCCCATCAAGCGCACGGCGGAAGGGTCGCTACCATAAGCGTCCTGGATCTGTTTCAGGCTCTGGGCCTGTTCATACTCAAACTTGGCGGCCTTCATGCCTGAACCTCCGACACGGGCTGTTTATCTTGCTGATTGGCGGGCTGTGCTGCAGCGCGAATGGCGCTTAGCAGTCGATGCGGTGTCACGGGGGTATGTGAGACCTGTGCTCCCGTGGAGCGCAAAGCATTATTGATGGCCGACATGATGGCGGCAGGAGGGGCAATCGCCCCGCCCTCGCCCATGCCCTTGGCACCAAACTCGGTATTGGGCGATGGGCTTTCCATGTGTTCGATATGAATATTGGGCACTTCGCAGGCACCGGGCATGACGTAGTCTGCCAGGGTCGATGCCAGCGGCTGAGCAAACTCGTCGTAGGGCATTTCTTCGTACAAGGCGGTGCCGATCCCCTGGGCAATCCCGCCTATGGTCTGGCCTTCCACAATCATTGGGTTGATCATGACGCCGCAATCTTCCACCACCACGTACTTGAGCACTTCCACCCCGCCAGTCTTTGGATCGACAGCCACCACCACGGCATTGCTGGCGTAGGTGAAGCTGCCGGTATCGACTTTGGGTTTGTAACCTACGGATAGCTCCAGACCTTGCGGGTCCACGTCCTCGGGCAAATGCTGCGGATTGATGTACCAGGCATCCGCCACTTGGGCGATGCTGACCTGGCGCCCCTCGGCGCTGAACATATCGCCTTGATGCTGAATGCTATCCACATCGGCTTTCAGCATATGCGCGGCAATCTTGCGCACGCGCGGCAGCAGCTCTTTACAGGCCTTGGACACCGCACCGCCAGACATCACCAGGGAGCGCGAGGCATACGTGCCGGTAGAGAATGGCGTGCGGCCCGTATCACCGTGCACTACTTTGATCCTGGCCACGGGAATACCCAGAATTTCGCTGGCGATCTGGGCAAACGAGGTTTCCATACCCTGGCCGTGCGAATGCACACCCACACGCACTTCCAGCCCACCGTCCGGGGTCATGCGTACAAAAGCCTGATCAAAACCCGGAATCACCGCAGTGCCCCAACTGGCGAACACGGACGTACCGTGTGCAGACTGCTCAGTATAGGAAGCCACACCCAGACCAATCAGGCGACCATCGGGCTCACCCTTGGCCTGACGAGCCAGCACAGCCTCCACATCCACCGCAGCCAGAGCGCGGCGCAGGCTTTCTGGATAGTTGCCCGAGTCGTAATGCTTGTTGGCCACGTTGACGTAAGGCATTTGCTCGCCTTGCACCAGGTTCATCAAGCGAATTTCCCAGGAGGGCTTACCGACCGCCAGGGCGATCTGATCCATCATCTGCTCAATAGCCAGGCAGACACCCGTACGGGCAACGCCGCGGTACGGCATGAAGCCAGGTTTGTTGGTGCCCACACCGCGTGTGCGGCAGCGGTAGCCACGAAAATCGTAAGGACCGGGCAAGTTGCCCAGGGCCTGGCCTACTTCCAAACCCACGGTAAAGGGCCAGACCGAGTAAGCGCCACCATCAATATCAATTTCAGCATCCAGCGCCAGCAGGCGGCCTTCATTGCTGATGTGTGCTTTCAGGCGGTATTGGTGTTCACGGGTATTGGCGCCAGCAATCAAGTGCTCACGGCGGTCTTCCATGAAACGAAATGGCTTGCGGAAGGTCTTGGCCAACCAGGCCACGCACAGCTCTTCCTGATGCAGCACGCATTTATAACCAAAAGCGCCGCCCACATCGGGAGAAATCACACGCACCTGCGCCTGATCCATACCCAGGAACTGGGCAATGCCTGTGCGGTGCATGTGCGGAATCTGACTGCCGCAATACACCACCAGTTGATCGGCCTGGAAATCCCAATAGGCCAGAACGGCCTTGCCTTCCATCGGCAACATGCACTGACGTGACAGGCTGACCGAGTGCTCGATCACGCGATCGGCACGGGCGGCATGCTCTTCAAAGGCCACGTCCGAGCGCAGTGTCACAAACACATTATCCTGCCAGCCTTCATGCAACAGATCACCCTGCGCGGCCAGCGAGGCCGGCACACTGCCGTAGACCGGCAACTCGTCGTACAGCGCTTCAATCTCCTCCAGAACGTCCTCGGCCACGGCGCGGCTTTCACCAAAGGCCATGGCAACCGGCTCGCCCACATAACGCACACTGCCCGAGGCCAGCGGCGGCATGCTGGAGGCCTGATAACTGGGCAAGGTGGAAGCGGCGTAAATATCCAGACAGTCCGGCATATCGGCACGGGTAATAACCTGCGCACGTGCGCTGTCTTCAATACTGATCTGACGGATTCGGGCATGCGCCATGGGGCTGCGCAGGAAGGCGACTTCCTGCAGCCCCGGCATGGTCATGTTTCCGATGAAGTTGCCCCGGCCATTGAGATGGCGCGCATCCTCCTTGCGAAGAATACGCGCACCCACTCCTTGGCCACCCAGGCTTGACGGGTGACTGTGCTGACTCATTTCACTACCTTAAGAATGTGCTGCTTAACTGCGCTTGCCCAACTCGCTGAAGGTGAAGTTGTCCAGGGCACTTTCGGCAACCCGGAACCAACTGGCTTCCTGCTCCTGGAAGGCCTTCCAGCTTGGATAAATCTTGGCAAAATCGGCGTTGCTGTCCGACAGTTCCTTCCACAGTTCCTGGGACTTGTCGTAGGCGGCCTTCATGACGTCCTTGGGGAAGTAACGCAGCTTGGCCCCATCGGCCACCAGCTTGCGCAGAGCGCCGGGGTTCAAGGCATCGTACTTGGCCAGGCTGAGCATGGTCTGCTCATTACAGGCCGTCTCGAATGCCACTTTGAGGTGCGCAGGCAAGGCTTCCCAGGCGTCTTTATTGACCATAGAGGTCAGGGACGCACTACCCTCGAACCAGCCGGGGGAGTAGTAGAAGGGAGCGACTTTGTTCAAGCCCAGTTTTTCGTCGTCGTAAGGGCCAATCCACTCGGCCGCATCAATCGTGCCCTTTTCCAGCGAGGAGTAAATATCGCTAGGAGGAATCTGCTGGGGCACGGCACCCAGTTTGGACAGCACCATGCCGCCGATGCCACCGATACGCATCTTCAGACCTTGCAGGCTGTCCAGGTCCTTGATTTCCTTGCGGAACCAGCCCCCCATCTGCACACCCACGTTACCCGCCACAAAGTTGACGATGTTGTACTGGCTGTACATTTCGCGCAGCAGTTTCAGGCCACCACCAAAGTGCACCCAGGAGTTGTGCTGACGGGCATTCATGCCAAAGGACAAGCCAGTATCAAACGTTACGGCGGTGTTCTTGCCCACAAAAGCGGTACTGAGCACGTGGTTGCATTCGACCGTGCCGTTGCTAATGGCATCCATGTTCTGGGCATAAGGCACCAGCTCGCCACCGGGGAAAGCGCGGATTTCGAACTTGCCTTCGGTCAGTTCGCTGACACGTTTGCACAGCGCTTCGGCCGAACCATAAATGGTGTCCAGGCTTTTGGGCCAGCCGGTAGACATACGCCAGCGCACGGTGGGGCTGTTCTGCGCAATTGCAGGGGCGGCTACGGCTGCCAAACCCGCACCCGCAACCGTTGCCGATTTCAGCAGAAAACTACGACGCTCCATCACTCACCTCTTTGTATTTTTTAATGTATTTACACCCCTTGCTCGATAGGGGTCTGGGTAGTTTGCCCGCCAGTCTGGCTTGCAGCCCCGACAGCAACTGCCCGAACCTTGCCAAACCGTCCCCCCCGAGGGGCCAGACGGACGTTCCAAGCAGTGTCAGCACACTATGAAATTGACATTCACCACTTCGATAATAGTAAGTGTGCTGATTAATTAATTTTTGGTCAAGCAGGGAAACTACTGACGCATGTCCTTGATGAGATAAAGGAAAGCATCATCAATAGCTTAAGCCTCAACTAGCGCAATCCCTTATAAAAACGATATTTGATTTTATAATTTATACAGTATACTGACTAATTGAAAGCACAACCCGGAGACAACTTTGAACTGGATAAAAATTTCCGAAACCGATGCCATCGACAACGAAGAGTCCCTGGCAATCGAGTGGGAAGGCAAGAAACTGGCCCTGCACAAACTGGATGACGAGTTCCACCTGACCGACAACGTCTGTACCCACCAATATGCCCTGCTGTCCGACGGCTATCTGGAGGACGGTTGCGTGGAATGCCCTTTGCATCAGGCCAAGTTCTGTTTGCGCACCGGCAAGGCCATGAACGCCCCTGCCACGGTGGACATCAAGGTCTATCCGCTGCGCATTGAAGGCAACGATATTCTGGCCGACTTCAGTCAGGCCTGAGCTTTTTTCTGCTGACGAGACCTGCAACATCATGGCACACCACACTTCCGTACTGATCATCGGCGCTGGCCAAGCGGCTTCGGTGCTGGCGCGCGAACTGCGCAGCCTGGGCTTTAGCGGCAGCATCACCTTGGTAGGGGATGAAACTCACCTTCCCTACGAGCGTCCGCCCCTGTCCAAAGACGTGCTCAAGTCCAGCGCGACCACTGACAGCGTGTTTTTGCAAAAAGCCGAGTTCTATCAAGAACAGAATATTGAACTCTTGTTGGGCACCAGCGTGCAGTCTCTGGATTGCGCCACACTTCAGGCCAGCCTGAGCAATGGCCAGACCTGGAGCTTTGACCACGCGGTGCTGGCCACAGGCGGCGCGGCCCGCGAACTGGCTCTGCTGCCCGCCAGCCAGGTCAACGCCCTGTATCTGCGCACGCTGGACGATGCCCTGAGCCTGCAAGCCCGTCTGCATCCCGGTTTGCGCGCCCTGGTGATTGGTGGCGGCTTCATGGGTCTGGAACTGGCTTCTACCGCCAGCGAAACCGGCGCACAGGTCACTGTCATTGAAGCGAATGAACGTCTGCTGGCCCGCAACGCCCCTGCGCTGCTGTCGCAATGGTTGCTGGAGCGCTTCGAGTCGCAAGGCATCACCGTGCGCCTGGGTCAGGGTGTGCGTCAGGCCCACTTTGCGGCAGAAAACGAGCACCCCGTTCAGCTGGAACTAAATGATGGCCAGATCCTGAATGGCGATCTGGCCATTGTGGCCGCCGGTCTGAGCGCGAACTCCGCCTTGGCGCGGGCCAGTGGTATCGCGGTAGACGATATGACGGCCGGGATTATTGTGGATCGCCAGGGCCGTACCAGTGTGGCGGGCATTTATGCCGCTGGCGATTGCGCCACCCAGATCTGCCCCGATACCGCCGTGCGCACGCGCACCGAATCCTGGCAGAACGCCAACGAGCAAGCCCGTCAGGTGGCCCACGCCATTGCCGGGCAGGATGCTCCTGCTGCACCTGTCAGTTGGTTCTGGACGGATGTGCTCGGTTGCAACATTCAAATGCTGGGCCAAGGCAGCCCGGATCTGAACTATCAGGTACGCGGCGTCATGGACAGCCAGGGCGATGCCATCAGCTTCATGCTGCTGGCATTTGAAAGCCAGCATTTGCGACACGCAATTGGCGTCAATGCCGGCGCGGATCTACGCGCTTTGCGCAGCGTCATGGAACAGAACTTGCCTGTGGACCCGGCCATCGTGCTGGACCCGGCGACCAAGCTGCGCCAGTACGTGAAAGAAGCGGCTCGTACGGCCCAAGTCTAAGAAAGAGAAGCGGCCTGCGCCGCCTCGTCATCCCGAATCATTAAAGAGTTATCAGAGGAGAACCCCATGTATCAGACGCAAACGGTGATAGGCCAGACGGTCGGGTCCAAAGACCGCCCTGTCGAGGAATGCACCTGGCCCGAGGATGTGCTCAACACCATTCCGGATTGGGTCTACACCAGCAACGACATTTACAACCGCGAGATGGAGCGCATTTTCCACGGTGACACCTGGAACTTTGTGGCCCTGGAAGCGGAAATTCCCGATTCGGGCGACTACAAGCGCTCGTATGTGGGCTCCACCCCAGTAGTCGTGGCGCGTGCGGAAGATGGCAGCATCAACGTGTTTGAAAACCGCTGTGCACACCGTGGTGCCGAGTTTTGCCGCCACAACCAGGGCAACACCAATGAATTTGTGTGCCCGTATCACCAGTGGTCTTACAGCCTGAAGGGTGATCTGCAAGGGATTCCTTTCAAGCGCGGTGCGAATAAAGAAGGCGGCATGCCGCGCAGCTTCAAGAACTCCGAGCATGGTCTGAAAAAGCTGCATGTGACAACGCACAATGGCGTCATTTTTGCATCCTACAGCGACAAGGTCGAGCCTATTACGGAATACCTGACGCCTGAAATTCTGAAGGATTTCGAGGCGGTGTTTCCCGGCAAGAAGCTGAAGATTCTGGGTTACTACCGTAACGAGTTGCCTTGCAACTGGAAGATGTACCACGAGAATCTGAAAGATCCTTACCACGCGACCTTGCTGCACTCTTTCCTGGTGGTATTTGGTCTGCTGGTGGCGGGCAACAAGTCGCAGATGTATGTGGACCCTGTACATGGTCGCCATGGCTATATGGCATCGGCCAAGTCCGAGGACAAGTACGCCGAGGTCAGCGAGGACAACAAGAAGGAAATGCGTTCGTTTGTGGACGATATGCGTTTGCGCGACGAGCGTTTCCTGGACTACATCAAGGAGTTTGATTCTCCCTGGTCGGTCACCATGCAGACAATTTGGCCCAATCTGATTGTTCAGCGCGAGATGAACACCTTGGGTGTGCGTCAGATTGTGCCCAATGGCCCCAACAGTCTGATCATGCAATGGACCATGTTTGGCTATGAGGACGATACCGAGGAGATGACTCGTCACCGTCTGCGTCAGGGCAACCTGATGGGCCCTGCCGGTTTCCTGGGCCTGGAAGACAACGAGGCCATGAAGTTTGTGCAGGAAGGGGTACGTCGTTCCAGCAGCGAGGTGAACATCATCAAGCTGGATGAAAGCAAGCTGGGTACGTCCAATACGCTGATCTCGGAAGCGGCTATTCGCTCCATGTACCAGTACTACCGCCAAGTGATGGATCTGTAAGACGAGCTGACTTATGAAAATGGATTTTTCTTTCAAACCCGCCCAGGTTTCTGTTGAGCGTGCTTTGGCGTTAAAGGCGGAAATTGAGCTTTTCAATGCCGAGTACTGTGCCACTTTGGATCGTGGCAATGTTGAGGACTGGCCCATGTTTTTTGTGGAGGACGCGGTTTACCGGGTCACTTCACGCGAGAACGCGGATCTGAATTTGCCGGTAGGTCTGGTCTATGCCGAAGGGCGCGACATGATGCACGACCGTGCGGTGGCCATTGCCCGCACGCAGATGTATGCCCCGCGCTACATGCTGCATCTGGTCACGGATGTGCGCGTGATCAGCGAGGCTGACAATGGCGATATTGAGGCCGAGGGCAATTTCATGCTGATGCAGACCTTGGTGGAAGGGCCTTCCACGGTGCATCTGGTGGGTAATTATTTCGATACCTTCACGCGTGTGGACGGTCGTTTGATGCTCAAGGAGCGTCAGGTGATTTTTGATACGTCCATCCTGGCGAATGATCTGGTGTTTCCGGTCTAAGTCCGGGGTTTGCTTCTGGTTTCAAAACTGTTTTTTGTGTGCTGTTTCCGAGCCACTTGAGTCAGAAGGTCTTCTGATTCCTTTGAGCACCCTTCTTTGTTGAGGGGTGCTTTTTTTTGCTTATTTATTGGGGCAAAGGGCTGATGCCTAGCGCAACGTCAGAGATATGAGGCTTTAGGGCTGGTAGCGCAGGTTTGGAGGGCATTCAGCTTAGTCAGGATCGGGGATAAAAGGTCTCTGTGAAAACGCCATTCAGTCGGCCTGCTGGGGTGTCCGGGCTGAGCACTTGCCGGTGCTGCGCACCGGTGCCCTTGTCAGGAGATAGCTACGGGCGCATCCTGAACTCACCCGGTACTTGGTCCCCCGGACCAAGTACAAGCGTCGGGTTCAAACAGCAGGATGCTTGCACCCCTACGCTATCTCCTGCCCGCGGCAAGTACTCTGATCCGCCCTGACACCCCAGCAGGCCGACTGAACGGCTCACAATGGCTTTTTATCTACCAATCTCTTACGGACTCTTTGAACAAACAGGGCCTCGTGCCTTGCTCTTCTGTATTTCCTAAGCACCTATCGTTCTGCTCTTCAGCCCCCCCTCCCTTCCGTTCTCCACCCATCCAATCTGGGCCCTTAATTTCATCCCACCTCTGCCAGTGCCGTTTGGGCTTTAACCCG
>NZ_JBAGRS010000011.1:0-28480 GCF_037150615.1 Alcaligenes sp. PF14 | reverse complement strand
ACTCAAAACCCCCGCAAGCATCCCTTGCGGGGGTTTTGTTTTATGCGGCGACAAAAGCGCAGGCTACCGGCCTGTCTCGGATTGCTCGAAGGCCTGACCCTGGACCGCCCGGTTCAGGCGCACCGCCACCCCTCCTGGCCCGTTCCGGGCTGCGTGTATTCCGTGTTCTTACCGACGCCGTTTGGCCTAAGCCTAGTAGGTCGGTCATGGCATCCTGTCCCGGCACTATAGGATTGGCGTTCAATCCGTCGCTGCTTACCTGTAGGGTGGTCGGTCGTTCTACTCTTCGCGCTTGTAGCATTAGTTGCTGAGCTTTCTGCACCAATCAGCTTTAATGACCAAGATAGGGCGTATAGCTTTCGGCATCAGGTTCTGTATGGCCATATAACGTGCCTAGTTATTACCCGCCTTTGTCCTACTCGTCCTCCCTGATTCCCCTGAAATTCCTACTCAGTTTCCTCTTTGCGCCGTAGAATACGGATAAATACTTTAGAGCTAAAGGAGTTGCCCGTGGGTGCAGAGACGGTAGTAGACGCGATTGTGGTTGGGGCAGGGCACAACGGCTTGGCAGCAGCGGTTGAACTGGCCAGTAAAGGCTGGAAAGTTCAGGTTGTGGAAGCCAAAAGCTCGGCAGGTGGTGCGGTCAGCACTCAGGAGTTGACCATGCCAGGCTTCAAGCATGATGTGTGCGCCATGAACCTGTCCTCCTTCGCGGGCTCTGCGTTTTTTCAACGCCATAAAGAAGCCTTGGCCCGCCATGGTTTGGCTTTCGTCCCCGCAGAGCATTGCTTTGCCAGCGTGTTCCGGGATCAAAGTTATTTGGGCGTCAGTACAGATCTGGAAACGACCTTGAAGCGTATTCGAGCTGTTTCTGAGAAGGACGCTCAGGCTTGGCAAGCCATGCTGGATGACTTCCAGAGCAAGGCCCCTCATCTGTTTGCTGTGCTCGGTAGCCCTATGCCTTCTTGGGGCTTGATGAAAAGCGCCTGGAAGAGCTGGCGTGAGCTGGGCAAGGATGGCGTTGCAGAGCTGATGCAATTGCTGCTGGCGACGCCTCGTGACTTTCTGGACCGCCATTTCGAGAGCGACTCAGTAAAAGCCATGATGGCAGCCTGGGGGCTGCATGTGGATTTCACACCAGACACAGCCGGCGGTGCCTTGTTTCCTTATCTGGAGTCCATGGCCAATCAAGCCTTCGGTATGGTGATCGGGCAGGGTGGTGCTGACACGATTGTCCGTGCCATGACTAGCTTGCTGCAGGAGCTGGGTGGGGAATTGCTGTTGGATGCTTCTGTGCAAGCCATTGAACAAGAGAATGGTCGTGCCAGTGGTGTTGTTTTGGCCGACGGTCGCCGCTTGAAGGCACGCAAGGCGGTCATCGCGAATCTGAATCCTCAGCTCGTCTTTGGTCGTCTGGTGCAGTCTGCTGCCGTTCCCAAGGATTACCAGAAGAAAGTCGATGCCTTCCGCCCCGGTTTGGGCACCATGATGATCCATTTGGCTCTGGATGGCTTGCCTGATTGGACAGCTGGCACCGAGCTGCAGCGTTTCTCCTACGTCCATCTGGCACCCGATATGGCCATGATGAGCCGCGTCTATGCCGAAGCAGCTGCAGGTTTATTGCCTGCCGAGCCAGTTCTTGTGGTTGGACAAGGTATAGCACTGGATCCTTCCCGCGCTCCGGAGGGGAAACATACCTTGTGGATTCAAGTGCGTGTGCTGCCAGCCCAAGTCAAAGGCGACGCTTCTGGCAAGATTGCCGTTGGCGATTGGTCGCAGCTTAAGGATGCATATGCAGAGCGCGTCCTGGATCTGCTTGAAAGTTATGCGCCGGGCCTGCGTAGCAAGATCCTGGCCCGCCATATCATGTCGCCCCAGGATCTGGAGCAGTTCAATGCGAACTTGATTGGCGGTGATAACCTCTCGGGCAGCCACCATCTGGATCAGAACTTCTTCTTCCGTCCAGTGGCCGGTTACTCCAAATACAAGACGCCGATCAAGGATCTGTATTTGTGCGGCGCCTCGACCTGGCCCGGTGCAGGGACGGGGGCCGGATCAGGTTATATGCTGGCCAATCTGTTGGCGAAGTAAGTCAAAGAACTAAAGGCCATTCAGACGTTGCCGGGCATGTTCCAGGCGCAGCTGTTTGGCCTCCATCTCCTGTAGTTGTCGTCGTATCCCATCGATATGTTCTTTGGCGGCGCGTCGGGCCAAGTCAGCTTGGCCTTGCGTGACGGCATTGCATAAACGCGCATGTTGTCTGTCCAACCTGCGTTTGGAGTCATGGTCGGGATACAGGTGCTGCACGGACACGCGCACTGTAGACAACATCAAGTCGTTGAACAGGCTGATCATGTGTACCAGCACCGGGTTGTGTGAAGCCTCACAGATTGCCGCATGAAAAGCATGATCTGCCCGCGCAACCTGTTCAGGCGCTGCATCCTGCATTTGCAGATCCTCCAGTTCCTGAAAGCGTCGTCGTATCATGATGTGATCGGCTTCCGTCCCCCTGGAGGCGGCTAGTTGAGCCGCCTCGCTTTCCAGCAGTTCACGCACTTCCAGCAAGTCATATAGAGTGCGCCCTTGCGCTTGAAGCAGGTGCTCCAGCGGCTTGCTGACGGCTGAATCAATCAGGTTGGAGACGAAGGAGCCTTTGCCATGTCGGGTTTCAATCAAGCCGCGCACGCGCAGGATTTGCAGCCCTTCGCGCAGGGCAGATCGGGACACCGCCAGTCTTTGCGTCAGTTGCCGCTCGGAGGGCAAAACTTGTCCCGGTTTCAGGACGCCATCCATAATAAAAGTTTCGATGCGTTGGGCGACCAGCTCGGCGGTGACTTCCAAACGCTTGGGTTCCTGCATTTTCATTCGTGGTCAGACCAGTTGTATGCCTATGGAAATGATAACAAGCTGATTATCTATCTATCTGATTTATAAGTATAAAGATAAACCCTAATACTCTCTTAGGGTAAAAACTGGTCGGACCAGTAGTCTGACGGCTGGACAAGCTAGCCCGCATCAAAGACCATCCGTTTCAGGAGACTTTAAAAGACAGGAGGCGTCATGAGCTTGCGCTACGACGAAAAACTGGACGGTGTGCTGCCCCGCGTGGACAGGATGCAGCTGCTTAGCCGTTTGCGTGATGATATTCCCGGCCTGGATGTGCTGCACACTGATGAGCAACTGCATCCTTACGAGTGTGATGGACTGAGTGTTTATCGCGCCAAACCCTTGCTGGTCGTTTTGCCCCGTAATGTGGAGCAGGTACAGGCCGTGATGCGCTTGGCTCACGAAGTCGGCGTGCCGGTGGTGGCTCGTGGTGCGGGTACCGGCTTGTCGGGCGGTGCCATGCCTTTGGAGCAGGGTATTTTGCTGGTGATGGCGCGCTTGAACCAGATTCTGGATCTGGACCCTGTAGCCGGGATTGCTCGCGTTCAGCCCGGCGTGCGTAATATCGCGATCTCTCAGGCGGCCCAACCCTTTGGCTTGTATTACGCACCGGACCCGTCTTCGCAGATTGCCTGTTCAATTGGTGGCAACGTAGCGGAAAACGCGGGTGGTGTGCACTGTCTGAAATATGGTCTGACCGTACACAATATCCTGCGCCTGGAAGTGATTACCGTCACAGGCGAACGATTGATTTTGGGCTCCGAAGCTCTGGATACGCCCGGCTTTGATTTGATGGCCCTGTTTACGGGTTCCGAAGGAATGCTGGGGGTAGTCACGGAAATTACCGTCAAGTTGCTGGCACGTCCCCCCTGTACGGTAGTGCTGCTGGCCAGCTTTGACGAAGTGGAAAAAGCAGCTGATGCCGTGGCGCAGATTATTGCTCAAGGCATTGTGCCGGCAGGGCTGGAGATGATGGATCAAATGTCCATCCGCGCAGCCGAGGACTTTATCCACGCTGGCTATCCTGTTGATGCACAAGCGATCTTGCTTTGCGAGATTGATGGCGCTTTGGAAGACGTGCAGGACGATGTGGCTCGTGTTGAGCAGGTTCTTTTCAAGGCCGGCGCGCAAGAAGTGCGGGTTGCGCGGGACGAGCAGGAGCGACAACGCTTCTGGGCCGGTCGTAAAAATGCCTTTCCCGCTGTAGGCCGGATTTCTCCCGACTATTACTGCATGGACGGCACCATTCCGCGTCGTCAGTTGGCTTATGTGCTGAAGAAAACTGCGGAGCTTTCCGAAGAGTACGGCCTGCGTGTCGCCAACGTGTTTCATGCAGGCGATGGCAATATGCACCCGCTGATTCTGTTCGATGCCAATCAACCCGGCGAGCTGGAGCGAGCCGAAGCCTTGGGCGGCAAGATTCTGGAATTGTGTGTGGAAGTCGGCGGCACAATTACGGGCGAGCACGGCGTAGGCAGAGAAAAAATCAATCAGATGTGTGTGCAGTTCAATGAAGACGAGCTGCAGTTTTTCCATGCGATCAAAGCTGCCTTTGATCCCAAAACCATGCTGAATCCCGGCAAGAACATTCCTACTTTGCATCGCTGTGCAGAAATGGGCGGCATGCACATCCATCACGGGCAATTGCCTTTCCCAGAGTTGGAGCGTTTCTGATGAGTACCGTAGAACACAAAAATCAGGATCGCAGCGCTGAATTGCTGGAGCAGGTCCAGCAAGCCCTGGCCACTAAAACCCCCTTGCGTTTGCAAGGCGGCAATACCAAAGCTTTTTTAGGCAAAGCCGTGCAGGGGCAAGAGCTGAGCCTGGCAGGCCATGAAGGGGTGGTCGATTACGATCCGGCGGAACTGGTCGTCACGGTGCGTGCCGGGACTTCCGTGCAGGCGCTGGAAACGATCTTGAACGAGCAAGGTCAATGCCTGCCTTTTGAGCCACCTCTGTTTGATAGCCGCGCCACTGTTGGTGGAGCCACCGCCTGTGGTCTGTCGGGACCGCGTCGTCCCTGGGTAGGCTCATTACGAGATTATGTACTGGGCTGCCGTTTGATCAGTGGCATGGGCACACATATGCGTTTTGGTGGCCAGGTCATGAAGAACGTCGCCGGTTATGACGTATCGCGGCTGATGGTCGGCGCCCAGGGTTCATTGGGTGTAATTACCGAGGTGTCCTTCAAAGTCTTGCCTCGCCCACGTAGCCGTGCCAGCCTGGTTCTGGAGGTAGCCCAGCAGGAAATCGCCGGTTTATTACGCAGTTGGCGTGACCAAAGCCGTCCCATTACGGGCGCAGCCTGGCAGGACGGGCGTTTGCATTTGCGTCTGGAAGGTGGCGACAGCTCGGTGCAATTGGCTCAAGAGCAAATCGGTGGGGAGGCTTTGGACTTGTCCTATTGGGACGATTTGTGCGAGCAGCGCCTGGAGTTTTTCAAGCAAGCTGGCACCTTGTGGCGAATCGCCTTGCCAGTCGATGCCCCAGTGCAAACATGGCCCGGCCAGGTTCTGGTGGATTGGGGTGGGACACAGCTGTGGCTGAAGTCCGATGCTGCTGCCGAGCAGATTCACGCGCAGGCTCAAGCTTTGAAAGGGCATGCCCGTTGCTGGTCCGGATCAGGTGCAGGGCAGGATGTCTTGCCCGAGTCCTTGTTGATATGGCATCAGCGTTTGAAACAACAGCTGGATCCTGCTGCCATTTTTAATCCAGGTCGTCTCTTTCCTTCGGCGGAGTCCACATGCAAACACAACTGACACCATGGGCTCAGCAACTACCGCAAGCCGAGCAAGCTGAAGCTATTTTGCGCTCCTGTGTGCATTGTGGGTTTTGCAATGCCACCTGTCCGACTTATCTGGACCAGGGCAACGAGCTGGACGGCCCCCGTGGCCGGATATACCTGATCAAGATGTTCCTGGAAGGCAAAGCGACCTCGGAGCTGACCCAGCATCACCTGGATCGTTGCCTGAGCTGCCGCAATTGTGAAACCACCTGTCCTTCGGGGGTGAAGTATCACAACTTGCTGGATATAGGTCGGGCCGCACTAGAGCCCAAAGTAAAGCGTCCCTTGAAGGACCGTGCCATGCGAGTCGCACTGACGCAGATTCTGCCAGAGCCTGCTCGAGTCAACGCCTTGCTGGGGGTAGCGCGAACCATGCGTCCCTTGCTGCCATCTTCTTTACAGGAAAAAATCCCGCCCAAGCAAAATGCGGATTTGACACGACCCGCACAGCGGCACAGCAAGCGTGTCCTGATGCTGGAAGGCTGTGTTCAGCCAGCCATGGCGCCTTCCATTAATGCTGCGACGGCCCGGGTGTTGGATCGCTTGGGCATCAGCGTGACGCCCATCGCTCAGGCAGGCTGCTGTGGCGCTTCGTCTTTTCACTTGGGTGCGCAAGAACAGGGCCTGGAGCAGGCGCGTCGCAATATCGACGCCTGGTGGCCGCAGATCGAACAGGGAGCTCTGGCGATTGTGCAGACCTCCAGCGGTTGCGGAGCTTTTGTGAAAGAGTACGTGGACCTGTTCAGGAACGATCCGGCCTACGCCGAGCGCGCTCGCCGCGTCAGTGAACTGGCCAGGGATCTGGTCGAAGTGCTGGAAGAGCAGCCTTTGGAAGAATGCCTGAGCACGCAAACCCGCCCACGCCTGGCTTTCCATTGTCCGTGCACTTTGCAGCATGCGCAAAAACTGGGGGGACGAGTTGAGGCCGTGCTGACTCGCCTGGGTTTTGATCTGGGCGCTGTGCCGGATAGCCATTTGTGCTGTGGTTCGGCGGGCACCTATTCATTGACTCAACCCGAGATCGCAGGACGTCTGCGGGATCGCAAGATGGATGCGCTGGAAAGCAGCAAGCCTGACCTGATTGTCACGGCCAATATGGCCTGCGGGAATCATTTGAATGGGGCGGGTCGGACTGCGGTCAAGCATTGGATTGAGTTGGTGGATCAATACTTGAGTGCATAGTCGCAGGAACCAGGGTTGTCCGAGTCGCTGAATGTTTTTCTGCGGGCCCCTAAGGATGGCCCAGTACAGCCGCAACGTCCGCGCTTGAACGTGGGGGCAGGCAGGGGCAAATTCTGCGGTTTTGTTATCCTGCCTGTTGTTCGCCCCCTCCACCTGACGATATGCTTGCCGTTGTCGCGCAGATAGCCTCGTTTGCAGGAAGGGGCGGTGCAGACTCTTAGGCGGTCAGTTGTTTTTCGAGCAGGTCCAGTGTCTCATAGCAGGCCAGGACCGAGGCCACGCTGGAGTTGGGTTCGCGATTTTCCAGAATAGCCGCGATAAACTCCCGGTCCTGCAATTCGATGCCGTCCATGGATACATCCACGTGGGAGACATCGATTACTTCGTCTTTGCCGGTGGTGAGGTCGTCGTAGCGGGCCAGATAGGTTCCGTTGTCGCAGATGTAGCGAAAGAACGTGCCGAAAGGGCCGTCATTGTTGAACGATAGCGATAGCGTGCATAGTGCGCCGTTTTCTGTCAGCAACTGGATGGACATGTCCATGGCAATGCCAAGCTCAGGATGGATAGGGCCTTGGATGGCATTGGCCTTGATGACTTTGGAGCCGGTCTGGTATTGAAAAAGATCGACAGTGTGCGCGGCATGATGCCAGAGCAGGTGGTCTGTCCAGGAGCGCGGTTTGCCCAGGGCGTTGGTGTTGCTGCGGCGGAAAAAATAGGTCTGTACATCCATCTGCTGAATGTTCAATTCACCCGCCTTTATCTTTTGATGAATCCACTGATGGCTGGGGTTGAAGCGGCGCGTGTGGCCAACCATGGCCACTAGGCCCTTTTCCTGTTGTACTTGCAGCACTTCCTGGGCACCGGCCAGGGTGTCCGCCAAGGGAATTTCAACCTGTACGTGTTTGCCCGCTTTCAGGCATGCCAGTGTTTGCGCAGCGTGCATCTGAGTAGGGGTGCACAAGATGACGGCATCGACCTCCTGACTGGCCAGCGCCTCGTTCAGATCGCCCGAGGCGTGGGGGACGCCGTATTTTTGCGCTACTTCCTGGGCCTTGGCCTGGGTGCTGGACACGATATAGGTGACCTGGGCTTCGGGGATACGGGCCAGGCCGTCCAGGTGCTTGATGCCGAAGGCGCCTGCGCCTACCAGTGCAATATTGACTTTTTTCATTTCTATTTCCTTTCGTTCAGAGCGTGGGGCCAAGCCCGCTCACGCAGTCTCTTTGTTTTCCAGGATCAGGTGTCCGACCGCGGTATTGGAGGCGGGCACATGGTAGAAGCGGTGGCGCACATCGACGTGTGGATTCATGGCGCCACGCGCGACCAGCCACATCACCAGCTCGATGCCTTCCGAGCCTGCCTCACGCACATAGTCGATATGGGGCACGCGAGCCAGGGCATCGGGGTCGGCAATCAGGCGATCCAGGAACTGGTTGTCCCATTGGGCGTTGATCAGTCCGGCGCGGGGGCCTTGCAACTGGTGGCTCATGCCGCCTGTGCCCCAGATCTGTACATTCAGGTCTTCGTCATACGAGGCGACCGCGCGACCGATCGCCCGGCCCAGATCCAGGCAGCGCTGGCCGGATGGGGCCGGATACTGAACTACGTTGACGTGCAAGGGGATTACGGGGCAGGGCCATTGTTCGACTTGACCGAACATCAGGGAAAGTGGAACGGTCAGGCCGTGGTCTACTTCCATTTTGTTGCACAGCGTCAGATCGAAGTCGTCCTGAATGACCGAGTGGGCAATATGGGCCGCCAGTTCGGGGTGCCCTTGTACCGTGGGGACAGGGCGTTTGCCCCAGCCTTCGTCACTGGGTTCAAAAGAGGCGCCAGTGCCCAGGGCAAAAGTGGGAATCAGGTCCAGGCTGAAGTTGTTGGCGTGGTCGTTGTAGACCAGGATGATGACATCCGGTTTGTTTTCCTGCTCCCATTGCTTGGAGAATTCGTAGCCGTCGAACACTTTTTTCCAGTAGGGTTCGGTGTGCTTGCCCAGGTCCAGCGCGGCACCAATAGCAGGAACATGCGAGGTATAAACAGAGTGTTTGATCTTTGCCATGATAGGTTCCGGTTATTTTTCTTGTTCGTGTAAGTAGCGGTTGCCCTCGGGGGAGCGGCCACCCTTGAGCATCATTTCCCGATAGTCCTGTTCGCTCATACCGGTCATGCTGCCTGCCATTTGTTGGAAGGACAGGCCATCGGTAGCGCCGATCTTGGCCAGAAAGTAGATGTTGCCACCCAGTTGCATGCAGCGATTCAGGTCACGACTGAGCACAGCCTGTTTTTGCTCCATGCTCATGGGCCACTCATCCAGATAGGCTGACTCGTCCGCTTTAAAGCGGGCCCGGTTTTCTGCCTTCATCAGTGACATGCAAAACTGGTTCAGGTGGTAGCCCTTACGCGATTGTTCCGAGTCAAAAATAATCGTTCCCGGTATATCCTGGTACGGTTTGTCCAGTGCCATAGTTATCTCCTCAAATTCATGTCAACTCTTCTGGCCAATACAGGCGCATCGGGTTGTCCACCAGTAGTAATTGTTGTTCTGCGGGACTGGGCGCAATTTGTGCCACGTAGTCAACCAGCAAACCGTCATCGGGCATATGGTCTTTCAGGTTGGGGTGGGGCCAGTCGGTCCCGAACAAAACGCGATCGGGGAACTGCTGCATCAATCGGCGTGCAAATGGTACGACATCCTGATACGCATGCTGCTCGCCATGCAGGGCGGCAGGACCGCTTTTGCTCAGACGCTCAGGGCATGAGAGCTTGGACCAGATGTTCGGGTGTTCGGCCATCAAGCGTACGAACAGGTCGAACTCGGCACTCTCTGCCCCTTGGCTGACATCCGGACGGCCCATATGGTCAACGACCACTGTGGTCGGTAGACCGGCGAAAAAATCCCATAGTTCTGGCAAATCCTGTGCCTCGAAGTACACCACCACATGCCAGCCCAAAGGCGCTATTTTATGGGCAACGTTCAGCAGTTCTTCTTTCGGCGTGAAATCGACCAGACGTTTGACAAAATTGAAACGCACACCGCGCACGCCGGCCTGGTGCATGGCGTCCAACTGCTGTTGCGTGACATCCGAGCTCAGGGTGACAACGCCACGCGCCTTGCCTTGTGAGGCCTGCAAGGCATCGAGCAAGGCGCTGTTGTCCTTGCCGTGACAGGTAGCTTGCACAATGACGTTGCGGGCAAAGCCCAGGTGGTCGCGCAAGGCAAACAGCTGCTGTTTGCTGGCATCGCAAGGAGTGTATTTGCGCTCGGGGGCGAAGGGGAACTGCTCAGCGGGGCCAAACACATGACAGTGGGCATCAACCGCACCAGCCGGTAACTGGAGTCGGGGTTTGGAGGGGGCGGCGTACCAGTCCAGCCAGCCGGGGGTTTTCTCAAAATGGCTCATCATCCTTCCTTCAGTCGATGTAACGGAGCCCGGCCTTCTCCAGGGGCTCACGCATTTTGTACATATCCAGGCCCAGGACACCGCTGGCCAGCTTGGCGCGTTTTTCACCCTCAAAACTTTCTCTTTTTTGGGCGGCCGCCAATGTAGCGGCGGCCTTGGCGGCGGGCACGCACACCACGCCATCATCATCAGCCACGATGACATCGCCCGGCGTGACCCACATGCCTGCACACACGACCGGAATATTGACCGAACCCAAGGTGGCCTTGATGGTGCCCTTGGAGGAAATGGCCTTGCTCCAGACCGGAAAGTTCATCGCCTGTAAGGTGTTGATGTCGCGCACTCCGGCGTCAATGATCAAGGCGCGCGCTCCACGGGCCTGGAAGCTGGTGGCCAGCAGGTCGCCAAAATAGCCGTCACTACACTCCGAGGTCACCGCGGCAACCACGATATCGCCGGGCTGAATCTGCTCGGCGACGACGTGCATCATCCAGTTGTCGCCCGGTTGCAGCAGCACCGTGACGGCAGTGCCGGAGACTTGCTGACCGGAGTAAATCGGGCGCATATAAGGTTTGAGTAGACCGACACGGCCCATGGCCTCGTGAACAGTGGCCGAGCCCAGGGCCGCCAGTGCATCGGCGGCCTGGCGGTCGGCTCGTTGAATGTTGCGGTACACGACACCCAGTTCGTACATGGTTGATTCCTTGATGAATAGTTGCAGGCGGCTTACAAGCCTTTTTTCTTCAGCGCAGCGTCCAGGCGCGGGAACACGCGGCGTGCGTTGCCTTCGTAGATCTGGTGACGTTCCTGTTCGCTCAGGTTAAGCGTGGCTTCGATATAGCGTTTGGTATCGTCGTAGTAGTGACCGGTCGTGGGGTCAATGCCGCGCACCGCGCCAATCATTTCGCTGGCAAACAAGATATTCTTGACAGGAATGACCTCGGTCAGCAGGTCGATGCCAGGCTGATGGTAGACGCAGGTGTCAAAGAAAATGTTGTTGAGCAGGTGCTCGTCCAGCAGGGGCTTTTTCAGCTCCTGTGCCAGACCTCGGAAACGGCCCCAGTGATAGGGCACGGCGCCGCCACCATGGGGGATCAGGAACTTGAGCGTGGGAAAGTCTTTGAACAGATCGCTGGTCAGACATTGCATGAATGCGGTGGTATCCGCGTTCAGATAATGGGCGCCGGTGGTGTGAAAGCAGGCGTTGCAACTGGTGGAGACGTGGATCATGGCAGGAATGTCGTACTCCACCATTTTTTCGTAAATGGGGTACCAGGAGCGGTCGGACAGCGGCGGGGCCGTCCAGTGGCCACCGGACGGGTCGGGATTCAGGTTGATGCCGACGTTGCCATACTCTTCCACACACTTGACTAGCTCGGGAATGCAGGTTTTGGGATCTACGCCCGGCGATTGCGGGAGCATGGCAGCCGGGATGAAATGGTCAGGAAACAGTTCGCTGACGCGATAGCACAGCTCATTGCAAATGGCGGCCCAGGTGCTGGAGGTCTCGAAGTTGCCGATATGGTGGGCCATGAAACTGGCACGAGGACTGAAGATGGTCAGGTCCGAGCCGCGTTGTTTCATCAGCTTGAGCTGGTTGTTCTCGATGGTCTCGCGGATCTCGTCATCGCTGATCTTCAGATCACTGGCGCGGGGCGTTTGATTGGGGTCTTTCAGGCCGGCGATCTGCAAGTCGCGCCAAGCCCCCAGTGCGGCGGGGGCCGTGGTGTAGTGCCCGTGTACGTCGATGATCATGGGAGGGTCTCCTGCGTCTTGATGTTTAAGGGTTAATGAGAGGGGGAGTCGTGCCGCCTTGCGGCTGTGCACGGCTGTATTGCTTGATGAGGAGGGCGGCCATGGCGATGACGCCTGGGATGGCCACAACGGTAAAGATCTGACTGAAATCCAGCTCGCGTGCCGTCAGCTCGGCCACCAGGAAAGAGCCGGCAATACCGCCAAAACGACCGATGCCCAGCATCCAGGCCACGCCCGTGGCGCGTCCCCGAGTGGGGTAGTAGGCGGCCGCCAGTGCAGGCATGGAGGACTGTGCGGTATTCATCAGCGTGCCGGCCAGAAACACGACCACAACCAAGCCGCCCAGATGTCCGGCCATCTGGCCAATCCACCAAATGGATAGAGCGGTCAGCGCGTAGCCCAGAGCGATGATGCGGTTGGCGTTGAAGCGATCCATCAACCAGCCAGAGAGCACGGCACCCACACCGCCCAACGGGAAGAGAGCGGCAACCAGCGTGCTGGTCTGGGATGCCAGTCCGGCTTCTTTGAACAGCACGGGCATCCAGTTCATCAAGGCGTAGAAAATGACCAGTCCCATGAAATAGGCCAGCCAGAGCATGAGTGATCCCAAGCGGTATTCACGCGATAACACGATACCGATACCATTGTGGGCGGCAGGCTGGGAGCTGGTCTCGGTCAGCGTAAAGCGTTGGACGCTGTCCACAGCCTTGCCGGCAATGGGGGCCAGCGCCCGGCGGATACGGTCGGCGGAGTCATGTCGGGCGACCATGTGGCGCACGGACTCGGGCAGCTTCGGGATCAGCACGAGCAGTAGTATCAAGGGGGCGATGCCACCCAATATCAATACACTGCGCCAGCCAAATTGGGGAATCATCCAGGATGCCAGAAAGCCGCCCAGGGCGGCCCCCAGAGGAAAGCCGCAGAACATGGCATTGGTCAGGGTGGCGCGACGGGCATCGGGGCAGTATTCGCTCATCAAGGTGACAGCGTTGGGCATGGCGGCTCCCAGACCCAAACCGGTCACAAAGCGCAGAACAGCCAATGTCCAGATGTCCGGGGAGAAGCCTGAGGCCAGGCAGGCGAGGGCAAAGATGGCTACCGAGCTGACCAGCACCGTCTTTCTGCCCAGCCGATCAGCCAGTGGCCCCGACAGCAAGGCCCCCGTTGCCAGACCGAACAGGGCAGCGCTCAGTACGGGTGCCAGGGCGGGCTTGCTGACACCCCACTCGGCGATCAAAGAGGGGGCGATATAGCCGATGGCGGCAGTATCAAAGCCATCGAGCAGCACAATCAGAAAGCACAAGCTGAAGATGAGCCATTGAAAGCCAGAGAAGGGGTGCTCATTGAGCAGCGTTTGCACATCAAGGCTGGGCTGGTCTGTTTTGTCAGCTAGGGATGTCATGGTTTGTCTCGTCCAATATCATTATTTTTCGGTGGGCACCGTATGCGCAGGCGCAGCCCACCCCCTGCCACCGCAGTGGCGCAAGCCCTGCGGTGTTCTTTTTTTTGTTTGAAATGCGTTTAGTTCGAGTGCGGGACCAGAACGTCGCCGCGCATCAGTGCTCTTGCGGTGCGCAGCAACGCTGCCTTGGTCACAATCTCGGGGTTTTCGGGGTCGCTATCGAGTGTGACGCTGAATTCGCCGGTGGGATGTTCGACCGACAGCGTGACCGGACCCAGGCTTTGCTCGAAGCGGGCGATCCCCTCGCAAACGGTGCCTGGCATTTTGATGGCCGTACCCACTGTCACGGCAGCGAGCACCCCAATGGCCTCATGGCATACATGGGGGATGAAACTACGGGTGGTCACAGCGCCGCCGTGTTCAGGCGGGGCGATCAGTGTCATCTTCGGGTAATTCTTGGTCGAGACATCGCCCAGTCCCATACGTTCGGATATCTGCAGGCGCAACGCTTCTACGCGTCGCTTCAGTTCCGTATTGGCGTTTAGCTCAGCCACGCTTTCCAGGCCGCTTACTCCTACATCAGTCGCCTTGAAAATCACTAGCGGCATACCGTTGTCAATGCAGGTGACATCCAGGGTGAACGGAGGCAAGCCATCCGCATGAACGGTGATGGTGTCTTTGGGTTTGCCCGTGGGCAGCAGTCCCGAGCAAACCGAGCCTGCCGTATCCAGAAAATTGATGGCAATCGGGGCGCTGGTGCCCGGTACGCCGTTGATCGCGGCATTACCTTCGTAGCTGATTTCGCCTTCGGGTGTTTGCACCTGAATTTCACTGACCATGCCGGTATTGAGCGTCAGGACCTTGACCGTAGTGGTGGGGCCTTGGGCCTGGATCAGGCCTTTTTCCAAGGCAAAGGGGACGACCGCCGCCAGCATATTGCCGCAATTGGGTTTGGTGTCCACCAGGTCAGAGTCGGGTTGCAACTGGGCAAACAAAAAGCTCAAGTCAGCTTGTCCGGTGCTGCAGATATCCACGATCCCCACTTTGCTGGTCAAGGCATGGGCGCCACCAATGCCATCGATCTGTCGACGGTCGGGCGAGCCCATCAGCCTGAGCAGTAGTCGATCCCGCTCTTGGATATTTTCGGGCAGATCTTTGGCGTAGAAGAATGGACCTTTGGATGTACCCCCCCGCATCAGGATACAAGGAATGCTATATTGGCTGGCCATAGGTGGTGCTCCATAGGTCACTGAAAAAACAGGCAAACTGCGAGGCACATTGACTGTGTTCCCATTCGCTCTTGCTATGCGTACCTATTTTAGTAAGCCCGATAAAAGTTAAAAGAACGAAACCCGACTAGTAGATATGTCAAAAAAACATAGCGAAGACAAGCGCCCTATGGAATACGTGATCGATCTCAAGCAATTAAGCTACTTCACGCATGTGGCCGAACTGGGCAGCTATACCCGAGCTGCAGAATTTACCAATGTGGCTCAGCCAGTCCTGAGCCGGCAGATTCGCAAGCTGGAAATTGATTTGCGGCAGAATTTGCTGATTCGTCACGGGCGCGGTGTCATGCTGACCGACGCCGGCAAGATCTTGCTCAAGCACAGTCGTCTGATCTTGCGCCAGTTGGAGCAGGCGCAGGAGGATCTGAGTCTGTCTGAGGGCAAGCTGACCGGGCACATGTATTTAGGTTTGCCGCCCACGGTGGCGCGCACCATTTCTTTGGATGTCGTGCAGGCGTTCAAGGAACAATTACCCGATGCACACCTGACGATTATCGAGTCACTGACGGTTAATCTGGAGGAGCAAATTCATCTGGATCGGGTCAATATGGGATTGCTGTACAACCCCTCTTCCTCGCCAACACTGGAGACGCAGCTTCTGGCCGAGGAACAGTTGCACCTGATCTGCGGTGTGGACAGCCCTTATGCGCAGGGACGCAGCCGCATCGCGCTTAAAGATCTGGCCGATATTCCGCTGATCATGCCTAGCCTGTCCAACAGTTTTCGGATGTTGGTGGAAAAAGAGATGCAAAAGCTCAATCTGAAGCCGCAGATCGAGTTTGAAATCAACAGTGTGGGGGTGATTATTCAATTGCTGGCCAAAGGCATGGGGGCTGCCATTTTGTCCCGCTCGGTGTTGGAGTTCATCCCGCAAAGTGGCTTATTGACGGCTATTCCAATCGAGCAGCCGGCCTTGGTCAATCGTTTGTATCTGGCCTATTCCTCCAAACGTTTGCCCACCAAACTCCAGGTTAAAGTGCGGCAGATCCTGATTGATATTTGCCAGCGACATTTTCCTGGCCGGGATGATTAAGCGCCTTGCTTTTGGGTCATGTTATGCCCATCCATGGCATGCAAGCGTCGAAAAAGGAATGCGGAGCTCAGGGTAATGAGCCCGACAATGACAAACGTGAACTGGAAGGCGGTGGTGGCTGTCTGTACGGATGAGGCGCCAAATAGGGCTTGTCCGTAGCGCAGAAGCATGGCACCTATAGCGGTTCCCAAACCCATGGCCAGTTGCTGGTTTACCGCCATCAGGCTATTGCCACTGCTTTTTTGATAGGGACGCAATCTGGCCATGGTCAGGGTGTTGACGGCGCTGAACTGAATCGAATTGGCGGCTCCCAAAAGCAGTAAGTGCAGACTGATCCACAAGGTACTGGTCTGCGCGTCAATAAAAGCCAGCGCTGTAATCAGCAGGCCGATCAGGATGGTATTGCTTAGCAAAATGGACCGATAGCCAAATCGGTTCAGCAATGGGTGCAAAAAGGGTTTGGCTGCCATGGCGGAAATGGCCATGGGCAACAGTAAGAAAGCGGATTGCACGGGGCTGTAGGCAAAGCTGATCTGAAACAGCATGGGCAGCAAAAAGGGCAATGCGGCCATGCCGATCCGGCTAAGCAGATTGCTGCTCAAACCAATCCGATAGGTACGTACAGACAGCAGATGGCCTGGATACAAGGCGTTTTGCTTGTGCGTGCCATGACGCTTGTAACCTAGCAGAAGAAGAAAACCGGCCAGTATTAACATCCCTGACAAAGCGGGGCTGGCGAGGCTGCCAGACAGTTCAAAGCCCAGCGTTAGCAGGCAGGCGCTGCCAGTGAACAGCAGAAAGCCGTGCAGATCCAGTTTTCCCGGCGTTTCGGTGTAGTTAGGCATCCACTTGCTGGCAAAAAACAGGGACAGCAGGGTAAAGGGCAGATTGATCAGGAAAATCCAGTGCCAACTGGCATATTGCACCAAATAGCCGCCTACCAGCGGCCCCAGTATGGGCCCCAGCAGAGCGGGCATGACGGCATAGTTCAGTACACGCAATAACTCGGCATTGCGAAATGATTTCATCAATACCAGCCGTGCCACTGGGGTCAGCAAGGCTCCGCCCATGCCCTGAATCACACGGGAGACCAGCAACATGGACAATTGCGAGGACAGGGCACACAACAGCGATCCCAGACCAAACAGAAACATGGCGGCCATGAAGATTCGTCGTGTGCCAAAACGGTCGCTCAGGTGCGCGCTGACGGGGATGCATACTGCCACAGTCAGGACGTAGCTGACGATGACCGACTGCATGTGCAGGGCTGAGGTGTTCAGGTCGCGGGCCATGCTGGGCAGCGCCGTGTTGAGCACGGTGACGTCCAGCATTTGCATGAAGATTGCCAACGCCAACAGTGCGGGCAACATTTTTTTTTGAAAAGGGGCAAGCGGTACAGAGGCAGGGTGAGGCATGACAACAGGGCGCAGGGTCGGCCCGGGACCGATCCTGCGCCCGGGCCTGCAGGCCAGATTTATAAAGGATACTGGCGGGGGGTAGTCTGGACGGTAATCCAGCGCAGTTCGGTGAACTCATTGATGGCGGACTTGCTGCCAAAGCGGCCATAACCGCTGGCTTTCATGCCGCCAAATGGGGCTTGGGCTTCATCATGGACGGTAGGTCCATTGATGTGGCAGATGCCGCTCTGGATCTGTTTGGCAATGCGCAGACCACGGTTTACATCCTGCGTGAATACTGCTGCCGCCAAGCCATATTCGCTATCGTTGGCCAAGCGGATTGCCTCGCTGTCCTCACGGTAGCGGGTCATGGTGACGACGGGGCCAAAGGACTCCGTGGCATAGAGCTGCATGTCGGGGGTGACGTCATTGACGATCAGCGGATGCATCAGGGCGCCCTCGATGTTCAGGGGCAGCGGCAAGGAAGCACCTTTGGCAACGGCGTCCTCCACCAGAGCCTGGATGCGCTGGGCAGACTGGACACTTTCCAGATAGGCAAAGCGCGTGTCTGCCTGATCGGGTGAGCCAACCGGAATGGTCTTGATTTTGGCGACCAGTTTTTCCAGAAATGACGGGGCAATCGATTCATGCACAATCAAGCGTTCGGTTGACATGCATATCTGACCTTGATTGAAGTAAGCGCCAAAGGCAACACCGGCGACGGCCTGTTCCAGATCGGCGTCCTCGCACACAATAACCGGTGCCTTGCCACCCAGTTCGAGCAGGACGGGTTTGAGGTATTTGGCGGCAGTTGCGGCGATGATCTTGCCAACTTTGGTGGAGCCGGTGAAATTGATGCGCTTGACCGCCGGGTGTGCAATGAGCTGCTCGACTACGGCAGGCGCATCTTCAGGGGCGTTGGTAATGACGTTGATCACGCCGGCTCCGACGCCTGCGTCATTGAGCACTTGTCCCAGCAGAACATGGGTGGCCGGACACTGTTCGGAGGCTTTCAGAATGACGGTGTTGCCGCAGGCCAGGGGCATGGCCATAGCACGAGTGGCCAGAATCACGGGTGCATTCCAGGGGGCGATGCTCACGACCACGCCGCAGGGGACGCGATAGGCCATGGACAGGCTGCCGGGCAGATCCGAGGGGATGATGGAGCCATCAATCTGCGTGGTCATGGCAGCGGCCTCGCGCAAGATGTTGGCCGATAAATGCACGTTGAAACCATACCAGGAGTCCGTCGAACCCGTTTCCTGACGTACTGTTGCGATAAATTCGGCCGCGCGCTCGTCCATGAGGTCAGCGGCTTTGAGCAGGCGCAGCCGGCGCTCGGTGGGGCCCAGGGCTGACCAGTGTACAAAGGCTTGTTCGGCGGCCTGCAGGGCGGCTTGCACATCCTCAGCTTGGGCGGCTGCCGCGATGGTCGCGGCTTGGCCTGTAACGGGGTTCTGGCGCGTAAATGTCCGTTGACCACTGGCGTCACGAAGCTGGCCATTGATCAATAGTTGACTGGTGTTCATTATGTCTCCTGCAATACTGCGGATAGATAGGCAAAGTTAAAACGGGTTGTTCAGGTCAATGCCGGATTTGCCCGGTGCCAGGATATTGTTCGGGTCCAGGGCGCGCTTGATCGCGTGTTCGACCTGGCGTTTCACCGTTCCGTATGATTGGGCGACCCGCTCCTGAAAGCGTGTATTGACCCGATACACGGCATACCCTTCTTTCTCGAACTCATCGAGCAGTTCATTAAAGCAGGCATCGGCTCGTGCTGTCTCTTGTGGATTGCTGCGATCGTAAAGCACATCGATGACATGGTGCATGTCTCGCCAGCCAACAATGAATTCACCGACGTAATCGAGCCCGTGCTTGTTCAAAATGGCCTTGGCCAGTGTTTTTTGCTTGTCGCACTCGCTGCCACGGGCCTGGCTGACGGGAGCGAACCACATGGAGCCACCACCTCCACGCCAGTTGTACAGGCCAAATTCCTGTAAATTGGGCACGCCCGACATCAGTTCGGCGCGGTATTTGAACGGTTGTGTGTCGCCGGCCTCTTCCTGGGTTACCAGCGTGCCTTTACCCATTTTCTTGACTGCTTCCTGGACAATTTTCCAGTTCACATCTACTTGTTCTTGTGTACCGTACAGGGCGGCGTAGACGTTCCAGGCTCCCAGGTTCTTGTCTTTCTGAATTTGCTTCAACACGCTGTCCGGAGTGGCGCCCGGTTCGCTCAGGTAGTCGCTGCGTCGGGTGTTGCAGGTAGCAGCTTCCCACAGAATATTGGCAATAACCACCGAGTTGGGGATAACCTGGGCAATGCGCAAGGGGCGAATCATCTCCACGATATCGGCAATATCGGCTTCTTCCTCGAATTTGATTTCAAAGGGTTTGTAGACCGGGGGTTTGGGCATGAGCCAAAACCCCATTTTGGTGCAAATGCCGTAATTAGCCTGGGTAAACATTCCGTCCAGCGTTGGGCCATATCCCCATTTGAAAACCTGCCAGGCCTTGTCACCTGGAACACTGCCCATTCCGGTACGCAATACCTGGCCGTCGGCCAGCACCAGCTCCATGCCGCATTGCATCATGAAGTGTTCGCCGTACGGGGTATAGCCCACGCCACGATCCATCGTATTGCCCAAAGGGCCGGCAATGGCCGAGGGCGCAGAAAAGGACAGCATGAGAGGAATGTTGTTGTCCTCCAGATAGTCGTAGAGCTGCTGATACGTCACCCCGGGTTCGACCAAAGCGGTGCACAGATCAGGGTCCACATGGAGGATCTTGTTCATTTTTTTCAGATCCAGCACCACCTGGCCCCGTTGTCCGGGCGCGGCCGAGCCATAACCGAAGTTGCGCCCAGTGGAAATGGTCCAGATAGGGATCTTGTATTCGTTGCAGATCTTGACGATCTGCTGTACCTGTTCCACGGTAGTGGCCGACAGCACCGCCGAGGGCGTATGCGCCTCTTCGGAGACCGACATCATGATTTTGGTGTAGGGCTGAATCTGTGCCGATTCCAGCAGGACATTTTCCTTGCCCAACAAGGTCTGGAACTGGGTCAGCGCCTGTTGAAACTGGGACTGATCTACCCCTTTGGGTAGCACCATTTGTTTGTTGTTTTGCACGACCCCCTCCTTAAATTTCGAGCATGAACGACACGTGATGGCCGTTTACGTAGTGTGTGTTTTGAATGGCAGATTGTATGGGTGCGGCCCCGGCCAAGGCAGCGCCCAGACCTTGGCTGTCCCGGGTGCTGAGCTGTGCGTGGTGGGCCTGCCAATGCAGACGGCCCTGAGCGTTGCGCAGCAGATCGATCACAATGGTGGCGCTGGCATCATCGACCAGCCCCAGGATTTTTTTAGGCCCTGTCTGCTCTAGCAGGGTTTGCCATTGGCGCAGAAAGGACAAGTCGGTGCTGGTGTACAGCACCTGGGGGGCTGACGCGGGCTGGTACGCCTGTACGCCACTGAGAAAGGCCGACGCGCATTGGCCCGGCGTAAGAATGACATGCAGGGGCGGCGCTTGCTGTACACGGTTTGCCCAGGCAGTGGCGGACGAACCCAGGCTGCCCAGGGCCGATCCTGTCAGTACCATGCCTTTGAGAACCTGACGACGTTGACTGTTCATGCCAGGCTCCTTATTTGCTGGTAGCGCTGGCGGGCACCCGGGCCGGGGAGGTGGACAGATACTGACCTAGCTCCTTGAGGGTGGCATCGTTGATATGGGTCTGCGGAAAGGCAGGCATGGCTCTTAGGCCGCTGCGCACAATAATGGCAAAGAACTCGGGCGGAAGCTGCCGGCCTTTCAGTTCCGGGCCAATTCCTGCTTCGTGACAGTAAATACAGGTTTTTTCGTAGGTTTTCTGCCCCAGTGTCTTTGCTTGTTCGGCGGCAGCGCTTGTCGAAAAACACAAGCTCCCCAGCCCCGCCAATGTCAGCAAGCGAGCTGTTCTGAGAGCGTGGCAAGTGAAGCCTTGTATTGCTGGCCTGTGGTAAGCCATATCCGTCTCCTGGTTACGATTGATTTTGATGTTTTTTGTTAGTAGGGAAGGCCAACATAGTTCTCGGCAAGCAGGCGGGCGCCGTGCTCGGAGTTCATCAGTTGATTAAATTCGGCTGCCTGAAGCTTGTGATCCCAATGATTCATGTCCGGGAAAGTGTGCATCATCCGGGTCATGTACCAGGAGAAACGTTCCGCTCCCCAGATACGTTTCAGACAACGATCTGAGTAGTTCTCTATTTTTTCGCGGCACTGGTTCTGGTAGAAGTCCAGCAGCGCCTCCGAGAGATACAAGACATCACTGGCGGCCAGATTCAGGCCCTTGGCCCCAGTGGGAGGCACAATATGGGCTGCATCACCTGCCAGGAACAGGTTGTGATGGCGCATGGGTTCGGTCACGAAGCTACGCAACGGAGCAATGCTTTTTTCAATGCTGGGGCCAGTGACCAGGTTGGCAGAACGTGTTGGCCCCAGGCGGGTGCGTAGTTCGTCCCAGAATCGCTCATCGGACCAGTCTTCTACCTTGTCACTCAAGGGCACTTGAAGATAGTAGCGGCTGCGTGTTTTGGAACGCTGGCTGCAAAGCACAAAGCCGCGCTCATGCTTGACATAGATCAGTTCGTCGGAGACCGGGGGGGTGTCTGCCATCAGGCCCAACCAACCAAAGGGATACACACATTCGTAGGTTTTCAGGATATCGGCCGGAATGGTGGGGCGTGATATGCCATGAAAGCCGTCACAGCCCACGATGAAGTCGCAGTCCAGACGGTGCGCCTTTCCTTCGTGCTTATAGGTGACATAGGGGTGGCTGCTTTCCACTTCATGCAAGGCCACATCTTGGGCTTCATAGACAGTTGTTGCACCGATCTTTTCACGCGCTTGCATCAAGTCGCGGGTGACTTCGGTCTGGCCATAGACCACGACATGGCGATTGACCAGTTTTTCAAAATCGACTCGGAACGAGGTGTTGTCGAACACCAGTTCGCAGCCATTGTGCACCAGGCCATTTTTTTTCAGATTATCGGTGACACCAGCCTGTTCCAGGGCATCGACGGTTACGCTTTCCAGCACACCGGCCCGAATGCGGCCCAGAACATAGTTTCCCGTTTGACGTTCAAGAATGACGTTGTCGATACCGTTTCGGGACAAGATTTGTCCCAGCAGCAAACCGGACGGGCCTGCTCCGATAATAGCTACCTGAGTTCGCATTTTTTTCTCCACCAAGATGTTGCTGTGTTGCTCGCTATTTGGCGTATTGTCGTGAAAAAATCAGCAGGCAAATACATCGAATATGTACTAGCAGCTATGCGTTTTTGTGCGAGCAGCCCATTTTGAGTAGCGGACTCAATTCTAGATGTTCTTTCTGCGCTCATCGGCATCACACAGGATGTTTTCAGGCTGTAGTTACTATAAAAAAGAAAGGAGTTGCTCCATGCACTTAACCATTCGCGCGTCCTTGCTCGCCGCGGGCATCTTATGCACCTCTATTCCTGAGTCTCAAGCCTAACGAGCTCTATTGTGAAGAGGGTACTGAGCTCAATGCTGATCTGGCCGTGTCTTTGGTATTTTGAGCAGCAAGCATAACTTTATAGATCGCCCGGACCGTATTGGCGCTGGCTCTGTTTTCGGTAGCCTGGGCTTGGTCAGCTCTGGCACTTAGGGCGACGGTGACCCTGGCGGTTATTCCATAGGGAAAGAAAGGCGTGCCAGTTTTGAGGATGCGTATTTGGGGTAGTGCTCGGAGGACTTGCTTCCCTGCTTGGGCCAGGATGGCATTGATATTTCCTTCGGTCGGCAAAGTATGACGCTTGCCCAGGAGGGCTGGTGGTATGACGCTGCCGCTAATCCAGGCAGAGGTATGGGCAGGGTGTTTGACCGAGGTGGCGCTTACTATGTGGGCCCTTGTCATTCTTTTGCCAAGACAGCTGTTTTCCGTTTGGGCGGCAGCGGCTCCGACCATGAAACCTGTCCCTCTGGAGTTGGGTGGCAAGTCTTCCACTGTTATTTGGGCTGATGCTGATGTGAGCCGAGCAGTGCCTGGTGCGGCCGCTGCTGTTTTCTTCAATTCTGGTCAAATATGTACAGTGGGCTCCCGCTTGCTGATTGATGCCGCGGTATATGAAGAAGTGATCGCGGGTGGTCGGGCTGGTTCGCTCCAGCCTGGGTGAGGGGGCAGTGGATTGGCTGGCGGCGATATGATTGATGAGGCGGGATGAGATTTGATCAGCCCCCGTTTTGACGGGGTATCGCGTGAAATGCCCGTTATACGTGGGGAAGTATCTGGTCCAGTGGTCTGTGCCTTGCGTATCGGGGAGCCCGCGGGCTACGCTGGATTCGTTTGGCATGTTTCAAGGCCATTGGCAAACCAGAGCATCCCTGCATGTAATGGCTCAGGCTGAGACCACGACGCTTAGTCACTGGATTCAGAATCGGGCCATTTGGCCGCGCAGTCAGGATACCCGGCTCAAGTCTGTGCTGGAATGTCATTTGCCGGACCTGATGGGGCCAGAGATTACGGTGGCGAAAGCTGTGACAGAGCAAGTAGAGGAAGCGATTGCCCGGCGTTTAGGGCGTGCGCCGGTAGGTTGAGATTCCATTACTTTGGTTCTGGGGATGTCGGCTCGATCTTTGCGTCGACGCTTGATGGAAGAGGGGGCATCTTTTCATAGCGCATCGCAGACCGTTCGCCAGGAGCGAGCACAAGCCATGTTGCAGTCTGCTGACCAGCCTTTGTCCGTCGTTGCCGAGCAGCTTGGTTATTCGGATACCGTGACTTTTTCGCGCGCCTTCAAAGAGTGGACGCGGGCTTCCCCGCGTCGTTTCTCCAGGCGGCAAAGCTGAGGCTGGTTTTTTTATCCCTTTTCAGCTCCGCCGTTGATGCTTGCCTGGCTCAAACAGCAAACCCAGGTTGCGGTAAGCTGTTTTGCACCGTGATGGCTTTCAGTTCCGAGTATATGTTCAAGGTTTCACGGCAGTGCTCGCGTCCTATGCCGCTTTCCTTCATGCCACCAAAGGGCGAGCCGCTCCTCAAGTTGAGGTATCGGTTGATCCAGACGTAGCTCTGGATACAAGCCAGGTGCCAATTTGTTGGACGGTCTATGAGTGCCTTCACCCCGTTAAGGCTCGTCCCTGGAAACAGCGCGCAGGCTGTAAGCCCCGGGCTGGTTACTACCTGAGCTCACGTACCTTGCAGCGAGTCTTTCCTTGCTCGTCCTCTCGGCAAGAGGTAGCTGCGGTGCCGTCGGCATCAAAATAAATCCCCATATTCTCTTTCTTGTTGTTGGGCGGGCCGAAGCGATTGGCCGGGTTTCTGTTCTGCTCAAGCTGGGGCAGGCGGTTGCGCTCAAGTTGCTGTTCTCGTGCCGCTTGGCGAGCCTTTTCCTCATTGTTCATCGCCTTCTGGAAGTTTCTGCTGAACTCCGAGTCCTTGGCCGGATCTTTAGGTGTGGCTGCCGAGGGACTCGCTTCGCGTGGCATGACGGAGGTCGAGCGCAGCTTTTTAAGGTCTTCAGTCGTGACGGAAAAATCCGGAGAAGCCGCGTGGCTGGCAACGGCGAGGAAACTGAGCAAGCCAACTGCAATAGGGTTCAGATATTTGCGCATCAGAATTTACTCGACGTGGATGAGGTTTGATTATCTATCGTTTGATAAACATGGCATGGTTTTTTTCTGCATTCTATACAGAGGATTGACACGAGCACAAACGGAAACAGGGCGAGCCAGGTGCCTGTGGCTTAGCCAGATAGCGACAAGCCTTGCAAGGGGACGATTGAACAGAATAATGTCACGAACACAGGCGGTCAGACGTTTAATGTGGTTTTCTGACATGGACTTGGGAAAACGCATTTAGCCTTGCCGCGACGTAATATGTGCTGTGTATCCAGATAACACCTTAGGGAGGAGAGAAAATGAGCGGGCAAAAACAAGATCACAGTGCGTTTTTTTCAGTACGAACAGCCGCCATATCGCTAGTACTTTGTATGGGAGGTGCAGCGGCTAATGCTGCGTCAGTGGCGTTTTCTCATAAAGACTGGGATCTACGTTGCGATAACACGCTAACCTGCCGCGCCGCCGGTTATGCGGCTGAAGGTGAAGAGCTGGGCTCAACGGTGTTATTGACGCGTAAAGCGGGCAGTGGAGAGCCGGTGGCAAATAGAGTCATGCTTGCACATTACGACGATCCCGAGTGGCCAAAAGGCTCAGTGCCAGAACTTGTTATTGCGGGCCGTAAAGCCGGTTCACTGAGTGTTGCGGGTGACGAGTCTTGGCAAATGAGTGAGGCGCAGTTAGCCCAGTTTTTGGCAGCCTTGAAAAAAGACGCCGTAATTTCCTTTCGTGGGAATGGCAGCACTTATGCATTCTCGGGGGCAGGTTCAAGTGCCGTCTTGTTGAAAATGGATGACGTTCAAGGACGTGTCAATACGCCAGGGGCTATTCTGCGTAAAGGGAAGGGCAGCGAGTCTACGGTCAAGGCACCTATTGCTGCGCCAGTTATCAACCGTGCCCCGGTAGTGGATAAAAGCTTGCGCCCCATGACAGCGCAAGAGGATGCCTTGATTCGGCCTGTGCTGTTGAAGGTACTTGCCGCTGATGAAGAGCAATCCTGTAGTGCTGACATGCTGTCCGAGCCATGGGAAATCGCACGATTGAATCAGCAGTTCTCCCTGGTTGGCGCGCCTTGCTGGTTAGCCGCTTACAACGGTGGGGCAGCCTATTTTGTGATCAATAACAATATGCAGTCTGCTCCGGTGTTAGTGAGTACCAGCGCTACTGATTACGATAATGGAATGATCTCGTCCAGCATGAAGGGGCGGGGCTTGGGCGATTGCTGGAGTTACGAGGCATCGGTCTGGGATGGAACCGACTTTGTTGAAAGTGAACGCGGCGACACCGGGCGCTGTGCTCTGATTCGCGCTGGGGGGGCCTGGAATATTCCGGAGCATGTCAGCCAAGTGGTCGGGCCGTGAGGTTATAAAAAAGCTACCGACGTGGCCTTGGAGTACTGATCCCCCCGGCTTTCGAGCCTGGGGGTTTATTTTTTTGGTTCTCAGCTCGGCAATGATGTGTTGGTGAGCGGAGAAACCTAACGGTTTCTGGGCTGGCTTGCTATGGCCGCTGCATGTTTGGCATTGCTTGCCATATGCCCATTTGCATGAGGCTAGCCGTGGGGCTTTTTTGGGGCCGTCTATGTGGAATAGTTGAAAGCAGGCGATTAATTGCTTCTGATGTTAAACCATTGATTTAACTGAGTTATTGATTATTTTATTTCAATGGTTTTAGATTAGCTGGTGCCGATGAAAGGCACCAAATTATTATAAAAATCAATGAGTTGGTGTTTCGGTGGGGAGTGATTGGGGAGGGCGCCCAACTCTCCCCATCTGTTGTGCGCATACTACTTTAACCGTAGGTAGCGGCGTAACTCGGCGCCCGTGACGCGCCCATCGACGGGCGTGATTTTCCCTTCTTGAATGCGCTTTTGCAGCGTGTTATAGCTGATGTTCAGTCGCTTGCAAACCTCTTTGTAGTGATAGCAGACCATGTCTTCAATTGCGAGCTGAGCGCCCTGGTGCGCTGCTCGGGTGAGCATAGCCTCCAACTGGTCGGGGTGAATGGCAATCATAGTCGTACTCCATCAAAAAACCCGCCTTGGGGGCGGGTAGATTCCAATCTTTGGCCGTTCTGGCCAGGACTTCCAAAATTCGATCTTGCATTAACGGGCCTGTCGAAACTCCCGTAGGAACCGCTGGCGGAACTGCTCTGTATCCAGCTCTGTGTTACCTACTGTGGTGTTCTCTGGGTTGTTCATCCAGTTCCACATTGCGGTACTGAGTAGCTGGGCTGCCGTGATCTGCTTTTGCAGGCTGTCGATTTCGCAAGCTACGCAGGTGCTGCCGCGATGTACTTGGGCTTCACTGTGTTTTTCACAGCTGTAGTTCATGTGTTTTTTCCTGATCAAAGAATTAAAGGGGCAGGCTGTCCACCCACTTGAGGAACAGCTCCCAGAGTGTTTTGCGTCCGGCCTCAGCGGCCTCGGGGGCAATGCTCATGCCCTAGCATCCTTTCCAGCTGGCGCCTGGCGCAGCATCTTGAGCAGGGCTGTCCGGTACTCACCCAGGCTCAGATACGAGATAGCGGACGCATCGCAGGCGACGAAGGCCTCGATGTTGGCCAGGGTTCTTTGGTGTTGGTCGATCCGGTTGGCTGCTTCGAGCATGATTGCCGTAGGCAGGACCACTCCCTCGGCAGGGCCACTAAAGTCCCGCCATCCAAGCTCCGGCTCCCCGTTTGCCTGGATCGGCCCTAATGGATACTTGCAGCGCAAGCGGTGGGTGAGGTCATCCATGGGTGGTCTCCTTGCGAGCAGTGCTGATTGCGCTGGCGATTTCATCAAGTCGGTCAACGATAACTAGCACCCAAATGCCAATAGCTGGAGCCCAACTACCTGCGGCCGCAACTACGATACCCACCAGAACAAGAGCGACGTTCCACCAGGAGATCATTTCTTTCATTGTCCTGGCTCCTTACGGGCTGCGTCCACCAGACGGCTGGCACGGTTATATCCAATGCCCAATCGGTTTGCCAGTCCAGTTGGATCAGAGACACCGCAATCCCTCACAAGCCAGTCTGCTGCGCCCTGTAGTGGGTCGGTGGTCTGCTTTGCGGGGGTGAGGTTTACCCGGCCTTGCCGGTGAAAATCGCGTAATACATGCTGGATCAGTGCATGGACTGCCATTGGAGAGCCGAATTCAACATAGCCTTGTGCGTTTTCGCGACCACCAACGTGTGCGATGCGCTGACCAAGGTTCATCCCGCGAGTTGGGTAGTCAGCCAACTCTCCGGCATTCCTGGATGGTTGGGCATCGCCAGTCATCAGGTTACGGATAGCATCGATGCAGATGTCGTACATCGCTAAGCCATCCTGTATGTTGAGGGCCACGTTCTGTCCTGAAAGCAAGGCTCGGCGGCGCATCAGCTCTTGCGCAGCTTCCTCCAAAACAGCATTGCGGCTGGCATTACCGGACGGTTCGATCATTTGCGCGGCGTCACGAAATTGATCGCCTGGAACAATTTTCGTGGCGTCAGGTAAATGGTCTGGGGGGTTAACTGAATCAAGCAAGATGCTCCATGCACCGGTCAAGCAGTACGCCAGATCACGGCCCGCTTGGTTCATTGCAGGCCGCATCCAGGCGATAGCGTCATCCAAACCCTTCATTGGGATCTTCTCAGGAACCATTCTCCAGCCTTGGGGCAACCCATCAGCACCGCTTACAGGTTGCTGCGCCCGCAGGGTTTCAATTTCCTTACGCAGCGCTTCAATCTCTGCATCCCTTGCTGGGATACCTGT
>NZ_JBAGRS010000010.1:0-40637 GCF_037150615.1 Alcaligenes sp. PF14 | reverse complement strand
TAAGCCTTGATCGCGGTGTGAAGGTGCAAACCTTCCCGCCGCGTCTTTGCTACCCCCAAAAGGGGTGCTTTTTAGTCAGCGTTTCTTCGAGTAATCGATAAACCCGGTCAAAAAGGCCCCACTTATATCGTTCTTTAGGATTACCCATGAAAAACCAGAAAATCCGCATCCGTCTGAAGGCTTACGATTACAAGTTGATCGATCAGTCTGCTGCTGAGATCGTAGAAACCGCCAAGCGCACCGGCGCTGTTGTTCGTGGTCCAGTACCACTGCCAACACGTATCCGTCGCTACGACATTCTGCGTTCGCCGCACGTCAACAAGACATCGCGCGATCAGTTTGAAATGCGTACCCACCAGCGCTTGATGGACATTGTCGATCCTACCGACAAGACCGTCGACGCTCTGATGCGTCTGGATTTGCCAGCCGGTGTTGACGTCGAAATCGCTCTGCAGTAATTCTGCCTAGCTGTTCGAGTTACATCGAAAGAAACGCCATGCGACCGCATGGCGTTTTTTTTCGTCTGCACGTTTCCTTCTGGCGCTGCAGGAGCAATGGCGACTGTCCGTTTATCCTGAACAGAACAAGAGCTTTGCTCTCAGGTGGTTCATGGCTAGTTCATCATGGTGTTGTTATTGGGAAAAAGCGGGTTTTGGTCTACTTTTTACGACCGGACACACTTTGCCAGGGCTACAAATGCGACGATGGGCAGGGTTGAAGGAGGACAAGAATGATAAATCGGAGAAGAAAGCCGTTCCTGGTCCTGTGGTATTTCCTGGCGCTCTGGCTATGTCTGTGGGGAAGCAGCGCATCAGCGCAAGCGTGTGCGGACGACAAACCCATACGGCTGGCGGACCTGAGCTGGGAGAGCGCAGCATTTAGCACCGAGCTGTATCAGCAGATTCTGGAGAAGGCCTACGGTTGCAAGACCGAACGGGTTCCAGGCTCCTCGGCGGCTTTGGAAAGTGCGCTGGCGCAAAATGATATTCAAGTAATTGGCGAGATCTGGTCGGGACGTACCGAGATCATTGAAAAAGCCATTGAAGCCGGCCAGGTGCAGGTACTTGGTAATACCCTGAAGGGTGGGGCAGAACAGGGCTGGTATGTGCCGGACTATGTCATCGATGGCAACCCGGACAAGGGAATCAAGCCAACTGCACCCGATCTACAGAAAGTTGAGGATTTAGGGCGCTATGCCACTGTTTTTAGTGACCCGGAACAGCCCAATAAAGGCCGCTTCTATAACTGCCCCTCCGGCTGGGTATGTGAAACCTTCAATAGTCGCCTGTTCAATCTCTATGGTTTGGGCGAGCACTATCAAAACTTTCGGCCCGGTACGGGTGCGGCTCTGGATGCGGCGATCAGCGCCGCCTATGACAGGCGTGAACCCATCCTGTTCTATTACTGGCAGCCTGCGGGTCTGATGGCCAAATATTCCTTCAAGAAGTTAGCTAGCGCGCCTTTCAATGAAAGCTGTTGGGAAGCCGCTGTGTCGGGCAAGGGCAAGATCTGCCCTACGGACTTTATCCTGGCGCATATAGGCGTAGCGGCTTCTACTCCTTTCGTAGAGTCCCACCCCGAGCTGGTCACTTTGTTTGAAAAGATCCAGCTAGAGCCCGAACAGATGAACAAGATTATTCTGGGCATGACAGAGGGTGGGCAGGACGCCAGCACGCAGGTACAGAAGTTCCTGAAAGAGAATGCAGAGCAATGGCGTCAGTGGATGCCAATAGCCCAGGCAGATCGCTTGCAGGCTGCTTTGCAATCTCAGGCAATACAGCCGGTAGCCGCAGCGCAGTCCCGTTTCTTCCCGGAGTGGTCGGCTGCTGATTGGGTGAACCGTCAGTTGCTGGTTGCCGTACAGGATTGGGGAACAGGATTTCGTCAGATCAGTGCCTGGATTCTGACGCATGCCATCTTGCCGGTAGAGCGTGTGTTGCAGCAGGTGCCTGCCTGGGCGATTCTGGCGTTGACCGGTTTGCTGGCCTGGTGGGGACAACGGCGCTTTTTGCCTGTTCTGCTCTATGTAGCGGGCCTGTACTTGATAGGCGCCATGGGTCTGTGGGACAAGCTGATGCAAACCTTCACCTTGGTGCTGGTGGCCACAGTCTTTTCTGTGCTGATTGGCGTCCCGGTTGGCATTCTTAGTGCTCGTAGCCGTCTGCTTAGAAAAGTGCTGACGCCCGTACTGGATGTGATGCAAACCATGCCCAGTTTTGTGTATCTGATCCCGGTACTGATGCTGTTCGGTCTGGGTAAGGTTCCCGCCGTTTTGGCCACTGTTGTCTATGCCGTCCCTCCCTTGATTCGCCTGACCAGCCTGGGCTTGCGACAGGTGGACAAACATGTGATGGAAGCAGCCCAGGCGTACGGGGTTACACGCTGGCAAATGCTGACCAAGGTCACCTTGCCCCTGGCGCGGCCCAGCATCATGGCCGGTATTAATCAAACCACCATGATGGCCTTGTCCATGGTGGTGGTCGCTTCCATGATTGGGGCTCAGGGTTTGGGTGAAGACGTGCTGGCTGGTATTCAGACACTGGATATAGGACGTGGTTTGCAGGCGGGGGTGGCGATTGTGATCCTGGCCATTGTTATTGACCGAATCTCTCAATCCTTTGGTCGTTCTCAGCGTCACCGTCGCAAGGTCAGGAGGCAAGCATGAATACCATTCCTACCCCCTCGGGTGAGCAGGGCTGCAAGATAGAACTGCGAGACGTTTATAAGGTCTTTGGGAGCCGGGCGACCGAAGCCGTAGAGCTGTTAAAGCAGGGGGCCGACAAGCAGGCCGTGCAAAAGCAGACAGATTGCATCGTAGGCCTGGCAGGGGTCGATGCCTGCTTTCCCGCGCAGCAGATATCCTGCGTCATGGGTTTATCCGGTTCAGGCAAATCCACGCTGGTGCGCCACATCAACCGTTTGATCGACCCCAGTGCCGGGCAGGTGTTGGTGGATGGACAGGACATATTGCAGCTGGACATGGCCAGCTTGCGACAATTTCGCCGCTATGGGATCAGCATGGTCTTTCAGGCCTTTGGCTTGCTGCCCCATTTGACGGTGTTGGAGAATGTCGCCTTCGGTCTGGAGGTCCGAGGAGACAAGCGTTCACAGGCCAGAGAGCAGGCTCGGCAATGGCTGGAGCGCGTGGGTCTGCATGATTATGCCGATAACTATCCGGACGAATTGTCAGGCGGGATGCAGCAACGAGTAGGACTTGCCCGAGCCTTGGCCGTTGATGCAGACATTCTTTTGATGGACGAAGCCTTCTCGGCCCTGGATCCCTTGATTCGCTACGAGATGCAGGATGAGCTTTTACGCCTGCAAAACAGCCTGAACAAAACCATCATCTTTATTACTCACGATATTGATGAGGCATTACGGTTGGGCCAGCATATTGTGGTGCTACGTGAGGGCAGGGTGGAACAAAGCGGTACTCCGGCTCAAATTCGTGATGAACCGGTGAACGAATACGTGGCTCGTTTTGTCAATAAGGCGCATCAATAGAAAATGCGCGGCAGATCAATTTTTCTGATTCAGACTGTGTAGCCAAGCACCCCGAATTCAAAAAAACTGTTGTCAATCAAGCAGTTTAGGGCGGATTTTTGCAGTAAATCTTGCTTGGCTTTACAGCTGCGTGCTATATTTACTAGCTTAGCCAAAAAGTTTTGGCTATGGTCGTCGCGCAAATTATTGCGTGTACTCTCAGTTAGCCCTGACCAATCGTAGTCAGGAATGGAGAAAACGATGTCGAACTCGACACCTACGCCTGCCGCGTGGCGGCTGGGCCTTGTTGGGCGTAAAGTTGGCATGACCCGTGTGTTTACAGAGGAAGGCGAGTCCATCCCTGTGACCGTGCTGGACGTGTCCAACAACCGCATCACCCAGGTCAAGACGCCCGCAGTTGACGGTTACGCTGCTGTACAGGTTGCCTTTGGCACCCGTCGTGCAACACGCGTTACCAAGCCCCAGGCAGGGCACTATGCAAAAGCTGGCGTTGAAGCTGGCAGCATCCTGAAAGAATTCCGCCTCGACCCCGCTGCTATCGCCGAGCTTTCCGCCGGTTCCGTAGTTGCTGTGGAAAGCATTTTCGAAGCGGGTCAGAAGGTTGACGTTACGGGCACCACGATTGGTAAAGGCTTTGCCGGTACCATCAAACGCCACAATTTTGGCGGCCAGCGTAACAGCCACGGTAACTCGCGCTCGCACCGCGTACCCGGTTCCATTGGTCAAGCCCAGGATCCAGGCCGTGTGTTCAAAGGTAAAAAAATGTCGGGCCATATGGGTGACGTTACCCGTACGGTTCAGAATCTTGACGTGATCCGCGTCGACGCCGAGCGTGGCTTGTTGCTGGTCCGGGGCGCTGTCCCAGGTCACAAGAATGCCAATATCGTTGTGCGCCCTGCTGTGAAAGGAGCCTAATCCATGGAACTGAAGCTCCTGAACGAACAAGGCCAAGCTGCATCCACATTGCAGGCCAACGAAACCGTTTTCGGTCGTGAATTCAACGAAGCACTGGTTCACCAGATCGTTGTTGCATACCAAGCCAATGCTCGCAGCGGTAACAGCAAGCAATTGACTCGTGCCGAAGTCAACCACAGCACCAAGAAGCCATGGCGCCAGAAAGGCACCGGCCGCGCTCGTGCTGGTATGACATCCTCGCCCGTGTGGCGTGGAGGCGGTCGTGCATTCCCCAACACCGGTGAAGAAAACTACGCACACAAGGTCAACAAGAAGATGTACCGCGCAGGTATCAGCGCGATTCTGTCTCAGTTGGTCCGTGACGAGCGTCTGTTGGTTGTTGATTCCTTCACTCTGGAAGCACCCAAGACCCGTCTGGCAGCCAACAAGCTGAAAGACCTGGGCCTGGAATCCGTGCTGATCATCACCGACGCGCTGGACGAGAACGTGTACCTGGCTACGCGTAACCTGCCTCACGTTGCTGTGGTTGAACCACGCTACGCCGACCCGCTGTCCCTGATCCACTACAAAAAAGTGTTGGTCACCAAAGCGGCTGTCGCTCAGTTTGAGGAGATGTTGGGATGAACGCCGAACGTCTATTGCAAGTAATTCTGGCTCCTGTCGTGACTGAAAAAGCCACGTACGTTGCCGAAAAAAATCAGCAAATCGCTTTCCGCGTCGCTCCTGATGCTACCAAGCCTGAAATCAAAGCTGCTATTGAACTGCTGTTCAAAGTAGAAGTTGAGTCGGTGCAGGTGCTCAATCAGAAGGGCAAGGAAAAGCGCTTTGGCCGTTTCATGGGTCGCCGCCGCAGTGTGCGCAAGGCATATGTCTCGCTCAAGCCCGGTCAGGAACTCGACTTTTCTGAGGTGAACTAATATGGCATTGGTAAAAGTAAAACCAACGTCGCCAGGTCGCCGTGGCATGATCAAAGTGGTTCACCCTGAACTGCACAAAGGCGCTCCTTACGCGGCTTTGCTGGAAAAGAAATCCAGCAGTGCTGGCCGTAACAACAACGGCCACATCACGGTTCGTCACCGTGGCGGCGGTCACAAGCAGCATTACCGTATTGTCGACTTCCGTCGCAACAAGGACGGTATTCCTGCGAAAGTAGAACGTCTGGAATACGACCCTAACCGCAGCGCTCACATCGCATTGGTGTGCTACGCAGACGGCGAGCGTCGTTACATCATCGCCCCTCGTGGTCTGGAAGTGGGTGCAACGGTTGTGTCTGGCGCGGAAGCTCCTATCCGTTCCGGCAACACTTTGCCTATCCGCAACATTCCTGTGGGTCAAACCATTCACTGCATCGAGATGCTGCCTGGTAAGGGTGCTCAAATCGCTCGTTCCGCTGGTGGTTCCGCTGTGTTGCTGGCTCGTGAAGGCACGTACGCTCAAGTGCGTCTGCGTTCCGGTGAGGTTCGCCGCATTCACATCGACTGCCGCGCCACGATTGGCGAAGTCAGCAACCACGATCACAGCCTGCGTCAAATCGGTAAAGCCGGTGCTGTTCGCTGGCGTGGTATTCGTCCTACCGTTCGCGGTGTGGCGATGAACCCAGTCGATCACCCGCACGGTGGTGGTGAAGGTCGTACGGGTGAAGGCCGTGAGCCAGTCAGCCCATGGGGTACTCCTGCCAAGGGCTACCGCACCCGTCGTAACAAGCGCACAGACAACATGATTGTTTCGCGCCGTAAGCGCAAGTAAGGGGCGAACACTATGTCACGTTCGATCAAAAAAGGCCCATTCGTTGATGCTCACCTGATCAAAAAGGTTGACGCAGCCGTTGTGGGTAACGACAAGCGACCAATCAAAACCTGGTCGCGCCGCTCTACCATCCTGCCCGAGTTCATTGGGCTGACGATTGCCGTTCACAATGGCCGTCAACACATTCCCGTTTACATCAACGAGAACATGGTTGGCCACAAGCTCGGCGAGTTCGCCTTGACCCGTACTTTCAAGGGTCACGCTGCGGACAAAAAGGCCCGGAGATAAGTGATGGAAACTACAGCAATTATTCGTGGAGTCCATATTTCGGCGCAAAAAGCACGTCTGGTTGCGGACATGGTCCGCGGCAAGTCCGTCGCTCACGCTCTGAATACGCTGACTTTCACTCCCAAGAAAGCCGCTGGCATCATCAAAAAAGCTCTGGAATCGGCTATTGCCAACGCTGAGCACAATGACGGCGCCGACATCGACGAACTGAAAGTCACCTCCATTTACGTGGACAAGGCTCAGTCGTTGAAGCGTTTTTCTGCACGAGCCAAAGGCCGCGGTAACCGTATTGAGAAGCAGACTTGCCACATTGTGGTCAAAGTCGGCGCTTAAGGAGTCACAATGGGACAGAAAATCCACCCAATTGGGTTCCGCCTGGCTGTTAACCGTAACTGGAGCTCGCGTTGGTACGCTGACGGTGCTGAGTTCGGTACGATGTTGGCTGACGACATCCGTGTGCGCGAATACCTGAAACGCAAGCTGAAAAGTGCGTCCGTTGGCCGTGTGGTCATCGAGCGTCCTGCCAAGAATGCTCGCATCACTATTTACTCGGCTCGTCCTGGTGTAGTGATCGGCAAGCGCGGCGAGGATATCGAAAGCCTGAAGGCTGACCTGCAGCGCCTGTTGGGCGTGCCAGTGCACGTTAACATCGAAGAAATTCGCAAACCTGAAACCGACGCTCAACTGATCGCCGACTCCATTGCTCAGCAATTGGAAAAGCGCATCATGTTCCGTCGTGCGATGAAGCGTTCTATGCAAAACGCCATGCGTCTGGGTGCCCAAGGCATCAAGATCATGAGCTCGGGTCGCTTGAACGGCATCGAAATCGCTCGTACCGAATGGTACCGCGAAGGCCGTGTGCCTCTGCACACCCTGCGCGCTAACATCGATTACGGTACTTCCGAAGCGCACACGACGTACGGGATCATCGGTATCAAGGTCTGGGTCTACAAGGGCGACATGCTGCCTAACGGCGAAATGCCTGTTGACACCGTAGCCCCTGAAGAGCGCCGCCCACGTCGTCCACGTGGTGACCGCCCTGAAAACCGCCGTCCAGGTGGTCGTGGCCGCGGTCCTCGTAAAGACGCTGCTCCTGCTGCGTCCGAAGGAGAATAAAACATGCTGCAACCTTCTCGCAGAAAGTATCGCAAAGAGCACAAAGGCCGTAACACCGGTCTGGCTACTCGCGGTGCGCAAGTTTCGTTTGGCGAATTTGGTCTGAAAGCCACTGACCGTGGCCGTCTGACTGCTCGCCAGATCGAAGCAGCACGTCGTGCTATTAACCGTCACATCAAACGTGGTGGCCGCATCTGGATCCGCATCTTCCCCGATAAGCCAATTTCGCAGAAACCTGCCGAAGTTCGTATGGGTAACGGTAAGGGTAATCCAGAGTTCTGGGTCGCTGAGATTCAACCAGGCAAGGTCCTGTACGAAATGGAAGGTGTTAGCGAAGAGCTGGCACGCGAAGCATTCCGTCTGGCCGCTGCCAAGCTGCCTATCTCGACGACGTTCGTAACGCGTCAGATCGGTGCTTAAGGAGACGTCATGAAAGCCAGCGAACTCCGTACTAAAGATGCCGCCGAGCTCCAAAAAGAGCTCGAGAGCCTGTTGAAAGCACAATTTAACCTGCGCATGCAGCGTGCTACTCAACAGCTTTCCAACACCAGCCAATTGGGCAAAGTACGTCGCGACATCGCTCGCGTCCGTACCGTCATGGCTGAGACCGCAGGAAAGTAAGATGAGCGAAACTCAAACTACCGCAAAACGTCAACGTACCCTGATCGGTCAAGTTGTCAGCAACAAGATGGACAAAACTGTCGTCGTTCTGGTTGAACGCCGCGTTAAACATCCCTTGTATGGCAAGATCATCGTCCGCTCCAATAAATACAAAGCGCACGACGAGACCAACCAGTACAACGAAGGCGATACCGTTGAGATTACCGAAGGCCGTCCTATCAGCCGCAGCAAGTCCTGGACTGTTGTGCGTCTGATCGAAGCAGCCCGCGTGATCTAAACGCTTGCTCAGATGTCCAGGCTTCGGCCTGGCTCTGGTAGGTCAAAAACCCCGATCTGTTTACAGATTGGGGTTTTTTTTATGCCCAGTTGTTTGTCGGCGGGCACTGGAACAGAAGAGTGATCGTATGGTGTGCCTGTTGCCAGCCTGAAGGTTGGAATTAGCGTTTGATTCCGAGTGGCCCGTGGGTTTTATGGCATCTTGCACAGGACAACGGCTACTCCTTATGGCTCGGGCCATTGAGCTGCATGAAGGATTAGGCTGAAAACAGAGGCTGGTTGCAGCCGTAAGTCGCGTACTGGCGACTTAGCTACGCGCGTCTTGCTTGCGCCATTGCGCCGGGCTGAGACCCACACTGCGTCTGAACGCGGCGCTGAATGCGGCCGCAGAGCTATAACCGATACGCTCGGCAATCTGCTCCATGGTCAGACCTTGCTCCAGCTGACGCTTGGCCAGCTGCATACGTAGTTGCAACAGTACTTGGGCTGGCGCCATCCCGCACAGCAAGGTAAAGCGGCGGTGAAAGGCAGCGCGTGACATGTTCAAGTAGGCGGCCATATCGTCCACCGACCAGGCTTTGGCGGGTTCACGCAGCAGCTGCTCGATCAGGCCACCAAAGGCAGGGTCACTTGCCAGATGAATCAAGCCGGCGGGCAGGGCACCTTCGGTGGGTGTCTGTCCTATTTGCTGGCGCAAGGTATAGAACAACAACAGCTCCACCAACTTTTCCAGCAGGCTGGAGTTGGCTTGCGGCTGGCGTCGCATTTCGGCCTGGATCAAGTCCAGCAAAGGGCGTCCTGAATCTGCATCTGTCTGAGAACCATCAATCAACAAAACATCAGGCACGGTCGCCAGCAGCAATTCGCTCAAACCACGGCCCAGATCCAGAAAGCCACAGAGCAAGCCCGTACTGTGTGGCACTTGTGGCTCCAGGCTCTGCATGGTTTGTCGCCGCATGGTCGTATTCCAGTCTGGCGGCGTGGGCGATGAGCTTAGGCGATGGGGCACATCCCGCAAGAAGAACACCGCATCACCCGCCTGCAAGGTCAAGGCTTCCTGATGCTGAATATGCAGCCAGCACGGCCCATGCAAGACCACATGAAAGCCTGCGCGTTGGTGCCCGTGCAGGCTGCTTTCCCATTGATTGCAGTATTGCCCCAAGTGAAACAGGCTGGCCGAGATCTCCAGCCCGGACAAGAGCAGTTCCTCCACAGGGTGTCCTGTGTCTTTGGAGTCGACAGCGCAATGGCTGTCAGGAAAGGCAGAGTCGCTCATGCAGAAAATATGCTTATTTCTTTTCGTGGATATTTTTAATATGAATACCGCTATGTTCGCACATGGAGATAAGGCGCCAGTCAATCGACAATGAAACCTTCTCGGATTAACTAAGGAATTGTCGCCATCATGACTCGCTTAACTTTGCATACTGTGGACTCCGCACCAGAGGCGGTCAAACCAGCCCTTGAAAAAGCTGTGCGTGGTAGCGGCTTTTTGTCCAATTTGCTGGCTATTTTGGCTAATGCGCCCGTTGCCCTGCAAGCCTATCAGGATATGTCTGCCTTGAACGCTACCGCCAGCCTGTCGCTGGTCGAGCGTGAAGTCGTGCAACTGGTTGCCGGTACCACTCACGGTTGCCGTTTCTGCGTGGCCGGTCACACCGCCATTGCGACCAATAAAGCCAAGCTGGACCCGGAAATTCTGGCCGCTTTGCGTGCGCGTGGCTTTGACCAGATCAACGACGAGCGCCTGCAGGCTCTGGCTCTGTTCAGTCGCGCCGTGATTGATACCCGTGGTCAGGTGTCGGATCAGGCTCTGGCCGATTTCCGTGCTGCCGGTTACGGCGACCAGCAGGCTCTGGAAGTGATTACCGGTATTGGCTTGGCGACGATCTGCAACTTTGCCAATAATCTGGCTCGTACGCCGCTCAATAGCCAGCTGGAGGCCTACGCATGGGAAACGCCTTAAAGCGCGCTGAGCAGCCTGTGCTGGCCTCAGAGCGCCCTGTTTTGTCGCCTGGCTTGGCCCAGTGGCTGGAAGAGCATGCCCTGTCGCTGGATAGCGATGCATCCCAGGCGCAGGCCTTGTTGCCTCGCCTGGCGCAAGACGGTTTGTTGAGCCTGGGCCTGAAAGCGGATTTTTCCGACTTCGGTGATGCCGTTCAATCCATCGTGGAAGTGGCCGAACATTCGCTGACGGCAGGTTTTGTCCTGTGGAGCCAGCGTACCTTTATTGAATACCTGCGTGACGTTCAGGACCCCGCCATGCGCGAGCGCTATTTGCCCGGTTTGCTGGATGGCAGTGTTGCCGGTGCGACGGGTCTGTCCAATGCCATCAAGTTTTTGGGTGGCATTGAAGAGCTGCAAGTGCGTGCTCAGCCTGAACAAGGACATTGGCAGTTTGAGGGCCGCTTGCCCTGGATTACCAATCTGCGTCCCGGCAACTGCCTGGTTGCCATTGTGGCCGCCATGCCTGAAGAGCAAGCCGGTATTTGGGTGGCAGAACTGGGCGATCCAGGCTTGGAGCGTTCCGCAGATCTGGATCTGGTCGGACTGCGTGGCAGCAATACCGCCGCTTTGAAGTTCAATGCTGTGCGTCTGGGACAAGAGCGTTTGCTGCATCCCGATGCAGGCCACTTTGTGCGCTCGGTACGCCCCCGTTTCATGGCGCTGCAATGCGGGATGACCATGGGCTTGGCACGTCGTTCCTTGAAGCAAGTGCTGGATGCGCCACGCTGCCAATGGGTACAGGAGCAGCCCGCCCGCCGCCTGCTGGATCGTGTGCAGGAATTGTCGGATGTGCTGGTTGATGCCGTACGTAAGCCCGGCTCGGCCACGCCGCCTGATTTGTTCAAAGTCCGTATCGAGCTAAGTAGTTTGGCGTCGCAGGCTGTGGCCCTGGAAAGCTCCGCGATCGGCGGGGCGACCTATATGCAGGGCAAGCATCCGCAACTGCTGCGCCGTTATCGCGAAGCCATGCTGGTGCCTTTGATTTCACCCACGGTGGCGCAGCTGAAAGCCGAACTTGGGCAGGATGCAGTATGAGTTCCGCCGCCCCCTCGCCTACCGATTCTGAAGGGGCCGGACTCTTGTCCGCTCGGGGGATCAATCTGGCCTACGGTGGCCAGACGATCTTGCAGAACCTGGACTTGAGCGTGCGCGCGGGCGATATCGTGGCGCTGCTGGGCCCCAGCGGAGTGGGTAAATCCTCTTTGTTGCGGGTACTGGCAGGCCTCCAAACACCCACCCAGGGAGAGGTGTCCTTTCTGGGGCAGCCCGTGCGTGGGGTTCACCCCGCTTTGGCCATGGCGTTTCAGGAAGCCATTCTCTTGCCGTGGCTGAATGTGCAGGCCAATACCGGTTTTGGTCTGGGTTTTGCGCGCCAGCCTTCCGTATCCGCTGCAGAGCGTCGCCTGCGGGTTGAACAGGCGCTGCGTCAGGTTGGTTTGTATGAAAGCCGTCATCAGCGTCCTGGTGCCTTGTCGGGCGGTATGGCACAGCGTGTTGCCATTGCGCGTTGTCTGGCTCGACGCCCACAAGTCTTGTTGATGGACGAACCTTTTGGCGCCCTGGATGAAGTAACTCGTCGCCAGATGCAGGAGCTGATTCTGTCGATACGCGACCAGACTGGCTGCGCCATTGTGCTGGTCACTCACGATATTGATGAGGCCCTTTTGCTGGCGGACCGAGTTCTGCTGTTAGGTGGCCGTCCTGCCGGTTTGCAGCGTGAATGGAGCTGCCCGGCCCACCCCCGATCTCATCTGGATAACTGGCTTCAGGCCATACGCCTGGAAATTGTGGCCAGCCTGGAGCAAAGCCTCTCCCAGGCGGTTCACGCTGCTGTTTTGTAAGGTGCACGTCATGATTGAATCTCCTACGTCTCGTACCCGTCGCGACTTGCTGAAACTGGCGTCTTTGCTGACCGTTGCGGGTGCTGCGCCCTTGCTGGCCCAAGGGACTGCCCGTGCACAAAGTGAGTCAAATGCGCCTTTGCGTATCGGCTATTTGCCGATTACCGATGCCACCGCCATGTTGGTGGCGCATCACAATGGATATTTTGAAGAAGCGGGTATTGCGGTTGAAAAGCCCGTGATGGTGCGCAGTTGGGCTCAGTTGATCGAGGCTTTTATCTCCGGTCAGGTCAATCTGGTGCACTTGCTCTCTCCCATGACGGTGTGGGCGCGCTACGGCAGCAAAGTCCCTGCAAAAGTGGTGGCATGGAATCACATGAGTGGCTCTGCTATCACGGTGGCGCAGAACATCAGCTCGGCCGAGCAATTGGGCGGGCAGACGGTGGCGATTCCTTTCTGGTATTCGATTCACAACGTGGTGCTGCAGCATGTGCTCAAAGCACATGGCCTGACGCCTGTCGTGAAAACCGCCGGTGCGCTGGCACCCAATGAGGTCAATCTGGTGGTGATGGCCCCTGCGGATATGCCTCCGGCCTTGGCCTCGGGACGAATTGCTGGTTTTACGGTGGCCGAACCTTTCAATGCTTTGGCAGAAACTCAAGGCATGGGCCGCATCCTGCGCTTTACTGGCGACGTCTGGCGCGATCATGCCTGTTGCGTAGCCTTCATGCACGAGCAGGATTTGCAGACTCGGCCCCAATGGTCGCAAGGCGTGGTGGATGGCCTGGTCAAGGCACAGATCTGGATACGCAGTCACCGCGCCGAGGCGGCCCAGATCCTGTCGCGTGAAGGCGGGAACCGCTATACCCCGCACACTCAGGAAAACCTGTTGAAAGTGCTGTCCCCGGACCCGGCGGATCGTGCGCAATACGTGAAGTCTGGCGTGATTCGTCATCCGGACTGGGACGACCAGCGTATCGATTTTCAACCTTATCCTTTCCCCAGCTACACCGAGTCCTTGGTGCAAATGCTGCAAGGGACCTTGATTCAGGGCGAGCGTGGTTTCCTGGAAGGGCTGTCTCCTGAACACGTAGCCAGCGATCTGGTGGATGACCGCTTTGTCCGTGCCGCGTTGGAAAAGCAGGGGGGCCTGGCGCAGTTTGGCTTGTCCGAGCAATACACCCGCAACGAGAGTATTGTTGTATGAGTTTGAGTGCGTCTGCTTCTTCTCCGTCATTGGCGCAGTCTGATCCGCGATCGGCTGCGTCTTTGCGACGCCCCAAAATGAATGCCTGGATTGCCAGCACCCTGTGGGGCTTGGGCGGTTTGTTGGCGGGAGTCGTGCTGTGGTACTTGGCCACAGCCTGGTCCAGCAGCTCTTTAATGCAGCAATTCGGGCCGGCCGCTGCCTTTCATAGCTTGCTGGAGATACTGGGCTGGTCCGAGACCTGGATGCACGTAGGTGCCAGCTTGCAACGTATTTTTGTAGGGCTGGCGATCTCATTGGGTGTCGGCGTGCCCGCCGGTTTGCTGCTGGGTTTGTCAGCGCGAGCTCACGCCGCATTGACTCCCTTATTCCAGTTCCTGCGCATGATCTCGCCCCTGTCCTGGATGCCTATTGCCGTCATGGCCTTTGGTATTGGGGATGCACCGATTTATTTTCTGTTGGGTGTGGCCGGTGTCTGGCCTGTCTTGCTGAATACAGCCTCGGGCGTACGGCATCTGAATCCGCGCTGGCTGATGTTGGGTCGCAGTCTGGCGGCCACCAAGCTGGAAACGCTGTTGTACTTGATTCTGCCCGGCATTGTAGGCTCGGTCTTGACAGGTAGCCGACTGGCAATCGGCGTCTTGTGGATCGTGTTGGTGCCCTGCGAAATGCTGGGTGTGTCAGCCGGTTTGGGTTACCTGATTCTGGATACGCGCGACCGTATGGCGTATTCCGAACTGATGGCCGTAATTGTCTTGATTGGTCTGATTGGCTATCTGCTGGATAGCGCTTTGCGAGCCTTGTTTGCGGCCTTGGGACAGCGCTAAATAATCAGCCCTTGGGCCGACAGGCGAAGAGCTTTGACTGTTTTGTATTTCCAGGAAAGACAAGTGACAGAGCATGCTCAGGCTATCTGCCGCTGCCAGTTCTGTTCTTGTAGGCGCTGGCAGTTTTACCTGGTGCTTAGTGGCTTTTCAGAAGCTGTAGAAAGATAAAAAAAGCCCTCAACATTGAGATGTTGAGGGCCTTTTTGGAGTCAGTTTGAAGCGGTATTCACGGATGCTAATCCCGCATTGACTGGAGCCTTAGTTGGTGCGTACGTATAGAAAAGTGATCTTGAGACGAGACTCTAGCTAGGCCTTGATCACTGCCTTCATGCAGCGACCAGGGTATTGTCCGCATCCTGCGTAATTGCTGTACGTGGACTGAGCTGGTCGATTAGCTCGCCATACCAGGATAAGGTGCTGCCTAAAGTCGCGACTTGCCCAATCACCAAAATGCACGGGCTGGCAAACTGATGTTGCTGCGCATCCTGGGCAATATTCTCCAGTGTGGATAGCAAGGTGCGCTGTTCGGGGCGCGAGCCATTTTCAATCAAGGCGCAGGGCGTGGTGGCACTGCGGCCACGCTGCACCAGTTCATGGCTAAAGCCCAGGATTTGCTGCAAACCCATGTACACAGCTACCGTCTGGCTGGTATCCAGCAGCGGGTTCCAGTCCTCAATACCGTGACCGCTTTTACGATGTGCCGTCACGAATTGCACGGACTGGGCGTGATCGCGGTGTGTCAGGGGGATACCGCTGTAAGCTGCACATGCAATGGCAGCCGTGATGCCTGGCACCACTTCAAATGCGATGCCATGCTCGGCCAGATATTCCAGTTCTTCACCGCCACGGCCAAAAATAAAGCCATCGCCGCCTTTCAGGCGCACCACGGTTTGACCTGCTCTGGCGTGTTCAATCATCAGTTGATGAATGCGGTTTTGGGTCTGGTGATGATCCTCGCCTAATTGCTTGCCCACAAAAATACGGTGGGCATCGCGACGGGCCAGCTCCATCACCTGATCGGATACAAGACGATCGTACAGAATCACATCAGCACGATTCAGTGCACGCAGGGCATGCAGGGTCAGCAGACCTGGATCGCCTGGACCGGCGCCCACCAGAATCACGCGGCCTTGTGTGGCGCGGGGTGATTCAGGCTGTTGCAGTGCGCTCTCCAGGCTCAAGCGGGCTTGCTCGGCTTGCTGACTGCGCAGGGCGGCACCCACCGGGCCATCCAGCAGCCAGTCGTAGAAACGGCGGCGTGCACCCAGCTCGGGGCGGGCGCGCCGAATGGCGCTGCGGTATTCCTGCGCCAGACGGCTGATCGCACCCAGGCTGTGGTCCAACATGGTTTCCAGTTGCTCCCGTACTCGCCGTGCCAACATGGGGGCTGACCCTGCAGAGGAAATGGCAATAATCAGCGGTGAACGATCCACAATGGCAGGCACCTGAAAACTGGACAATTCGGGGTCGTCCACCACATTGACCAGAATGCGGGCTTCTTGTGCGTCCTGGGCAATGATCTGGTTTACGTCCCGTTTGTCAGTGGCGGCAATAATCAGCCAGGCCCCTTGTAGATGCTGGGCCTGATAGCGCTCCCGAATCAGGGTAATGCGCCCTTGATTCGCCAGCTCTTCCAGACTGTCCACCACATAGGGGGCGACCAGCGTGACCTGGGCACCGGCGGCCAGGACCAGACGCACTTTGCGCTCGGCGATTTCTCCACCGCCGATCACTAATACCGCGCGCTGCTTCAAGTTGGCGAATAAAGGAAAGAGGTTCATGTCAGGCTGGCTGTAAAACTAAAGGAATCAAGCGGCTTGTAGGCTCGGCAACCACGCCAGCGCGAACCAGAAAATCGCCAAAGTGCTCGCCTTCCAGACGCTCGGCAGCGAAGCGGCCAAACAGCTCATCCAGAATGCTCAGAATTTCTGGTTCGGCAATATTTTGACGATAGATTACGTTCAGGCGCTCGCCGCTGAAGTTCGCACCCAGACGCAAGTCATAGCGACCCAGAGCACGGCCAACCAGGGCAATTTCACCCAGGTAAGGACGGGCGCAGCCGTTGGGGCAGCCGGAGATACGCAGCACAATGCGCTCGTCGCGCAGCTGGTACTTGTCCAGCAAGGCTTCCAGCTTGGGCAGCAGGATGGGGGCGTAGCGTTCGCTCTCGGCCATGGCCAAACCGCAAGTGGGCAGAGAGACACAGGCAATCGTGCTGCTGCGTATGCCGCTTTGTGTCTGGTACACATCCAGCTTGTGATCTGCGACCAGCTTGTCGATCTTGGCCTTATCTTCTTCAGGCACATCGGCAATGATCAGGTTCTGGTTGCAGGTCAGGCGGAACTGCCCTTGGTGGATCTTCGCGATCTCACGCATACCCGTCAGCCAGGGGCCGACTTCGGTATCCATGATGCGGCCCGAATCGATACGCAGGCTCAGGTGCCAGCGGCCATTGCTGCCTTGGGTCCAGCCGAAGCGGTCGCCATTGTGGTCAAAATGGTAGGGGCGTGACGGCTCCAGCGTTTGACCACTGCGGTTTTGCACTTCTTCCAGGAACCAGTCGGCCCCTAGCTTATCCACGGTGTATTTCAGGCGGGCATGACGGCGCTCGTCGCGGTTGCCGTGGTCACGTTGTGTGGTGATCACGGCTTCGCAAACGGCCAGCAGTTGCTCGGGGCGTACAAAGCCGATCACGCTGCCCAGTCGTGGGTAGGTGGTGTCGTCGCCATGTGTGGCACCCATGCCACCACCAATGGCGACGTTAAAGCCCAGCAACTGATTGTTGTCGATAATCGCGATCAGGCCGATATCCTGCGCAAACACGTCCACATCATTCAAGGGAGGCACGGCAATGCCGATCTTGAATTTGCGGGGCAGGTAAGTCTTGCCGTAAATCGGTTCAAAGTCTTCGCCGTCAATGGCGTCTTCGACTTTTTTGCCGTCCAGCCAGATCTCGGCATAGGCGCGGGTTTTGGGCAGGAAGGTTTCGGAAATCTTGTCAGCCCACTCCTGAACCAAGCCATGTTGCTCCGACAGCAAGGGATTGGTGGCGCTGACCACCTGACGGTTCACATCACCGCAAGTAGCCAATGTCGTGGACATGGCCTTGTTGATGGCTTGCAGTGTGGGTTTTAAAAAGGGCTTGCGTACGCCATGCCATTGAAAGGTCTGACGGGTGGTGATGCGCAGGCCAAACTGGGCCCAGTCACAGGCGATCTGGTCAAAGGCCAGCCACTGGGCGGGCGTGACCACGCCACCAGGCAGGCGGGCGCGAATCATGAAGCTGAAAGCCGGTTCCAGCTTTTGCTTGCGACGCTCTTCACGCTGGTCGCGGTCGTCTTGCTGATAGCTGCCGTGAAATTTCAGCAGCTTGTTGTCGTCTTCGCTGATGGCGCCCGTGATTGGGTCTGCCAGACCCTCGGTAATGCCACCGCGCAGATAGCGGCTATCAATTTTTACTTGTTCGATAGCGGCGATTTTCTTTTCTGTCATGTCCTTGCTTCTCAGTAAACGTCGCGGGCGTAGCGGCCCTGCGCCGAGAGTTCTTCCAACCAGCTGCGAGCCTGGTCTGCGTCCAATCCACCTTCCTGGCGGGCAATTTCCTGCAGGGTCTGGTGTACGTCCTTGGCCATCTGATTGGCATCACCGCACACATAAATGTGGGCGCCGCCCTGAATCCAGGCATAGACCTCGGCTGCTTTTTCCAGCAAGCGGTGCTGGACGTAAACCTTGTTTTCCTGATCGCGCGAGAAGGCCAGATCCAGGTGTTGCAACTGACCGTCCTGCAAGGCACGTTGCCATTCGGTCTGGTAGAGGAAATCGGAGTGAAAGTGCGGGTTGCCAAAGAATAGCCAGTTGCGGCCTTCACCACCCTGAACACTGCGTTCCTGCACAAAGGCACGGAAAGGGGCAATGCCGGTGCCGGGACCAATCATGATCACGTCACGGCTGGTATCTTCAGGCAGGCGGAAGCGTGTATTGGGGTCGATAAACACCGGCACGGTATCGCCTTCGTTCAGGCGGGCCAGATAGTTGGAAGCCACGCCCCAACGATCCTGCTCGTTGAATTGGTAATGCACATTGGCCACAGTCAGATGTACTTCTTCGTCCACCTCGGACTGGCTGGAGGCGATGGAATACATGCGGGGTGCCAGAGGGCGCAAGGCTTGCACCAGTTCGGCGGCGCTCCAGGTGGCCGGGAAGCGTTCCAATACGTCCAGCACTTGATGGGTTTTCAGCAGCTCTTGCAAAGTGCTCAAACCCTCTGGGCCTACGGCTGTCTGTAGCACGGCATCGCTATTGCGCTTGGCCAGTTCCACCAGGAAAGGTTTGGTCGGTTGCGTCAGCTCGCGGTAGTGGCTAAGCCATTCTTGCAGCGTGTGCGACTTGTCCTGAATGGTGACGGTCTCTTGCGGGTCCAGCTTCAACGTCTGGATAACCGCTTCGACCAGTTTGGCGTTTTGTGTAGGCCAGACACCCAGGGCATCACCGGGTTGGTACTTCAGGCCACTGCCTTCCAGCGACAACTCGTAGTGATAGATGTTGCGGGTGCTGTCGCGGCCCGTAATGCTTTGGCTTTGCAGCACGGTGGCCTGGAATGGATTGTCGCGGGTGAAGCTGCTGCGGGTCTGGGTTTCCAGCACCGTAACGTTGCTGGATTGGGCGGCAGGAACGGCCGCAGCGGCGTGGGCCTGGTGATCCGTTTCCAGAAAACCAAAGGCTTTGTCCTGCCAGGGGGCGGCGACCGTATCAATATCCAGATCAGCCAGCCCTGCGTCCAGAATGCGTTCCGCACCCAGCGCCAGCAGACGTTGATCAATCTTTTCCGCGATCCCACAGAACAGGGGGTAGCTGGAATCTCCCAGGCCCAGCACACCGAATTTCAGTGCGGGCAGCTTGGGGGCACGGGCACCGGACAGGAACTCGAAAAACGCGATGGAATCGTCTGGCGGATCGCCTTCACCCTGGGTGCTGATAATGACGTAGAGCAGACGTTCTTCTTTCAGCTCGCGCGTGGGGTAGCGGTCGGCGCGCAGCAGGCGCACGGGGATGCCGGCCGCTTCACAACGCTGGGCAAAGGCTTCGGCGACGCGTTGGGCATTGCCTGTCTGACTGCCAAACACAATGGTGGCAGGTCGTTGGGCGGGCGCAGCGGCGGCGGGCACCAACGACAGTTCAGGAGAAACAGGCGCTTGAGCGGGAAGGCCGGTGTGGCGCACTTGCGCGACACCCGCGAGATAGCCGGACAGCCAGTTCAGGGACAGCGGATCGAGCTCGTCGGTAATTTGAGCAATCGCCGTGCGATTGGACTCCGAGAGGCGGGACAGGGCGTGCATTCTGACACTCGCTTATATAAATAGTTTGTCCCATTCTAAAGAGCGGTATCAGGGCTACGAACGATCCGATTCTTATTTGTTTATGAATCCTTCGGTTAATGAAAAAGGGGCATAAGCCCCTTTCATCTTGGTCTAAGCGCGTGCGAAATACGTGTTATGGACGCAGTTCCCGACGCAGGATTTTGCCTACGTTGGTACGTGGCAAGTCGTCGCGGAACTCGACAATGCGCGGGGCCTTGTAGCCGGTCAGGTTCTTGCGGCAGAAGGCTATTACGTCTTTTTCCGTCAAATCGGGATTGCGGCTGATGACATAGAGTTTGACGATTTCGCCTGCTTTTTCATCCGGTACACCGACGGCAGCGGCCTCGACAATATCCGGGTGCTGGGCGGCGACGGCTTCCACCTCATTGGGGTAGACGTTAAAGCCCGAGACCAGAATCATGTCTTTCTTGCGATCCAGCAGGAAGACATAACCTTGCTCGTCCATATAGCCAATGTCGCCCGTGCGTAAAAAGCCGTCGCGATCAAAGACCTTGGCGGTTTCATCGGGACGTTGCCAGTAGCCGGGAGTAACTTGCGGCCCACGAATGCATAGCTCGCCCGTTTCGCCCAACGGCAGGTCGTTCTGGTTTTCGTCGCGTATGCGTATGTCGGTAGAAGGAACGGGCAGCCCGATTGAGCCAGTGAACTCTTTTTTATCCAGCGGATTGATTGTGGCTGCTGGTGAAGTTTCAGTCAGTCCATAAGCCTGGGCCAGGGGTTTGCCGGTCGCTTCTAGCCAGCGCTTGGCGACCACTTCCTGCACTGCCATACCGCCACCTAATGTAAAGCGCAGCGAGGAGAAATCCAGCTTGCGGAACTCGGCATTGTTCAGCATGGCATTAAAGAGTGTGTTCACCCCCGTAATGGCAGTAAAACGCAGCTTGGACATGTCCTTGATCATGGAGGGAATGTCGCGTGCGTTAATGATCAACAGGTTCTCCGCACCCAAACGCAGAAACACCAGCAGGTTCGCGGTGAAAGCGAAGATATGGTAGAGCGGCAGGGCAGTAACAACGCAGTCGATCTGGCCTTCTCTCAAATACGGGCGAATCCAGGACAAGGCCTGGCTCAGGTTTGAAACCAGATTGCCGTGGGTCAGGATGGCCCCTTTTGCAACGCCCGTCGTGCCCCCGGTGTATTGCAGGCAGGCAATATCATCGTGGGTCAGCTTGACCGGGGCCGGTGCGCGGCCTCGGCCCTGAGCCAGTACGGCTTTGAAAGAGACGGAGCCAGGCAAGGACCAGGCAGGCACACCTTTTTTAATGTGGCGCACCACTTGATTGACCAGCCAGCCCTTGAAGCCGCCCAGACAATCCCCCACGCTGGTCACAATGACTCGCTTGATGGGTGTTTCGTGCAGGATTTCCTGCAGCACGTGGGCAAAGTTCTCCGCAATGATGATGGTTTCCGCGCCACTGTCTTGCAGCTGGTGGCGCAGTTCACGGGCCGTATACAGCGGGTTGGTATTGATAATGGTGGCCCCGCTGCGCAACACCCCATACAGACTGATGGGGTACTGCAGCATATTGGGCATCATCAGGGCGACACGATCGCCTTTTTTCACGCCTTGGCTTTGCAGCCAGCTGGCCAGGGCCAAGGCATTGGTCGACAGTTCGCGGTAGCTCATGCGTTTGCCCATGCTGATATAGGCAGTGCGCTGCGCGAACTCGGTACAACTTTGTTCAAATACATCCAGCAAGGACGAGTACTGCTGGGCCTGATCTTCGATAGTGGCAGGAATACCGGCGGGGTAGTTCTGCAGCCAGACTTTATCCATGAAGCGCTCCGAGGCGTGTAGGTTCAAGACAATCCCAGCAGGGCCTTTTTGAGCGATTCTTGGGCAGGCTTCTTGCCTAGCCAGATTTTCAACAAAGCAGGGGTCAGATCAGGGTGAGAGAGCTCTCCCAGCGTCTTGTCGTTGAACAGGATCTTGACCTGAGGGGTGTGCATGTCCAGCACCACAACGTCGCCTTCCTTGGCTTCACCCACCTGGCGCATCAAGTCTTCAAATTGCTTGATGACAGGGTCCAGTTCTTGTTTTTCAGGATCAGTCAGGTTGTTGTGAATGCCGTCTTTCAGGGCATCGATCAGGGTTTGGGCATCCAGGTCGCGTTTGAGGACCAGTCGGATTTGATGCGGCCCGGGGGATTGAATAATGGCTTCGGCATCCTGGGAAGGCGAAGCGGTATACAGGGCGGCGACGTACACATCAAAAACAACTTTCTTGCGCAGGCCTGCCCCATTCAGTTTCAGGCTTTGCTGCTCGACGGTGACCGTGTCTGGCACGGTGACATTCGCAACAGTCGCGGCCTGGGCGGCGGGTAGCCCCAGGGACAGACTTAAAATCAGGGCGGCACAGCGGGGGGTAAACATGAAGCGGTCCTCCGGCAAATTAGCGTGATTGTGTTTTCTGCTTGTAGAAGTGGGCGTCGGCGATATAGATGGTGCGTTCCACCGTGGTGTAGATCTGGCCTTCGGGGTCCTGGATCTGCACGGTAAACGTGGCTTCAGCCTCGTGGTATTGGTCTAGCTGTCCTCGTATTGCGTCCAGTTCATCTGGATTGATTTGAAAATTGGCGTACAGAGTTTGGTAGCCGGGGCGGCGATACTGAATCTCTGCATTCTTGTCCCAGACAATCACATGGCGTTGCAGCCCAGCCAGAAGCATGGTGGCGTGCACGCCGTCTGTAATGGCAAACAGGGAGCCGCCAAATAAAGAGCCATTGATGTTGCGAGTGCGACGACGCAATGGCAGGCGTACGACGATGTGTTGCAAGTTCGCTGAAACTTTGTGGACCCGCCCGCCGGTTGCCCGGAAGGCGGGGTGCCAGTTAAAGCCCAGCTGCAAAAAGCGCGCACGCCATGTGGGGGGTAGGCGTGCGAGCAGCTCCATGCGGCGACTGCGGGCCATAGTGCATCCTTAGAAGCGATAGCTGAACTGCACGCCCAGGATGTCACCACTGTTTTTGTAAGTACCGCGTGTCAGACCACGACCAGCGGGATCCGTGTTGTTGTTCATGTCGGTGTTTTTCAGGAACAAGTGGGTGTAGCCGATATCCCAGGTGGCGTTCTTGCTGGCGCGATACTGAGCACCCAGGGACACCCAGTAGCGGTCGCTGTCAGGCAGGGCGGTTGGGCGGTAGTTCTTGTCGCGAACGGGAGATTGGTCCCAGGCAATACCACCCTTGAAGGTCCACTGCTCGTTGTAGTGGTAGTTCGCACCCAGGGCGACGCGCCATGCATCCTTGAATTTCAGTTCCAGACCGGAATCCTTGGCACCGGGGCCGCTGTTTTCAATGGTCAGACGCGGGATGCTGCTCCAGCCTGTCCAGGACACATCGGCCAGCAATTGCCAGCGCGAGTTCAGGTCGTGCACCAAGCTGACAATGGCGGTGTCAGGCAGCTTGATGGTGGCTTCTGCGTCCCAATTGATGTTGGGGGCAGGAATGCCAGCCGGCACGTTGCGGTTGCGCAGCTTGGTGTCGCCATCAGCCGTGACCTTGATTTGCGAGCGATAGGAAACGCCCAAACGAGTGCTGGGGGTAATTTGGTACAGCAAACCGGCATTCCAGCCCCAGGCGTCGCCCTTCATCTTGACGCGGGTGTCCATGTCCAGTGGACCCAAAGCCGGGTGATAACCAACCGGGGTAGCCAGACGGTAGTCCGCATCAATGTGCAGCCAGTTCACACCTACACCGAAGGACAACTGGTCGTTGACCTTGTAGGCCACCGAAGGGTTGACGTTGATGGTTTCAATGGCAAATTTTTCAGAGTGGTAACGGCCAACCCAGCCTTCGTCATACTCAGTTGTCAGACCAAACGGGACACCAATACCCAGGCCCACCCACCACTTGGGCGAGAGCTGATGGGACAGATAAATATTGGGAACGGCGGCGACTTTACCGGCATCACCACCTGAGCCGCCAGTAGCGGGACGGCTGGCGCCACCCGTCAGGGCCAGGGGGTCGGTACTGCCTTTATCGGAGAACTTGAAGGTAGGTTTAATCGCGTTAAAACCTGCCGAGAAGTTGGTCTCGGGCAACAAGGTCATGCCGGCCGGGTTGAAGTAGATCGTGCTGGCATTGTCACCAATGGCGGCCGAGCCTGCGTAGGCATTGCCCAGGCCGCTCGCATTCTGTTCGAGCAAGTTAAAACCAGCCGCATGGGCTTGACCCATTCCCATGCTCATTCCCAGAGGAATCAGCAAGGCGGGGATGGTACGCAAAGCTACAACCGTCTTTTTCATGTCTCTTCTCCAAGGTATAGGTGCGACGTCTGACAGAGGCTTATGACAAGTTTTAAAACACCTGTTTGTTTTCTATGGTGCATGACCTAGGCCAATCGGCGTATAGGTATTTGTGCCAATCCGAACTAATTGCGTTGTTTTTGTGTTGCTTTGTAATGCAGAGGGCCCCCTCTGAATGGGGCAAAGCCGGTACCGAAAATCACGCCTGCATCGGCCAGATCGTCGTTCTCCACAACACCGATGCGAACCTGGTGTTCGGTCTGTTCGATCAGCGGTTTAATCAAGCGATCTGCTAGACCGCTTGGGACTGTTCCCGCAGGAGATTTCTGGGCTTTGCCATCTTTCCACGTGTAAAAACCCTGGCCGGTTTTACGGCCCAGTTCCTGACGATCCAGATGGGTTTTCAGGCAGGCTGGCATGGCGGCTTGCTGGCTTAATTGGGCACCTGCATCACGCGCAATATCCAGGCCTACGGTATCGGCCAATTCCAGTGGTCCCATCGGCATGCCGAACTGCACCATGGCTTTGTCCACGGTGGCCGGGTCCAGCCCCTCGTCCACGCAGCGCATGGCTTCCAACATATAGGGAGCCAGGACGGCATTGACCAGAAAGCCGGGGCTGTCTTTAACGGGCAAGGGCAGCTTGCCAATCTGGTTCACAAAGGCGTAGGCAACGCTGCGCACTTCCGGGGCCAGCAGTTCGCTTTCCACCACTTCAACCAAGGGCATGCGAGAGACCGGGTTAAAGAAGTGAATGCCTACCAGTCGTTCCGGATTGATCAGGTTCAGGCTGAGCTCGGATAAAGGCAGGCTGGAGGTGTTTGTCGCCAGCACAGCACCGGGCTTTAGCAAGGGCTCAATGGTGGCGTACAGGCTGCGCTTGGCATCGGCGTTCTCGAAGATGGCCTCCAGAACCAGATCTGCCGACGGGATGCCGTGGCCGTCCGGGTCCGGGATCAAGCGGTCCAAGGCGGCTTGTACCAGTCTGCGGTCTTTGAGACGGCGCTGGAACAGCTTGGCGGCACGACCTTGTGCCTGGGCGATACGCTTGCGGTCCTGATCCTGCAGCGTCACACGCATGCCTTTCAGTGCACATACAGCGGCAATATCGCCCCCCATGACACCAGCACCGACCACGTGAATATGCTTGATCTCCTGAGTCGACGAATGCTTGCCTACGCTTTTCAGACGCTCTTGCAAATGGAAGACACGCAGCAGATTGGCTGCGGTGTTGGAGCGGGTGATTTGTTCGATCAGCTCGGGTGCCTTCAAGGCATTGCCGTTGTGCTTTTCCCAGATCTCCAGGATGGCGCGGGGCGCCTGATAGTGCTGATAGGGATCGCGCTTTGCCAACTGCTTGCGTACCTGATTAGCAACCAGGGGGCGTAGCAGCTTGGTATTCATCAGGCGTGACAGACCCTTGGCGCGACGCGGCTTCTTGCCACTGAGCACCTGTTTGATAGCAGCTTGCTTGGCCAGACGGACAGGAACGCAGGCATCGACCATACCCAGACGGGCGGCCTTGCGAGCATCCACGCTTTTGCCGCTCAGCATCAAGTCCATGGCGGCGGCAGGGCCTATATATTCAGGCAGGCGCAACATGCCGCCCCAACCGGGGAAAATACCCAGCATCACTTCAGGCAGAGCCAGGCGTGTATCGTCCTGATCTACGGCCAGGCAATAACGGCATGCCAGGGCCAGCTCCAGACCACCGCCCAGGCAGTGGCCTTGCACCAGCGCCAACGTGGGGTAGCTCTGCTTGGCCAGCTTGTTGAAGACGGTCCAGCCGCGTGTGACCAGTGCCAAGCCCTTTTCAGGGTTGTTGTTGTGTTCCGAAAACTCGTCAATGTCCGCACCGGCTACAAAACCGGCAGCTTTGCCGGAGTAAATGATCAGTGCTTTAGGAGGATGGCTGCCCAGGTAGTCCAGCGCCTGGTTCAGCTCCTGCAGGACGGCTGCCGAGAGTCGATTGACCGAGCTGCCCACGCAATCGATTTTCAGCCAGGCAATTTGCTGATCGTCCGTGTACAGCGTGAAGTTTTGCAAATCCAGGGTAGCGACGGGCATCATGATTCAGTTCCTTGCAGCGATTCGATCAGCATGGCGCCGCCTTGTCCGCCGCCAATACAAATAGCGGCCATGCCCAGGCGCAAGTTGCGACGACGCAGGGCATTCAAGCAATGCAGCACAATTCGCGCTCCGGAGGCACCCACCGGGTGGCCGATCGCAATGGCGCCGCCGTCCACATTGAGCTTGTCCATATCCAGCAGACCCAAAGCATCACGACCCAGATGCTTTTGGCACCACTCCTGGTTGTCCCATGCAGCACGACATGCTAGTACCTGTGCTGCAAAAGCCTCGTTGATTTCCCACAAGTCCGGACCATTTAGGGCCAGACGGTTGCGCTCCAAAATAGGCGTCGCGGCGAAAACAGGGCCCAGGCCCATGGTGGCTGGGTCCAGGCCAGCCCATTGCGCATCTACAATGCGGCCAATGGGTTTGAGCTGATGTTCCTTGACGGCGGCTTCGCTGGCCAGAATCAGCAGGGCAGCGCCATCGGTCACCTGGGAGCTATTGCCGGCCGTGATATTGCCCCAAGGTGGATCAAAGACCGGACGCAGCTTGGCCAGCTTCTCGGGCGTGGAGTCTTCGCGTACGCCATCGTCTTGCGGGTAGTTATTACCGCGCGTGTCGCTTAACGGCACGATTTCTTCAAAAGCGTTTTCTTGTTGAGCACGCAAAGCCAGACGGTGACTGCGGGCCGCAAACTCGTCCATATCCTGACGGCTGATACCAAACTCGTGCGCCAGAATTTCAGCGGTCTGCCCCATGGACAGGCCAACGACGGGATCAGTCAGCCCTTTAAGCAGGCCGATCACTGGTTTCAGATAGGACAGACGCAGACTGCGCAGCGCCTTCAGGCGTGCACCCAGGCTACGCGCTTTGCCCCAGGCGGCCAGCCAGCGCACCATGTCGTCGCTGAACAGGATGGGGGCGTGAGACAGCGCGTCAACGCCACCGGCCAGCACCAGATCCGAGCGGCCGGTTTGAATGGCCTGTACGCCCGAGTCCAGTGCCTGCATACCCGAGGCGCAGTTACGCATCACGGTCCAGCCCGGCACTTTGTGACCTGTGCCCAGACGCAGACCCAGAACCCGGCCGATATTGGTTTCATCGGGCGAGGGGGCGGCGCAACCCAGGATGACCTCGCTTAGCTGCGGGGCCTCGAAGGGTTGGCGCAGCAACAGCTCGCGACCCGTTTGTACGGCCAGATCTCCAGCAGAGAAGGGGCCGGGCGCATTGCGCGCTTTCAGAAACGGGCTGCGTGCGCCGTCAATAATATAGACCGGTTGAAAACTCATGCTTGGCTCCCACTGGCGGCTTCAGCGGCAGGATTTTCCCGACGCAAATCGAAGGGGAAATCATCCACGGCAATAACGCGATCACGCACGATGTCGCGGGCCTGGATTTGCTCGTATTCCTGGGCGGTGATGCCACCGGCCTGAAAGACGGCTTCGGCCAGATCGCGTACGTTGGCTTTGGGGTTGTCCTGCAATTGACCGCTTTTCTCGAACTGACGGATTTTGGCGTCAATATCGCGGGTGTTCAGCGAAGCCAGCAGGGCCGCTTCAATCGCACCGACGGGTTCCATATCGTCGTCAGGCAAGTAGGTGTCGTAAGTCAGGCGATCACGAGTAGCACCGGGCTTGGTCAAAAGTTTGGCAACAGTGTGGTCCAGCTTGTCATCAGGGCCCAGACGGCGCAGACCCAGAGGGAAGACCAGGAAGCGCAGCACGGCCGCCAAAGGACGGTTCGGGAAGTTCTCCAGTACTTTGTCTAGAGCGTGTTGAGCACGCATCAAGGCGTCTTGAGCCGCCCAGTGGGCCAAAGGTGCATCTTCCTGTTGACGACCTTCGTCTTGGTAACGCTTGAGCACGGCGCTTAGCATGTACAGCTCGGACAGCACATCCCCCAGACGCGAGGACAGGCGCTCGCGCATTTTCAGGGAACCACCCAGAACCAGCATGGAGGCATCGGCCAGCAGGGAGAAAGCAGCACTGTAACGGCTGGCCTGGCTGTAGTAGGTGTGCATGGCCTTGGAGGTGCCAGTAGGGCCACTTAGCAAGCGCCAGCCACCCAGGCCCAGCCAGAAGGAGCGGCCTGTATTGGCCAGTGTGTAGCGGATGTGCGCCCAGAAAGCCTGGTCAAATTTACGCAAACCGGCTTCGCGGTCAGGGTTCAGGGCGGCTGTCATCTCTTCAAGGATGAAAGGATGGCAACGGATAGCGCCTTGACCGAAGATGATCAGGCTGCGCGTCAGAATATTGGCGCCTTCCACCGTAATACCGACGGGGATCTGTTGGTAAGCACGGCCCAGGAAGTTTGATGGGCCAAGGCAAATACCTTTACCACCAATGACATCCATACCGTCATTCACCACAATACGACCACGCTCGGTCACATGGTATTTGACGATGGCCGAGACCACGGAAGGTTTCTCGCCCAGGTCCACGGCGGCTGCCGTCATGGTGCGGGCCGCATCCATGGCGTAGGTGTGTCCTGCGATACGGGCCAGAGCCTCTTCCACGCCTTCAAACTTGCTGATGGCGCTGCGAAATTGGGTACGGACGGCGGAGTAACCGCCCACGGCGCGGCTGGTTAGCTTGGCCATGCCAGTAAAGGAGGAGGGTAGAGAGATGGAGCGGCCAGCAGCCAGACATTCCATCAACATGCGCCAGCCCTGGCCAGCCATGGCGGGGCCACCAATGATGAACTCCAGCGGCATGAACACGTCTTTGCCACGGGTGGGGCCGTTCATGAACATGGCGTTCAAGGGGAAGTGACGACGGCCAGTATCCACGCCGGGGTGGTCGCTTGGAACCAGGGCGCAGGTAATGCCAATGTCTTTTTCGCCACCCAGCAAACCGTCCGGGTCATATAGGCGGAAGGCCAGACCCAACAAGGTGCAAACCGGAGCCAGGGTGATGTAGCGTTTGTCCCAGGTGACGCGCATGCCCAGCACTTCCTGACCTTCCCATTCGCCCTTGCAGACAATCCCTACGTCAGGAATAGAGGCGGCGTCTGAACCGGCCCAAGGGCTGGTCAGTGCGAAAGCGGGGATGTCACGGCCATCAGCCAGGCGGGGCAGATAGTGTTGTTTCTGCTCGTCGGTACCGTAGTGCAGCAGCAGTTCTGCCGGGCCCAGCGAGTTGGGCACCATGACCGAGACGGACAAGGCCGAGTTACGGGTGGAGAGCTTGGCGACAACCGCCGAGTGCGCTTGCGCCGAAAAACCACGACCGCCGTATTCCTTGGGAATAATCAGGCTGAAGAAGCGGTTTTCTTTCAGGTAGTTCCAGACCTCGGCAGGCATGTCGAAGTCTTCCTGGCTGACTTGCCAGTCGTCAATCATGGCGCAAGCCACATTGACTTCATTGTCCATGAACTGGCGCTCTTCATCGGTGAGCCGGTAGGCCGGATAAGAGCTCAGGGTATTCCAGTTGGGTTTGCCGCGAAACAGCTCACTTTCCCACCAGACCGTACCTGCTTCCAGCGCATCGCGCTCGGTTTGGGACATGGCAGGCAGAACGCTGGAAAAGGCGCGGTAGATTGGGCGGCTTAGCCACTTGGTGCGTAGATTCCGGTTTTTGAGAACGTAGACGCAGCCAAGCACTAGCACTATCAATAGCAAGGTCACAAACATAGCAACTCCGGACTAGCTCAGAAAAAAAAGAAGAAGGCCCCCACGCTGCGCCTTCGGCTTGTTGCCCCCGAGGGGGCACTTTTTACCGGGGGCGCCGAGCCTTGGTAGCGGCCCGGCGGTAAAACCCCCTCATGCTGCACCTTCGACTTGCTGCCCCTAAGAGAGGGGCGCGGTTCACCGTGGTGTAGCTTGGTGGTCAGGGCCGTTCAGCTCAGGTGCTGGCGGGTAAAGGAGCTCGTAATCCACCCAGCAGGAAACTCATCAAGCGCTGTTGCAGTTGTTGCTCACTTTCCGGGCTGTCGCTAAGGGGTAATTGCAAAGCCCGACGCAGTGATTGGGTGCCCATCAAGGCATAAGAGGTGGCACCCAGCATGAAATGGAATCGCCAGATGATTTCTTCTTCAGGCACGGTAGGCAGAGCTTCATGCAAAGCCTGCTTGAAGGGCAGGAAGATGGCGACCTGTTCATCCCAACAGATGGACTGAATGAAATCCTGCGGCGCCGGGCGGTCCTGCCCCGGCAAAGGAATAAACGAGCGTGGGGCGCCGTTGCCTGAACCTGCCAGGCGGATCAGTGGGCCAAAAAAGGCATCCACCACCTGGGATGCTTTCAAAGGACCTTCACCGGCTTGCTGGCGATAAAACGCCAGTTTTTCCAGGCGCTCTTGATTGATGCTGTTCAGGCGGCGCTGGAACACGGCCTGTGTCAGTCCGTCTTTACTGCCAAAGTGATAATTGACAGCCGACAGGTTCACCTTGGCTTGCGCCGTAATCTGGCGCATGGAGGTATTTTCGTGGCCATACAGCGCGAAAAGATGTTCGGCTGCATCGAGAATGGCGGACTGTGTCCGATCAGAGCGTTTCACCGTTATTTCCTAATTTCAAACGAGTGTTTGAATAATGTAACGGGAATGCGCAGTTAGTACAGTAGGGGTTCACCCTAGCCCCGCAAAGCGGGGCCAGGAGCCAGTCTTAGATCTGGGTCACAAATTTGGTGACTAAGTATCCGTCAAAGGTTTCGGCACCGCCTTCGCTGCCAATGCCGCTGTCCTTGACGCCGCCAAACGGAGTCTCGGGCAGGGAACTGCCGAAGTGATTGATATTGACCATACCGGATTCCAGTTCTGTGCCCAGTCGATGCGCGTCTTGCAAGGATTGTGTAAAGGCATAGGCCGACAAACCGTAGGGCAGGCTGTTGGCACGGGCGATGGCATCGTCCAGATCGCTGTAGCGCGTCAAGGGGGCGATGGGGCCAAATGGCTCCTCGGTCATGACCAGTGCATCGTCGGGCAAATCCGTCAGCACTGTGGGCGAGAAAAAGAAACCATCGCGCTTGATCTGTTCTCCTCCCAGCAACACTTTGCCACCCAGAGAGCGGGCGTTGTCGACAAACTTTTGCATCATGGGCAGGCGGCGCTCGTGAGCCAAGGGCCCCATTTGCGTATCCGGGTCCAGACCATCGCCCACTTTTACATTGGCCAGCTCTTCGGTGAAGCGGTCCACAAATGCAGTGTAGATATCGTCGTGGATATAAAAACGCGTGGGCGAAATGCACACCTGACCAGCATTGCGAATTTTGAAACGAGCCAGCTGACGAGCAGCGCGGGCTACATCGGCATCAGGCAGGACCAGCACAGGCGAGTGACCGCCCAATTCCATGGTGATGCGTTTCATATGGGCACCGGCCAGTGCAGCCAGTTGCTTGCCTACAGGAACAGATCCGGTAAAGGAGACTTTACGCACGATGGGCGAGCGGATCAGGTAGTCCGACACCTCCTGTGGCACACCCCAGACAATATTCAGTACACCCGGAGGCAGGCCCGCATCGTGAAAGGCTTGGGCAATAGCCATGACCGCACTGGGGGAGTCCTCGGGGCCTTTCAGAATAATCGTGCACCCAGCACCGATAGCCGCGCAGATTTTGCGAATGGCCTGGTTGTAGGGAAAGTTCCAGGGCGTAAAGGCGGCGCAGACCCCGATGGGCTCGCGCAGAACCATTTGCTGCACTTTGGGGTTGCGGGCGGGGATGACGCGGCCATAAATACGGCGGCACTCCTCGGCGTGCCAATCCGCATGGTCCGCGCAGGACATGATTTCGCCTACCGCCTCGGCCAAGGGCTTGCCTTGGTCCAGTGTCAGATTGCGGCCAATTTCCTGGGCGCGTTCACGCGACAGTTCCGCGACCTTGCGCAGGATCGCGCTGCGATCCATGGGCGAGCTGTGACGCCAGCTTTTGAACGCGTCCTGGGCGGCGTTCAGAGCCGCGTCCAGATCCGCCTGGGATGCCAGCGGCAGTTGGCCCAAGGTGCTGCCATTGGCAGGATTGATGACGGCTTGGGTCTGGCGACCTTGTCCATCCAGAAATTGACCATTGATATACAGGGCCAGGTGTTGATACATGAGCGGCCTCCAAGTTGTCTGTGTTGCTAACTAAATACGTACCGTTCGATGGTATCGGGCGAGCAGAAACGGGACAAGCGTGGGCGGCGGATATTGCGGCAACGGATTGTTCAGAGAAGCAACAAACGGGCGCGAAACAGGGGGGGGGTCAAGAAACCGTTATAAGTTTTTGATTTCACATCTCTTTTTGAAGGCCTGACAAAGAGATGAAAACCGACATCTAGCTGCAATAAGAAATCGTTACAAGTGCAGCATTCGTAATGTGAGCGATTGTTATATTTTTAACGATGAAAATATTTTTATCGCTTGGTGATAAGCTGGTTTTATCTTGATGTAACCTAAATGCTTATTAAGGTGAAAGTTTTTTGTAGATTATTACCAACGATCGCGCTACGTGGGATAAGCGCAACAGTTATTGGTTAAGCGCCTAATCGCCCGAAATCGTTTAATTTCAGTGTATTGTTGCTTTTTTTATCACAGGCTATTTATCATTTTTAACATTGTCGTCCACGAAGCCCCTTGTAATCTAAGATACAATTTGTCCCGTGATCTACGTGATGAGTTTCACTATGCGTCACGTAAAAAGTCACAATCAGACACAAGGTTATGCTCCAAGAATACAGGTCAGAAGCCTGTAGCTCCGCCTTGTCTTGCCCCGGTCCATTATGAACATACTGCTGCGGCTGGCGATGTACTTGCCAGCCTTAGATGTAAAGCCCATGTGCAATACATAGGTATTGGGCCCTCGGGTGGTGTTTCTTTCGCTTTGTTTGAGCGACACACCGAACCCATTCTTCTTTCATTTTTGTACTTAAATTTGATCTGGCAATGCGTTGCAACGCTGACGTAATGACGTCTGTTGCGAACGCGGCACAAGATCTTACGGAGGCCGACGTGCGTGGTAAGAAAACTCTAACGGTAAGTGCGCTGCTGACAGCGCTACTGCTGGCGCAACCAGCGCTTGCCCAGCAGGAAAACAGCCTGAGCTTCAAGGACAGTATTGAGCGGGCAATTATGTCCAATCCTGAACTTGGCGCTCGCTTCCAGGATTTCCAGTCTGCGCTTGAAGGTCAGAACGTTAGCCGTGGCGCCTTGTTGCCCGAGGTCAATGCCCAGGGTTGGGTTGGCAAAGAGTGGCGTGGCAGCACTTCGGGTGCCCCGTCTACCGACTGGTCCCGCAGCGGCTACAGCCTGCAACTGCGTCAGTTGATTTTTGATGGTTTCTCCTCGATCAACCAGGTTCGTCAGTTGGGTTACGAAAAACTGGCTACTTACTACGAGCTGCTGGCTTCGGTAGATTCCCTGGCTCTGGAAGCGGCCAACGCGCACATCGATGTGCTGCGTTACCGCGAAATGGAAAAGCTGGCCCGTGAAAACTACGGCATGCACATGAACATCCTGAGCCAGATTCAGGAACGTTCGGCATCCGGCGTGGGCCGTGGTGTGGACCTGGAACAAGCTTATGGCCGCCAGTCCCTGGCTCAAAGCAACATGATGACCGAGGCCGGCAACCTGAACGACGTGCTGCAACGCTACCGTCGCATTGTGGGTGTGGCTGCTCCTGAAGTCATGCAGGCGGCCCCTAGCCTGAGCGAGTCGATTCCTGCCAATACCACCGACTTCTTGCCATCCTTGCGCACCAGCCCTGTGATTTTGGCCAAGCAGGCCTTGTATCAAGCTGCTGAGTCGGGCAAACACGTGGCTCAAGGCCGTATGTCGCCTACGCTTGAACTACGTGCAGCTACCGGTAAGGACAAAAGCGATCCGCCAGGTTCCGCTTACCGCGATTCGCAAAGCAGCAACGTGCAGTTGATGCTGTCGTACAACCTGTTCCGTGGTGGTGCCGATGCTGCTCGCATCCGTCAAACCACAGCTCAGCAATACGCTGCCCGCGACGTGCGCGATTACACCTGCCGCAACGTACAGCAGGATCTGGCCGTGGCCTGGAACAACATCGAGCGCCTGCGTGCTCAGTTGCCATTCCTGAAACAACACGAACTGGCTACGTCCAAGGTTCGCGTTGCTTACATGCAGCAGTTCCAGATCGGTCAGCGCTCCTTGCTGGACTTGCTGGATACGGAAAACGAACTGTTTGATGCGCGTCGTGCTCTGGCCAATGCCACTTACGACCTGCAACAAGCCGAATACCGTTGGTTGACCTTGTCGCACCGTCTGGTGTCGGCAGTTGGCCTGTCCCAGCCTTACTCGGAGCAGCCTGAAGAAGCCGCCAAGCTGGACTTCCCCGAAGAGGCATTCAAGGCATGTATGACGCCTGTTCCAGATACCAGCAACCTGACCCCGGTTTCTGTTGATTACCGCGACGGTATGGCTCCGCCAGTCCTGCGCGAGAAACCAGCCGGGCTGTAAGTAGCTGCTTCTTGGCGTTATTGGATAGTGAAGGGAGGCACGTATGAGTCAGAACGAAGATGACTACAAACAAGAGCTCTCAGTCTCGGATGCCAGTTTTATCCGAGTGCTGGAGGATTTGATTGACGCACTGGTTGCTAACGGTGTGCTTCGTATGACTGATCTGCCTCCCCAGGCCTTGGCCAAATTGAACGAGCGCAAACGTACCCGTCAACGCCTGCGGGATTCGCTGGATTTGATTAATGACGATGAACCACTCATCTGACAGCACGACACAAGCAAGCGGGCAATACAGTATCCCGCCTCATCTGACGCATGATGATCCTCTTCTGACCTGCCTGGCAGAGATTACCCGTATCCACGGTAATCCTTGCACGCCGCAGCACTTGTCTGCAGGCTTGCCTTTGCAGCGTGGGCGTTTGACGCCTGCCTTGCTCAGTCGAGCGGCCGCGCGTGGTCATTGCACGGCCCGAGTGTGGCGCCGCGCCTTTACCGAACTCGACACCAATCTGTTCCCGGTTATTTTGTTGCTGAACAATAACCGGGCATGTGTATTGCTGGGGCTGGAAGAAGAACGTGCCCGGGTGCATTTCCCGGAAAGTGGTAGCCCCAGCGAAATCAGCCTGGAAGATCTGCAAGCGCAGTACTCCGGGCTGTTGGCTGTGGTACAGCCGGATTTCCGTGTCGAAGCGCGTGCCAAAGATGGTGTGGCCCCCATGAAGGGCAAGCATTGGTTCTGGACAGCCGTAGTGCAAAACTGGCGTCTGTATCGCGACGCCATTGGCGCTGCCTTGCTGATCAATCTGTTTGCGCTGGCCATTCCGCTCTACACCATGAACGTGTACGACCGGGTGGTTCCCAACAAAGCGATTGAAACCCTGTGGGTGCTGTCGATTGGGATTGGGCTGGTGCTGGTCATGAACATGGTGCTCTCCAGTGTGCGAGCCTATGTAGTTGATGCTGCCAGCAAACGGGTGGATATTCAGTTGTCTGCGCGGATTATGGAGCGGGTGCTGGACTTGCGCATGGAGAACCGACCGCCGTCGGTGGGCTCTTTTGCTGCCAATCTGCGCTCTTTTGAATCGGTGCGCGACTTTATCGCTTCGGCCAGTTTGACGACACTGGTCGATTTGCCATTTGTGCTGCTGTTTTTGGCTGTGCTGGCCTGGATCTCGCCCTGGATGCTGATTCCGCCCGTTGTGGCCATTGTGATCATCCTGGGTATTTCCTGGTTTGCTCAGGCACGTATGGAACGCCTGACCAAACAGACCTTCCAGGCTGCTGCCCAGCGTAACGCTGGCCTGGTCGAATCCCTGGCTGGTATGGAAACCTTGAAGGTCCTGAATGCGCAAAGCAATGCGCAGCGCGACTGGGAGCAGTCCACCGAATACCTGGCTCGTCAGGGTGCGCGCATCAAGATGACTTCCACCCTGACCGTGAATACGGTGCAGATGCTGCAGCAGATGGTCACCATCAGCGTGGTGATTATCGGGGTGTATCTGGTTCAGGAAACCAAATTGTCCATGGGGGGCATTATTGCTTCCTCCATGATTGCAGGCCGTTGCCTGGCTCCTTTGGGGCAAGTGGCTGGCTTGATGATGCAGTATCAGAATGCCCGTACCTCCTTGGGTTCGGTGGATTCGTACATGAATATGCCGGTAGAGCATCCGGAAGAGCGTCACTTTGTGCCGCGTCCTTATCTGGAAGGCTCTATCGAGTTCCGCAACGTCAGCTTCAGCTATCCCGGCACAACCCAGAACGTGCTGGATAAGGTCAGTTTTTCCTTGAAGGCTGGCGAGAAGATAGGGATTATCGGCCGTATTGGCTCCGGCAAAACCACTTTGTCCAAGCTGATCCTGGGGCTGTACAAACCGACGGGCGGCACCGTTGTGCTGGACGGAATTGATAGCCAGCAGATTGACCCGGCAGACGTGCGTCGCTCCATGGGCTATGTCTCGCAGGACCCCACGCTGTTCTATGGCACTTTGAAACACAATTTGCTGATGGGCACGCCTTATGCAACTGACGATCAAATGTTGGCAGCGGCTCGTCAGGCAGGGGTGGATGATTTCGCACGACGCCATCCTGATGGCTACGACATGATGATTGGCGAGCGCGGCGAATCCCTCTCGGGTGGTCAGCGGCAGGCTATCGCTGTGGCTCGTGCCTTGATCGGTAACCCGTCCATTCTGTTGCTGGATGAACCCAGCAGCAATATGGATAACCAGAGCGAATCGGCCCTGCGTCGCAGCCTGCATAAAGAATGTGAGGGCAAGACAGTTGTGCTGGTGACCCACCGCACCGCCTTGCTGGAGCTGGTGGATCGCCTGATCGTGATGGATATGGGGCGTATTGTGGCGGATGGTCCTAAGGATCAGGTCATTGCCGCCTTGCGTAGTGGGCAGATTGGTAAGGCCCGGAGTGCAGCATGAAAATAAAGAACCTGGCCAATTGGGTGCGTGCGCAACTCCAGGACACCAATTCCCCACCTCCTGGTGGCAATATGCTCAAAAACGCATCTTGGACGGCTCGTTACCAAGATGTACGGGGTTCCACGCTGCTGATCTGGTTGACCTTGCTGGCCATCTGCCTGCTGATTGTCTGGGCCAGCTTTGCCAGCATTGATGAAGTGGTGCGTGGCGAGGGCAAGGTTGTGCCATCTCGCCAGGTCCAGATTGTGCAAAGTCTGGACGGCGGTGTGGTTGAAGAAATTCTGGTGCGTCCTGGCCAGTCTGTGGAAGCGGGCGAAGTGCTGTTGCGTATCGATCCTACTCGTGCCTCGTCCTCCTTGGGCGAGAACGAAGCCGAGTCCTTGTCCTTGATGGCCAAGGCAGCTCGACTGGAAGCGATTGCTGCCGACCAGCCCTTTGATATGCCCAGTGAAGTGCTGGAAAAAGCCCCTGATCTGGCAGAAATGGAACGCCGCGTCTGGCAGGCTCGTACCGAAGAGCTGCGCTCTAATATTTCGGTGGCTCAGGAACAGCTGAACCAGCGTCAACAAGAATTGCGTGAGACGCAGGCCAATCGTGATCAGGCTGCGTCCAGTTGCGGGCTGACCTCGCAAGAACTGCAAATGACACGTCCTTTGCTCAAAGCGGGGCGGTGTCTGAAGTGGATTTGCTGCGTCTGCAGCGTGATGTGGCTCGTTACTGCGGTGAGCAAAAAGCGGCCTCGGCACAGATCAGCCGTATTCAGGCCTCGATTCAGGAGGCCCAGAACCGGATTGGCGAGGTGGAAATTACCTTCCGCAATCAGGCCCGTACCGAACTGGCTGAAACACGTGCCAAGCTGGCTTCCCTGGAGCAAGGCCAACGTGCCCTGGCCGACCGTGTGCGCCTGGCTGAAGTGCGCTCGCCCGTGCGCGGCACCATCAAGACCCTGTCTGCCAATACGGTCGGCGGTGTGGTGCAGCCCGGTAAAGACATTCTGGAAATCGTGCCTACTGACGACACTCTGCTGTTGGAAGTGCGCATTAATCCGCGCGATATCGGGTTTCTGCACTCGGGCCAGACTGCCGAGGTCAAATTCACCGCCTATGACTTTGCTGTTTATGGCGGCTTGCCCGGCGTGCTGGAACAAACCAGTGCCGACACCATTACCGATGAAAAAGGCAATTCATTCTATATAGCTAAAGTACGTACGGACACGGTGTATGTCGGTGACGATAACCGTCCAATCTTGCCCGGTATGGTGGCCGAAGTGCACATCATGACCGGCAAGCGGACTGTTATGCAGTACTTACTCAAACCTATTCTCAGGGCCAGATCCAACGCATTCAGAGAGCGTTAAGGCTGATTGGTCCGTTGGGGGAGTAGCGCTGACGATAGAGGTGTAACACCCGAGTCAGACCAAGAGCTGATGGCATATAGCTCGTGTTACCAGTAAGGGAAAAGCGGTATGCGACAAGTAAATTCGGTTTTATTTCTGACTGCCGATGAGGCGTTGTGGCAGCATTGGCGTCATCTGGATTCGGTCACCTGGCTGCCCGCCAGAGGGCAGGGCATGGACGATTTATTGCGTTGGAAACAACAGCAGCGTGATCTGGTGGTGGTCGATAGTGCCCTGGCTTTGTGGAATCATCCCCAATGGTCCAAGGCTGTGCAGGGCATGAAGATTATTGTCGCCAGCCCACGTCCTTTGGATAGCGAAGGTCAGGCCGTACTGGCCCTGGGGGCTCGCGGTTACATTCACGCCTACAGCTCGTCGCCTTTGCTGGTGCAGGCGCTGGACCACGTGGCTAGCGGGCAGGTTTGGGTTGGGGAGTCCTTGCTGAGCCGTTTGCTCAGCGACGTTACCCGTCGCCTGGAACCCAAGGCGGGCTGGGAAAGCACCCTGACCAGCCGTGAAGTCGAGGTTGCGCAACGCGCCTCGCTGGGCCACTCCAATCAGCTGATTGCAAAAGACCTGGGCATCACCGAGAGAACGGTTCGCGCCCATCTTCAGGCTGTTTTTGAAAAGCTGGATGTAACAGATCGTTTGATGTTGGCGCTAAAAGTACACGGCATAGCCTGAACCCCTGCTCGCCGTCCCGTTCGTATTGTTAAGTAAGGTCAATAACAATAAATAAAACAGCGAACTGGCGGCGACGCCAATATCGACTAGCGGACCAACTCGCTATTCTCTGATCAAAGAAAGTCCATTTCTGACTGCTGCTTGGCGGCAGTCTTTTTTTAGGAATCAGACAGTCATGGCACTGGATACTGTTTTAGTGACACGAGTTGAAGGTACGGCATGGATCCGTACCGCCGATGGCTCCAAAGTAGCTGTCAAAGAAGGCATGCGCGTCCCTGTTAATGCCGAGATCATCACCGAGACCGGCGCCAGCGTCGAGCTTGAGATCCCTGGCAGCCCATCGATGACCATTTCCGATAACCGCTCCTTCCTGGTCAGCGGCGATATCGCAGAAACCGATGTGGACCCCGTAGCCGCCGCTCTGGCTAACCCCAACGATCCAGCAATTACGGCGGTGCTGGCCGCCCTGGAAGCTGGCGATGACCCATTCTCCCAACTTGACCCAACCGCTGCCGTATTGACCGGTGGTGGCGAAGGCGGTGGCAGCAGCTTCACCCGCCTGGTCAGCATTGTGGAAACCACACGCCCTCTGGCCCTGGAATACCCACGTCCTGGCGTGCCTACCGTTGAGAACGTGCGTCTGGGTGGCTATTCAGGTGGTGATGTAGACCCAACATTGGTAACTGGGAAAACCATAGTTACGCTGGAGACGCCCGAGCGTGTTATTGAGGGCGATTCTTATGAGATTGTTGCTCGTGTAGATAGGCCAGTAACAGGACAAGACCTGATTATTACCTTGACCAATGGCAGCACTATTACTATTCCGGTCGGGGGCACAGAGGGCCGGGTTGTTGTGGATAATCCTTATCCGGATGATGCCTATAAACAAGGTGATCGCCCAGAAGATATAGGCATTAGCACCACCACGGGAGGTAACTACGAGGACCTGGATACTAGTGGTACTTCCAGTAGTACCGTTGTGGATGATGATGATGCCACTGTGATCACCCTGGAAGGTCCCGATACAGTTGTAGAAGGTGGGGACATCACTATTACTGCAACGGTTGAAAATCCCCCCCAAGGTGGAGACTTGGTGATCAAACTGACCAATGGTCAAGAAATTATCATCAAGGAAGGCGAGACAAGAGGCTCCGTTACGTATCCAGCTCGTCCTGATGATGGGATAGTGCAGGGCAACATCCCGGAAGAAGTCGGTATTGAAAGCAGTATCGGTGGGAATTATGAGAAAGTTGAATACGGGGATCCTGTTACAACTGTTGTTGAAGATAATGATGTGCCTTCTATTACCGTTTCCGACACGGTGATTAGTGAAGGGGGCTCGGGTACCTTCAGCGTTAATTTTGGCAAACCAGTCGATAACGAAACAACAGTCACTTTGAAGCTGGGACATGGTTCGACAGACGATGGTGACGTCGAGCTTGAGCAGCCCCCTCTTGTGCAACTGCTTAACGGCGACACTCTTGCTGTCACGCCTAATGGTGATGGCACGTACAGTTTTACACTGCCTCCCGGTGTCACTGACGTTACGGTAACCGTAGACACGAAAGATGATGACGTTTTTGAAGGCGAAGAAGATTTTACCTTGACTGTGACTCAGGAAGGAGAAACACAGAACGGCACCCTTGTTGAAAAAGTCCAGGGTGAAGGAACAGGTACGATCGTC
>NZ_JBAGRS010000009.1:0-96225 GCF_037150615.1 Alcaligenes sp. PF14 | reverse complement strand
CGATGCGATGCAACTGGGTTTCCGTCCCTTGGTGGTATCGGATTGCGTGGGTGACCGTGCGATTGGCCCTCACGAGGCGAACCTGTTCGATATGCGTCAGAAATACGCCACCGTGGCAACGCGTGAAGAAGCGATGAAGTTGATCGGACTTTGATCGAGCGAGTATCGGTGGTCTGCCGCTTGGGGGCAGGCTGTCGGACCTGTGCCCCTGGGAGTCGAACGACTCTCGGGGGCTTTTTTATAGTTGCTGTTCAGGTCCGTGTGAGGCCATCTGTTTTTAAAACGCCCAGCGCAGATTCATCTGTCCTTGCAGCGATGAATACCCGCCTCCGAACTGTGAACTGATGCTGGTGCCAATCGACAGACGCTCACTGCGTTGCCAGGTCAGGCCAGTTCGCAGGCTCATCGTGTCGCGAGGCAGTACGCTATTGCGGGTATTGAACGTCGTATCTGTGGATGCAATGGCGAAACGGGCAGCTTGAGTCAGGTCGCGATCCAGCCATTCGTGATTCCAGCCAATGTCAACGTTCACGGCCAAGTTGCTGCCATCAGCCAGGGGGCGCTTCCATTCTGCCGTCAGCCCCAGGCTGGAGCGCAGGGCGTCTACGCGCTTGCTGTCCAGGTGAAGTCGAGTGGCCGCATTGCCAGATTCGTCGACCGATGGGCGGGACACCAGGGCATAGTTCATGCTGGCAAAGGGTCCGACAGAAAAGGATGGGTCCAACTGCCACAGGTAGCCTGTGCCGGCGTCAATCGACAGATTGCGTCCTGTCCAGTCGGACGAGTGCGTGGCCTGGTGGTCTCCAATGGCAATTTGTCTGCGCATATCGGCTTGTTCCAGACCCAGGCGCAGCCCGCTGAATGCAAAAAGACCTTCCCGAGCACCGGGGCGGTATTGCAGATGGGCAGCCAGACCAAACGCGGTGGCTTTGCTCTTGCCGGAGTACGGGGCATCCGGATTGACCGACAGGTCTGAAATATCCAGCTGCGCTCCCACGGCGAAGTCGGGGGCTGACTCCAGGGCGCGTCCGGCTCCAACGATCAGGCCATAGCTGTTGGCATCGTAGCCAAGCATGGACCCGCGCGTGTTTTGATCGCCACTGGCACCGAATACCAAGGCGTAGCCCTGCCAGTCAGTACCGGGTCGCAGCATGCTTTGGCTCAGGCCTTGGCGGGCGGTTTGCATGATCGAGCGCTCATGCATCAGGGAGCCGGCCATTGCAGCGCTGTAGCCTGCCGGTGAGATCTGGTCCAGGGCGGCGGATATTTGTGAACCGTCGGTAGCGGAGAAGTCGAGCGTCTGGAACAGGCCTTGTGCGGATGCTGGCCCAGCGGCGGCTAGTTTGAACAAGGCTTGGCCAGCTTCTTGCTGGTTCTCGTCGCGGCCATACTGGCTATAGGCATTGTTGGCTCGCGTGGCCGACAAGCGATAGCGTTCATTACCCAAGGGAGCGGCGTCAAATTGCAAGGTGGGTGATACGGAAGCGATTTGAGTGGTGCCGAAGCTGCCGCTGTAGCTGGCTGCTTCCACAAACGAGTTTGTGTCGACGGACCAGGCGTTTTGATACCAGTCGGCGGCGGGCGTCAGTTGCAGCGTGCCGGCCAGGTCAGCATGGCCACTGACGGCGAGGGTGTCATGGCCGCCTTTACCATCAAATTCGGCTAACAGGCGGCCTGTTGCTGTTTGTTGGAAGTTGCCATTTACATTGATGCGTCCGACGGAGTTGCCGGGCGCCAGGGTGCCGGCATTAATCAGAGCATTGCCGCTGGCCAGATCGAAACTGGCATTCCCGCCCAAGGTTGCTGCTTCCTTGATGGTGGCGCTGTGAACCTGCAAGGTGCCGTTCAGTTGCGTTGTGCCGCCGTCAAATGACAGGGCCAGATTGTCTTTGCCGGTGATGTTGCCGGCGTAGCTCAAGAGGAATGTGGCATCGGGCTGATCAATGCTGCGGCCCATCTTGTTGGCAGCCTGACCAAAGGACAGCGTAGTCAGACGCAGCTTGTTGTTGTCGTCGCGTTCTGCGTAATGCGACACTATATCGCCTTCAATTTGTGCGCCTTGCATCAGGTTGATGCGCTCAACGTAGGCATTGTCAGAGATCAGGATGGCCGCTTCTTGACCTGCAACTCGCCCGCTGATGTCGGCTTGTTGAACCAGGGGGCCGTTCAGTTCGGGGAGCAGGGCTTCATTGCTGCCCTCGCTGCTGCGGATGTAGGATCCACGTCGCTCGGTCTCGTTGCCTAGCGAGTTGGTGCCAAAATCAAAACGCAGGCCTACACCCTGAGGGCCGCTAGTCTGGATATCGCCGCGATGAACCAGTGTGTGTCCGCGACCATAGGCAAATTGAACGCCTCGCCCGTTCAAACCATCTGCGTAGATTCTGACGCCTGGGTCGATGACAAGGGTGTTGTTCTCGCCATCGACCCGTATGCCTGCACCGCCTGATCCTGCTGCCAGCAGGTCAGCGGCTTGTCGGACCTGATTATTGCTGCCATAGATATGCAGGCCCAAGCCTAAAGTGGATTGGTTGTACTGACCTGGAAGGTAGTGGGTGCCCTGGGCATTGCGGGCAAAGAAGCCTTGTGTATTCACCAGTTTCAGGCCATCGCCGTAGATCGAGCGCCCGAAGAAGTTGGCCCGGTCAATGGTGTAGCCCAGGTCTTGCAGGACGGCCAGTTCAGCTTCCATGAAGCCCGAATAGTTACGGAAATTCTGGTGGCTCATGACGCTGTTTCGAAGTTCGATGTGGCTCATGAAGTTGTCATCTACGTCGCCGTTTTCCCCCAGTATCTTGACGGGTACGCCCTGCAGGCCTCCAGCCAGGACTTGCTCGATATTGGCACCGACCAGGAAACCCTTGTCCTGCCGCAGATCGAAGGCATCAGGGTCGTAAGAGGTGTTGCAGCCATTGCATAGAACTTTCTGTCCTGCCTGTGCTGGATTACCGTTGTCGTCCCTTAGCAGTTGCGTCCAGCTACTCAGCTGGCTTGTGAAATACGGTCGTATGTCATGGTCATCGCCTCTGTTTTCTACGCTGCTTAAGATACCCAGGCCATGAGCAACTTCGTGAATGGCCGTCAGGAGTACGCTGTCTTTACCGGTCTGGGGTGTTTGTGTAAGCGTCGGTTTTGTTGCGTAGTCGTCTGTGCCCAGGCCAAAAAACCCATGCCCACCTAATGGCAGCGTGCCTGCCGCTGGCGTCAGGCCGAAGATATTTTGCTGCATTTGCGTTAACGCACTTTGGCCGTCATTGGCTTCGGGTGAGCCACCGTAGGCGTTGCCCGACACATTACTCGTACCTATATTGATAATGGTTGGGGGATTGTTACCTTGGGTCTGGAGTATTTCAGCCCAATAGCCCAAGCCGTCAACGATCTCGTTTTTGTAGGCTTCATGACCTTGCCAGCTCCAGTAGGACGTATTGCCCTGGTTGTCGAACGGACCATCGCCAATTTCAAAAAAACGCGCGATAAAGACGGGGCGTCCCGAGGCGTTTTCTATGATTCTGTCTTCCAGGGCTTGAGCAGACAGTGGGGCAATGACAAGCGCCAGGGCGGCACACAGTTTTGTTGGTTTCATTGTTGAGCAGGTGTTGAAGGCGCGAGATATTGTTTGCACTGGATGGCCCCTGAGGTAGAGGAAACAGTTTGATTAGAGTGGGGCGTTCATTGTTGCTGCATCGGGGCAGGGCTGATGAAGGGTGGTGCCTTGGCCTGTGTCGGAAAAATATAGCAGATGTGTCAAATTGATATTGTTGGTTTTAAACCCTTGGTCGGGGTTTTTAAACGGCGTGCATCTGCTCTTTTGAGCTTTGAGTTTTGGGTTAAAGGGTTGCGGGGTTGCCGGGGGAGTCGCTTTTTTTGGGCGGCTTTCTTCTGGACGTGCCGTTGGGCTTTGCGTGAGGCCTGTGGATGGTTTTCTTGTGCGGCCCGGGTACGGCTTGTCTTGGCGGGTCCCTTGCCCACGCTGCGCGTGGGTTCCCTTGTCAGAGTGCCGGGGCGGGCGGGTCGTGAACTCTGAGCGCGGTTTGTCCCCCGGACAAACCGCAAGCGTGCTCCTCAAACAGCACGCCCCTTGCATCCCGCCCCAGCACTCTGCCCGCGGCAAGAGCCCTGACTCGCCCGCCAAGCCGTACCCGGGCCGCACAAGAAAACATGTGACACTGGTTAAAGCCCAAACGGCACTGGGGCGGAGGAAAAGAAACGAGGAGGGTGGGAATTGGAGGGGAAAGTAGTCAGATAGTCAGGAGCGAGTCTGCCGGCCAAGGCCAGGATTGGGAAACTGAGCAGGCCGGAATGGTGACGCTGCTAAGAGATGATATTTGCTGGTGGCCGGGTATCTGAATAGAGGATGCTGGGGGCTGCTGATTTTGGAGAGCTGTTCGGCTCAGTTTTCCCACGGGTTGAGGAGGGTGACAGGGGAACCTTTGAAGTCTTTGGTGTTGCGCGTGACGACGGTCATGTTGTGAACCAGGGCTGTTGCCGCGATCAAGGCGTCCCGTTCGCCCTTCTTGTTTGGAACATGCAATTGGGCACATTGTCGTGCTACCGCTGCATCAATGTTCAAGGTGGCTTGGGAGAATGCGGGTAGCACCTGATTTTCAAACCAATTGCGCAATATGGTTCCCTGGGCGGCATCTTCCCGCTCTTTGCTCAGGATGCCTTGTTCCAGTTCCAGGACGGTAATGACGGATATGTACAGGGTGGCGGCGTTGACGCTGTGAATCCAGGCGGTGACATTTGCATCGGCTTTGCCAGATTTCATTTTCCGTATTTCGGAGACGACGTTGGTGTCCAGAAGGTACATGGTCAGAAATCAACGGGGCGAGTGTTGATGTTGCTATGAGCAGGTTCAAAGTCGATGTCGGCGTCATCGTCTGACATGGCCAATTCATCAATAATGTTGCGGCGCTGCTCGGTCAGTTGCAGGTAATTCTGGAATGTCATTAGCACGTGTGAGGGGCGACCACGATCGGTAATGATGACGGGACCATTGCGCGCGGCTTTTTTGGCCTCACTGGTGGCCTGGTTGAATTCTCGGCTTGAAAGAGTGGTGATAGTCATGATGCACCCTCCTGCGGTATTTGAATGTAGTTATGTTACTACATTGAGTGTTGCTTGGTTTCTTCGTGCTTGTTTCTATCAATAAATTTATCCTGTACGCAGGGGCGTGAAAAGACATGGTGTGACAGAGTAGTCACGTGAGACTGGAGAGGTGAATCAATGGCAGGGCAGCAGCATGTATCTGGGGTGACCGGCATTATTCTGGCGGCAGGCTTGGGGCGGCGGTTTGATCCGTCGGGCCAGCAGTTGAAACTGTTGGCCAAGACTGAAGATGGTAGAACGATGGTGCGCCGCGTCTGTGAGACGGCTTTGTCTGTGCTCGATGAGGTGCTGCTTGTTTGTGATATCCATGAGCAGATTTTGCGTCAGGAGTTGGGTGACTTGCCGATCAGATTTGTTCAGGCACCTGAGGCCATCCGCGGTATGGGTGTTAGCCTGAAAGCCGGTATCCGAGCTAGCAGTCCCCGTTATGGGTATGTTGTTTTGCTGGCGGATATGCCTTGGTTGCGGCCAAGCACTGTAGCGGCAGTGGCCCAGGCTGTGCAGGATGGGGCCGGAATTGTACGCCCCGTTTTTAATGGCCAGCCTGGCAATCCGGTTGGCTTTGGATTGGAGTGGCATCAACCGCTTTTGGAGCTGGCAGACGAGCAGGGTGCGCGCGACTTGTTGCAAGCCAACAAGGATCAGACCTTGTTTGTGCCTTTAGTGGATGAGGGGATCTTGCGCGATGTGGACACCCCCAGCGATTTGGGGATGTCTCAAACATCCAATTAGCCGTGACCGCGCTGTTTGGCGATCTGCTGGCGCTCCAGGCGGCCGATGTAGTGCTGAATTGCCATCTGCGTGGAGGCAGACAGGTCAATGAAGGTACAGCCCAAACGTTGAATCTGTTTGCCATTAGGCAACTGCTGTGTTTCCGTACGCGCTACTTGTAGTGCCACAACAAAAGAACCGGCTTGCGGCAGTTCGAGCAGGGATTCGGTTTTATGCGTGCCGATCACTTCTGCCAGACTTTGCGATTCGTCCACCAAAGACAAGCCGCCACCGCTGATGTCGTGCAGCAGAAAGCTTTTGGATTCGTTATTCAAGCGCAAGATCACCATGGCCGGTTCGCTGACGGGTACGTTGACGCGGAAGAACTCGCGTCGCTGCAAGCGGCGAATGGATTCGGGGATCGGGATCGCCAGGGCTGGCTGACCTTCGTAGGACACGACCTCTGGGGTGGGGCCTTGAAACGTCACCTTGATCTTGTCCAGCGAGGTCTCGAAATGGGTATGTTCGGACTGCAGCAGATTGCGGGTTTTTTCTTCTTTGTTGGCGGTATCAATCACCACCACGTTGTTGTCCAGATCAATATCCAGAATGGTGGTGACAATCCGGTCATTGCCCTGATTGGCTTCCATGTGCAGTAACAGGCCCCCTTTTTCGATAGCCTGTAAAACACGCAGAATTTCAAATTTGGATTGGATCTGATACGGATCGTCTTCGGTGGGAGGGAGCGTAGAAGTCATGGGCAGGGCGGCAAAAAGAGATCGGTAAGTGACTGTAAGGGATTGTACGCGCCAGAGTAACACTCTGGGCGCGCTTTGGCGTGTGAAGTCAGCTAGTTAATAGCCTAAGTATTTAGGCTTGGTTTAAATGTTGCAGGGCGCAGCGTGCTGCTGCCAAATCCCACGCAGCCGAGCCTACCGATTTGAAGAACAAGGGCTTGTCTTTGGGGGCTGGGGTACGCAGCGCCTGGTGAATGCTGTGGACTTGCTCCCAGTCCACGCCGGCCTGGATCAGGTCGCCTGCTTCCTGGCGGGCACCGGCGACATCATCGGCATATAGACGGCTGGCCAGCAAGGTGTGGGCCTCGAACTCGGCCATATCCGGTTGAAAGGCTCCCAAGCCAATCAGCAAGCGATCAAGGCGTGCGGGTTCGTGATACACGGGTGTCAGGCTGGAGGTCAGAGCGATCAGCACATCCGTTTTTTCCGGAACAGCTGTGGTGGCTTGGACCCGGTCCCCGAATCTGGCTTGCAAGGATGTGGCCACAGCCTGTGCACGGTCTGGGTTACGGCCCGTCAGGGTGACGCGTGCTTTGGGGTACAGCGTCATGATGGCATCGCAATGCGCGACAGCCTGTTGTCCGTACCCCAGCAAAGTAATGTGCTCCGGCCCTTGGGGCCACAGGGCTTGAATACCCAGCATGGATACCGCTGCAGTACGGCGTCCGGATAGGGTGGGTGCATCCAGAATCAGTAGCGGCAAACCGTTCTGGGCGTCGTAGATGCTGACCAGGCCCTGGATACTGCCCAGTTCCTGCTGCTGGTTGTCCAGCATCACATTAGCCAGTTTATGAACACCTATATCGTGTGAAACCGCTGGCATGGACAGCATTTTCCCCGTTTTGGGATAGTCCAGAACCTGACGGGTTGGGGCGACGATAGTGCCAGCAGCATACTGGGCCATGGCTTTGCCTAGCTGGGCGACCAGTTCAGGATAAGGCAGGGCACGAGCAGTCTCTTCAGAGGACAGGACGGTATAGGAAGTTTGCGTCATTCCAGGGTCTCCATGGAGTCGGTCTGTGGGGGATGCCGGACTATTGAGAAACCAGTGTAGCGTAGGCCCAGCCCAGGGCAATAGGGCCTTTCCGCCAGTGATCTATTGACCCACCTTGACAATTAATCCGCCCCGCCTGGCGGCCTGTCGCGGCATAATGAGGCCTGATATCAGCACCTGCCCACGCGCGGTGCCGTGCATTGGGGAGAAAAATAATGAGTTTGCTTAATTCTGTTGTGTCGGCCTTGTCGGCTACGGATTCCAAATCCAAAGAGCAGGGCGCTTTGTTGCCCGCCCTGATTCAAGTCATCAGCAGCTATCCAGGCGGTTTGAGCGGCCTGATCGAGCGTTTTCGCTCGGGTGGTTTTGGTGATGTGGTGTCGTCCTGGATTTCGCAGGGCAGCAATCAGGAAATCGGCCAGCAGGATTTGCTGGGCGTGATGGGGCAACCGGCCATCAAGCAATTGGTGGACCTGTCGGGTTTGAATCAGCAAAGCGTGCTGGATAATCTGAAGATCATGCTGCCGTCCTTGATCAATCAAGCCAGCCCCAATGGTCAGTTTGACCCATCTCACATTACCGATGCCAGCAGCCTGCTGGGTGGTTTGACGCAGTTGTTTCGCAAGTCCTGATTCTCTTGCGTCCGTGACACGGTCTGTCTGACGGCCGTATTGCCAAGAATGAAAAAAGCCTGGAATCGGTATTGCACCGACTCCAGGCTTTTTTGCTTGATGCCGAAAAACCTGTACAGCAATTCCGGCCTGTACAGGTTTTTGGGTCTTAGCCGCGTGCCGCTGCTTCCAGAGCTTGTTCCAGATCGGCCAGAATGTCGTCGATGTGTTCCAGGCCAACGGACAGACGCACCATGTCTTCGCTCACGCCTACGGCGGCCAGTTCTTCGGCATTGAGCTGACGGTGAGTTGTGCTGGCAGGGTGGCAAGCCAGGGATTTGGCATCACCAATATTGACCAGACGCAGCACCAGGTTCAGCGCGTCGATAAAGCGAGTACCGGCTTCAATGCCGCCCTTGATACCAAAGGACAAAATCGCCGCAGGCTTGCCACCCATATAGCGCTTGGCCAGTTCATGATCCGGATGGTCAGGCAAACCGGCGTACTTCACCCAGGACACTTGTGGGTGCTTGTTCAGATACTGGGCTACTTTCAGGGCGTTTTCTGTATGACGCTCCATGCGCAGAGGCAGGGTTTCGATGCCTTGCAGGATCTGGAAAGCGCTCAAGGGGGCCAGGGCAGCGCCGGTATTGCGCAGCGGAGCCACGCGGCAGCGGCCGATGAAGGCGGCTGGGCCAAAGGCGTCGGTATAGACCACGCCGTGGTAGGACGGGTCAGGCGTATTCAGGATGGCAAAGCGATCTTTGTGCTCGGCCCAGGGGAACTTACCGGAGTCCACGACCATGCCCGCAATGGTGGTGCCGTGACCGCCCATGTATTTGGTCAGCGAGTGCACGACAATGTCGGCACCGTGCTCGATAGGACGGCACAGGGCAGGCGAGGCCACGGTATTGTCTACAATCAGGGGTACGCCATGGCGGTGAGCGGCATCGGCCAGTGCACGGATATCGATGATGTTGCCAGCCGGGTTGCCGATGGTTTCGCAGAACACGGCACGAGTGCGGTCGTCGATCAGGGCTTCCAGTGCTTCGATATCATTGGGTTGGGCAAATTTGACGGTAATGCCCTGGCGCGGGAAGGAGTGCGCGAACAGGTTGTAGGTGCCGCCGTACAGTTTACTGACGGACACAATGTTGTCGCCGGCCTCTGCAATCGTTTGGATAGCATACGTGATGGCTGCCATGCCAGAGGCTACTGCCAAGCCCGCAATCCCGCCTTCCAGTGCTGCCACGCGCTCTTCGAGCACGGCATTGGTCGGGTTCATGATGCGGGTGTAAATATTGCCGGGCACCTTCAGGTCAAACAGATCCGCGCCGTGTTGCGTATTGTCGAAAGCGTAGGAAGTGGTCTGGTAAATCGGAACAGCAACGGCTTTTGTGGTCGGATCAGGCTGGTAGCCAGCATGAATGGCGAGAGTCTCTAGTTTCATGGTTAATTCTGGAATTGATGATCAAGTGGCTTATATAAGACAAAGCAAGCATAACCCCTGTATGTAGAGAAAAGCATCTAAGGGTGCAGACATTAATACTATGCTTTTATTTCTTTTGGTAATAATGGCGAATTACTGACAACAGGCTCTGCTTTTTAAAGTGCGGGTGGATATTTCTTATTTTCGTTACTTCGCAATGGCCCGACATGGGTTAGCATTTCGTATCCGGGCAGATGGCGTGTTGCATCCTGCCCCGAGGTCCTAGAGGCTTACATGAAAGTATGGTTTAAGCGGGGCTTATTCAGCCTCGTCGTTTTAGCTATTGTCACGGTGGTAGGCGGGGCGATTTTCCTGCTGACATTCAATCCCAATTCGTACAAGCAGAAGCTGGCTGACATCGTCCAGCAAAAGTATCAGCGTACGCTCAAGATTGACGGTGATATCGAACTTTCTTTATTTCCCCGCATTGGCCTGTCCGTGCAGGGGCTGTCCCTGTCTGACCGTAATTCGGAAGATCCTTTCGCTTCTTTGGAAAGCGCCCGGTTTGCGGTGGCCTTGTGGCCTTTGATCAATAACCGCCTGGTGGTGGACCACGTTGCTGTTACCGGCTTCAAAGCCTGGATTGTGCGCGATGAGGAAGGCAAGCTGAATTTTGACGACTTGCTGCAAGCCCCGCCTGCCGGCCCTCACCTTCCCCTTGCCCGCTCGGGCGTATCCTTGTTGCCCGCAGCACAAGCTGCCGAGGCTCCTCAGACAGCCGAGCCTGCACCCGAGTCCTTGCCCGTTCCCGAGTTGATTGCCAAGCGCTCGGGTAGCGAAACGGATTTCCAGATTGATATTGCGGGTCTGAGTCTGAAGGGTGGTGAGATTCATTACTTCAGCAAACGCAGCAATGTAATTGGCCGTTTGTTGCAGCTGGAAGTGAACACGGGCCGCATGACGTTTGGTCAGCCTTTTGATGTGGCTTTCAAGAGCCGCTTGTCGGGGGACTATCCCGTGGCGGATGGTGTGCTGGAAGGGCAAGGGCAGCTGAGACTGGACCCTGCTTCCAAATCCTACGGCGCGCAAAAGCTGAACTTGAGCTTTGTCGGTGATCTGGACCAGTTGCAGGCACAAAGCCTGACTCTTAAGGGCAATGTGGCCTACAAGTCGGCCCAACGCCAGTTCAGCGCCACCAATCTGGATACCCAATTGCAAGGTCAGTGGTTGGGCGCTTATCCGGTTAGTGATCTGAATGCCACGTTGAATACGCCCAAGATGGAAATCGACAGCGTCAGCGACCTGGTGTCTTTCGAGAAGCTGGCTTTGCGTGTTCGTGGCAAAAATGAAGATCAGAATCTGGATCTGGCCCTGGACGTGCCTCGTATACAGGTATCGCCTGCCCAGGCTGAAGGCTCGCCTGTCGTTGCCAGCCTGAAAGTCAGCGGCCCCAAGGTCCTGGGTTTGGGTTTGACGTTGCAAGGCTTGTCCGGTAACAGCCAGGAATTGATATTTGAGCAGGCCAAGCTGGACGGCGCCATCAAGCAAGGCAGCCGTGTGGCGCAATTGAAGGCCAGTTCCCCCATGCAGTGGCAGCCATCGAATGAGTGGCTGCGTCTGCCCGAGGTTAAAGCCAATATCCGCGTGGAAGACGAGGCCGACGCAGGTAGCCGGTTCGAGATGCCGCTGACGGGTCAGGCAGACCTGAACAAAGGCAAACAAGAATACAGTGCGCAGCTAAGCAGTAGCACCGAGCAGGCTCAAGGCAGTCTGGATGTGAGCTTGCAAGATAAGGGTAAAGGGCCGTTGCTGAACGCGGTACTCAAAGCGGACAAACTGGACCTGGACGAACTGCGTTCGATTTTCTGGGTGACAGCCCCCGAAGTGGTGACCCCACCGGAGCCGGAGCCAGAGGCTGAAGCGCCGGAAGTCGCTACCGAGCAGGAGCCGGCTGCAGAGGGGACTGAACAAGCCGAGCAGCCCAAGGCAGAGCAGGCTCCCGCAATCGAAGAAGTGGTTGAAGAAGCCTCCTCTTACGCTTGGCTGGATACGCTCAGCTTTGATCTGCGTTTTGAAATCGAAAAGCTGCGCAGCCTGGGTGTAGTGATGGATCAGGTGAAAGCTCAGGTCAAGAACCAGGGTCAGTTGATCAATTTGTCGCAGTTCAATGCGCAGGCGTATGAAGGTCAGCTTCAGGCCAAGGCCAAGGTTGAGCCCGGCAAGCGCTTCGAATTGGGCCTGAAGTTGCAGCAAATGCAGGTCGGTTCGCTCTTGCTGGATGCGTTCGGCAATGACTACCTGGCAGGCAAGGGCAATGTGGATCTGAACCTGAAGGCTCAAGGTGCCACAAGCCAGGAGCGTCTGAATGCTCTGGAAGGTGGCCTGACGGTCGATTTGCATGACGGCAGCTGGCGCAGCGTTGATCTGGACCAGAGCGTGCGCGATATCAACGAAGCCGTGCGCAATGCCTTTGGCGGTCAGATTCCTTTGCTGCTGCCCCAGTCCGATCCTTTGCGCCGCACGGTGTTGAACCGTTTACAGGGCAGTCTGGATATCAAGAAAGGGCAAGCGACTTTCCGTAATTTACGGGCCACCACCCCGATTCTGACGGTGACAGCGGCTAAAGGCGCCACGCTGGATTTGGTAAATCAACAAGCAGATGTGACTTTGCAGGCTCGCCTGAACCACAACAATCTGGCCGTGGAAGAGCGCAAGTCCTTCCAGGACCTGCGCAATGTGCTGATTCCTATCCATATCTCCGGTCCCTGGACAGGGCTGTCCTACCAGATTCAGTGGAAAGACATTGCCAGCAACTCCATCAAGAAGGCACTGCAAGACGGTTTGCTGGATTTGTTGAGCCAACAAGCGTCAGAAGCTAAAGCAGAGTCCACCCCCGATGTGAAGTCCGAGGTGAAGCAGATCATCAAGGAAGAGTTGGGGGCCAAGGTTCCACAAACCGTGGGCGAAGCCATGAAGCAGTGGTTCAAGCCATGAGCACAAGTTCAGCGTTAAGTTCGCCTGACCAGACGGTTTGCCTGTTGCAAGGCGGCCCGTCCCTTAGTGACGGCAAGGCACTGGCCTGCAAGGGGCGATGGGTGCTGGGGAACGATCAGGGGCAGGTCCTGGCCGCCGATGCGCTGCCTGCTTTGGCCGAGCTCAGTATGGAACTGCGTTTTGGCCAGCTGGTGTTGCGCGCTCCGGGCATGTTGCGCCTGGATATTGAAGTGGATGTTATTGAAGACGATCCGGATTCCTTTTCCCTGTGGCAGGAAAATGGGCAATCCGTGCAATTGGTAGACGAAGGGGATTTGCCTGCCCAGTGGTTCAGCCGCTATACAGGCCAGTCGCTGCGTCTGTTAAAGCGTTTGCCCCAGGCTGAGTAAGCTGTCTGCGCGGTGATCCCTATAGAACAAGCCCTGCTCATGGCAGGGCTTTTTTTATTCTATTTATGTCGTAGGTTCGGACTGTAGCCGGTGATAGCGGGCAAGCAGCGTTTCCTGGCTTTCCTGGTGCTGGGGGTGAACCTCGATACATTCGACCGGGCACACTACCACACACTGCGGCTCATCAAAGTGGCCGACGCATTCTGTACACAGGTTGGGATTGATCTCGTAGATCTCCTCGCCCATGTAAATAGCCAGGTTAGGGCACTGCGGCTCACAAACGTCGCAGTTAATGCATTCTTCAGTAATGTGCAGTGCCATAGCGCAGTGTCCTGATAAGCGTGGTCCTTGGATTTGACCAGTCGGTCACCCTACAGTGTAGTACGGACCGCTGCGCAGGGCGAGTTCAGGTGGCTGAAACCGTTTGCTGATTGCGTTCCTTGGCTTTGGTTTGCAGCCAACGCTCCACGGACGGGAACACAAATTTGCCTACATCACCACCCAAAATGGCAATTTCGCGCACGATGGTGCCGGAGATGAACTGGTACTGATCCGAAGGAGTCATGAACATGGTCTCGACTTCGGGCAGCAGGTGACGGTTCATGCCCGCCATTTGAAATTCGTACTCAAAATCGGACACGGCGCGCAGGCCACGTACGATAACGCGACCATTTTGTTCGCGTACAAAGTCCTTGAGCAGGCCGGAAAAGCTTTTCACTTCCACGTTTGGATAGTGGCTGAGCACTTCGGAGGCGATCTCAACACGCTCTTCAACGGTGAAGAAAGGGCGCTTGTTCTGGCTGGAGGCCACACCGACCACAACGTGATCGAAAAGGTTGGCGGCTCGCCGGACCAAGTCTTCATGGCCTCGTGTCAGGGGGTCGAAGGTGCCGGGGTAAACAGCTGTGATCATGGTGCATCCGCGTAAGTGGTTCAAGTTGGCAGGTCGGAGTCCGGGGGGAGCGGTGCAGGCGTCCCGGAAAATTCGGCATTATTGACTGTTTTTTGCATCGCAGCAAATCGCAACAAATGATAATGTACCTGCCCTGCCTTATCCTGTCGTAGTATCCCGTATTGATCTGGGGCTTGTATAGGGGTTTCGGACTCAATGTAAACCAGTGCGTCCGGTGCCAGCACATTGGGCAGCAAGGGCCAGATACGTTCCATCCAGTCCTGCGCAAAAGGCGGGTCTATGAAGACCAGATCGTAGCGCATCTGGCTGCGCTCCAGAATATGGAGGGCGTCGCCCGCATGGATACGGACGTGGTCTGCCTTGAGTTTGGTACGCAGGCTGCGCAAATTGCTGACAGCGGGTCCGTGGCGTTCCACCATTTGTACAAAGGCGACACCGCGCGAGGCCGCTTCAAAGCCCAAGGCTCCGCTACCGGCAAACAGATCCAGCACGTTCTTGTCGCTGAACTGACCGCCCCAGAAGTGGTTAAGCCAGTTAAACAGCGTTTCGCGCACACGATCCGGGGTGGGCCGCAGACCGGGTGCATCGACGACTGAAATCGGTGTGCGGCGGTAATCACCACCTACAATACGGACAGCATGTTTTCTCATTAGCGCTTTGATCGGATAATGTGGTCATTCAACAGAATTTTCTAGTGTAAATCGTATGTTCAGTTTTTTTAAAAGAAAGAAGGCCAAGCCAGAGCCACAAGTCACTCAAACGGAGCTGACCGAGCCGCTTTCTCCTGCCCCGTCTCAGCCCCAGGCTGACGCGGCAGATGCATCCCCCGCTGTATCGCAGGAGCAAAGCACGCCGGTTCAAACGCCGGTGGCCTCGCCTGCTGTGGCTTTGGATAGCCAGGCAGCCAGTCAGGCTGAACATCGCGCTGCTTCCGAGTCTACGCCCACGCAGCCAGAGGTGCCACAACCGGCCCCGGCCAGTGTCCCGACCCCAGAGCCTGCCCGTGTCCACGAGCCGCAAGTGCAGCCTGTACCTGAACCCGAGATACAGCCGACTCCTGAACCGGAGCCAGAGATTGTTCCAGTTCCTGCGCCACAGCCTGAACCAGCTCCTGCCCCGACGCCAGAGCCAGAAGCCGCCGCGCCTGTGGTGAAAACTTCCTGGATGGCACGCTTGAAGCAGGGCTTGTCGCGTACAGGCCAGAGCCTGAGCAGTCTGTTCGTCGGTGCCAAGGTTGATGAAACCTTGTTCGAGGAACTGGAAGACGCCTTGCTGATGGCAGACGCGGGTGTTGAGGCTACCGAGAAACTGATTACCGCCTTGCGTGCTCGTGTCCGTAAAGAAAAAGTCAGCGATGCGGCCCAGGTCAAACAGATCCTGTGTGACATCCTGACCGATCATTTGAAGCCCCTGGAGAAATCCTTTCCTTTGGAATCGAGCAAACCACTGGTAGTCATGATTGCCGGGGTGAATGGTGCAGGTAAAACCACGTCTATCGGTAAGTTGGCTCACACCTTCCAGGAGCAGGGCGCAAAAGTCTTGTTGGCCGCCGGTGATACCTTCCGTGCTGCCGCTCGTGAACAGCTGATTGAATGGGGCACCCGCAATAACGTCAGTGTTATTGCTCAAGACGGTGGTGACCCCGCCGCGGTGGCGTTTGATGCTGTGCATGCAGGCCGTGCCCGCGATATGGGCGTGGTCATGGTGGATACCGCCGGCCGTTTGCCAACCCAGCTTCACCTGATGGAAGAGCTCAAGAAGATCAAGCGCGTCATCGGCAAGGCCGATGGTCAGGCTCCTCATGAAATTCTCTTGGTTGTGGACGGCAATACCGGCCAGAACGCCATTTCCCAGATCCGTGCCTTTGATGCGGCCTTGGGGCTGACTGGCCTGGTGGTTACCAAGCTGGACGGTACGGCTAAAGGCGGGACGCTGGCTGCCGTTGCTGCCTGTGCGCAAGGCGTACGTCCTATTCCGGTGTACTGGATTGGCGTGGGCGAGGGCATGCAGGATCTGCAAGCCTTTGTGGCCCGTGAGTTTGCGTCGGCCTTATTGGGCATGAACGCTTAAATCCAAGTTTGGCTGTCAAAAAAGCGGCGATGCCTGTAAAGACATCGCCGCTTTTTTATCCCCGGGCCGACCAGGAAAAGAGCGCTACGCAGTAGCAAGCAAAGGCTCAGTGCACAGTGGGCTTTTCAGTGCTTTTGGCGTTCAGCGTCGCAGAAGCTCTGTTTGCGGCTGATGCTGATCCAAGGCATTGAGCGCATGCTGTGCATGGGCGGCACGACCTTGGCGGGCATGCGTCAGCCAGTCCCGCGCAAACTGCGCTTGTTCGGGGTTGGCCGCATGTTGGGCATACCAATCCAGCGCCACGTCCACGTCGGTGACTGCACCAATCAAGGCCTGACATTCGCGCAGTACTTTGTGCAGCCCTTGCTTGTCGGCTGCGCTGGGCAAAAACTCCAGGCAGTAGCGCAGGCTCTTGATCCGGTTGCGCAAACGATGCTGCTTGTCCTGGCTGATCTGCGCAAAGCGTTGGCTGCGTAGTTGAATTGTCTGGAACCAGCGGCTGATACGGGCTTCGATCAAATGTTCGGGCTGAGGTACACCGTTCAGTTCCAGCGTAGGGCCGCAAATCAGGCTTTGCAGATTACTTAACAGCAGGGACTGAAACTCGGCTGCACTGGCCAGTTGGACCGGGTCGTGCTCCAGATGGGCAGGAGTAGGCTCAGGTGCGGGGCCGGGCATTCCCGCCTGCAGCAGCAAGGGGGTGATTTCCAGGTGTACCAGGTCATGGTCGCGTGCCTGACCAAACAGACCAAAATAATGTGTCAGGCGCGTATTGGCATACCCTTCGCTAGCCGATAGCCACATTTTGAACAACTTGCGGCAGGAGCGCAGACGGCGTAGACCCACTCGCATCAAGGCCAGATAGTCAGCCTGACGGGAAGAGTCCGGACGTATGCCATCCACGCCGGCCAGCAAGGCGGCATTGCGAATGACCTGCTCCAGGCTCATGGTGGCACTCAGGCTATAAAACTGTTCCAGATCTTCGGTGTCAACAAAATGCGGTTTGGGCAGGTCGTAGGCTTTGCGCGTCAAGGCTGCAGCTACCTGTTCGGGCGTCAGATCCAGACTTTCCGATTTGGCCCGGCGGCGGTCCGCCAGACTGGCCAGGGCATCACCACGCTCGGACTTGCTGCGCATCTCCAGAATCAGGCCATGTTTGTACAGCCAGCGCTGGCCAACCTCAAACATGGTCAGGCTCTCGCCCTTGATCAGCTCAATTTCCAGCTCGTTGACCAGCAGCTTCAAACCATTGGATTCGATATGGCCCACATCGTAGGCCAGCTCCAGTTCAGACTGGCCTTGCTTGATCAGGGCCAGCTCGCGCTGGATGCGGGTTTGATAACGGGCTTGGATTTGATCCGCGTAACGAGCCAGCGCAGCGTGGGCGGGTGTGTCCTGATACAGGCTCAGGTCCAGTTCCGGGCCGGGACGGGGGTGATTGATTTCAATGCGGGACAGGGTATCAGGACCGGGCAGTTTGACGGTCTGGACCCATTGCTCGCCTTCCTTGCGCAGACGCAAGGCGATACTCGAGCGCGCCAAATCGCGTTCGGGCGTATCAAAGTAAATGGCATTTAAGGTAATGCTACCCGTGCGTACTGCGTCAAAGGCGGTCAATAAACCGGGACGGGCACTCTCGGGTACAAAAAATTTCAGTTCTTGTTCTAGCACAGCATCGCACTCGAGAAATCACCCACAACAGGTGGGCGGATAAAACGATTATTTTGCATGTAAACCAGCCAAACTTGAAGTGTCGACACCCGTATAAGTGTGTGTAGTCATGTCAAGTTTTATAAAGGGGGAGTACCTAGCGGCTCGCGCCAGCCCAACTGGTGTGAAATGCTGTTGGCGCACTGTCGCAACTGAGCCAGGATGGGGCTGTTGATACTGGCATCAAACAGCGTACTGGGGCCCAGACTGGTCAGGGCCAGCACAATCTGGCCGGAGTGATCAAACACGGGGACGGACAGGGCATCAATACCGGGCAAGGGGTTGCCCAGTGCCTGTGCCACACCTTGTTCACGGATTTTTTCGAGCATGGCAGCCAGTTCTTTGGGGCTGGGGCGCAGCGGACTGATACTGGTGACAACAGCGCTGTCGCCTGCCTCGCGCTCAATGTAGTGGCGCGCCACCTCAGGGGGCAGCCAGGCGGCAAAGACGTGGCCGGTGGCCGTGTGCAGCATGGACATGACCGTGCCGCAGCGCATGTTTACATGGACCGGGTAGCTGGCCTCGCTGATATGAACCATGGTGGGTCCGTGTGAGCCCAGCACCGCCAAGCCCAGGGTGTGCCCGATGCGCGAGGCCCAGGCTTGAACCAGGGGCAGGGCAATCTTCACCGGGTTCTGGCTTTGCAAGCTGACCAAACCCATCTGCAAGGCAAACGGCCCCAGCTCGTACAGGCCGGTAGCCGGAGCCTGCTGCACCAGTCCTACGTTGGTAAAACTGACCAGATACGGGTGGGCTTTGGCCGAACTCATCCCAGCTTGCGTGGCCAGATCTCGCAACATCATGGGTTGTCCGCTATCTACCAGCGCTTTCAACAGGCCAAAACCCGTTTCAATGGATTGGATACGGCGACGCTTTTCGTCCATAGCAGGCAAAATGGGTTCGGTCATAGGGGTTTGGAGCGGTTTGGCACGGTCTTCAAGTGTACCGACTAATGAAGCTGCCCGCCGGGCCTTGGGTGTCGTAAAATGGCCTTAATTATTATCTGTCTGAGCAAAGAGCACGATGAATCAAGAAATTCAGTCCGACGCTGGTCAACTGGGCGCCAGTCCAATCGCTCCCGTTCCAGAGATTGTTGAAGAGCTGCGCGCCGGTCGCATGGTTATTCTGGTTGACGAAGAGGACCGCGAAAACGAAGGCGATCTGGTCATGGCCGCCGAATTCGTAAATGCCGAGGCGATCAACTTCATGGTGACGCATGGCCGCGGTCTGGTTTGCCTGACGCTGACCGAAGAGCGCTGCCGTCAGCTGGACCTGCCTTTGATGGCCACCCGCAACGGTACACGCTTTGGCACCAACTTCACGGTGTCGATTGAAGCGGCTGAAGGCGTGGAGACCGGCATTTCCGCTGCTGACCGCGCCCGTACTGTGCAAGCGGCCGTGGCCCGTGATGCACGTCCGATTGATCTGGTGCAGCCTGGCCACATTTTTCCCTTGAAGGCGGCCAAAGGTGGTGTGCTGGTGCGTGCCGGTCATACCGAAGCGGGCTGCGATTTGACGGCGATGGCAGGCTTGACCCCGGCTGCTGTCATTTGTGAAGTGCTCAATCCTGACGGCACCATGGCGCGTTTGCCCGATTTGTTGGTGTTCGCCCGCGAACACGGCATCAAGGTTGGCACTATTGCGGACCTGATCCAGTACCGCAGCGAACACGAGTCCATGATCGAGCGTTTGCACAAGAAGTCCGTCAAGACTCCTTATGGCGAATTTGAATGCCACGCTTACCGCGATCTGTCTTCCGGTGGCTTGCATCTGGCACTGGTGCACGGTGAAATCAGCCCGGAAGTGGAAACCCTGGTGCGTGTACATGAACCGACTACCGTGCTGGATGTTCTGATCGAGGGGGATGTGGGCCACAGTTGGACCCTGCCCACTGCGTTGCGTACCGTGGCCAAATCCGACAGCGGTGTTGTCTTGCTGATGAACTGCCAGAGCTCCGAAGAAGAGAGTTTCGAGCAGATTCAGGCTTGGGCTGCAGACAGCCCGGCCCAGGCGCCACGCGGTCGCCCTAGCCGCAACGATCTGCGCACCTACGGAATTGGTGCACAAATTTTGCGTGACCTCAATGTTGGTAAAGCCCGTTTGATGTCGCGACCACGTAAAATGCCAAGCATGGCCGGGTTTGCATTGACCGTGACGGGTTACCATAGCGAACCAGACTCTCAATCCTAAGCGGAGCTTCCAACATGAATCCTTACATTGTTACCCCTGACCTGAATGGGGAAGGTCTGCACATTGGTATTGTGCGTGCGCGTTTTAATGAATCCATCGGTCTGACCGAGTTGGAAGCCTGCTTGAAAGAGCTGGAAGCTTTGGGTGTAGACGAGCGCGATGTGACCGTTCTGTCCGTCCCCGGCGCGCTGGAACTGGGCATCACCCTGGGCCAGATGGCTGAAACCGGCGAATTTGATGCCCTGATCGCTCTGGGTGCTGTTATCCGCGGTGACACCTACCACTTTGAAGTGGTCAGCAATGAAAGCGCTTCGGCCATTACTCAAGTCTCCCTGGCAACCGGTATTCCTGTTGCCAACGGTGTACTGACCACCAACACAGATGAACAAGCCGAGATTCGTGCTGCTGAAAAAGGTCGCGATTGCGCCCGTACAGCGGTCGAGCTGGGCAATCTTATCGCCGTCCTCGAACCCGAGCTGGACGACGATGAGGACGAAGATTACGAGGACGAAGATCTTGACGACGACAAATAAAGTCCCGGCCAGCAAGGCCAACGGACGATCCGCGCGCCGCCGCTCGCGCGAATTTGCCCTGCAGGGCATCTACTCCTGGCTGTTGCGAGGTGCTGATGGCCTGCAGGAAGCCACCTCCATCGACGCCCATATCCGGGGCGACGCGGAGTTTGGCGAAGCCGACGCAGCCTGGTTCAAAACCTTGCTATTCGGCGTCATGCGCGAAGCCCCTGTGCTGCGCGAACGCTTTTTGCCGTATGTGGATCGTCCTTTGGAAGAGCTCTCTCCCATTGAGCACGGCATCTTGCTGATTGGCAGCTACGAACTGGTGCATCACGTTGAAGTGCCTTACCGCGTTGCCATTAACGAAGCCGTTGAACTGGCCAAGTCCTTTGGCGGTACCGACGGTTTCAAATTCGTGAATGGCGTGCTGGACAAACTGGCCGCCGACGTACGCGCACCTGAAGTTGCCAAGCAGGCCCGCCGCTAAAACGGGGCGTGCCGTGCTGAACGAGTTCGGTCTTATCCAGCAGTATTTCAATCGTCCCGCTCCCGAAGGCTATTTGGGAGTGGGCGACGACTGTGCCCTTTTTACTCCAACACCCGGCTGGCAACTGGCCAGCAGCGTGGATCTATTGATCGAAGGGCAACATTTCTTTCCCGATGTGGACCCCTTTCTCTTGGGGCACAAGGCGCTGGCCGTGAACCTGTCGGACCTGGGCGCCATGGGGGCCAAGCCACGAGCCTGCCTTCTGGCTTTGTCCATGCCCGAAGTCCGGCCCGAGTGGCTGGCCGCATTCTCCAAAGGTTTGTTTGAACTGGCCGATCAGGCGCAATGCCCCTTGATCGGTGGCGATACCACGCGCAGCAAGCAAGGGGTGGTCATCAGCATTACGGTGCTGGGTGAAGTCCCGGTGGGACAGGCCTTGCAACGCAGTGCGGCTCAAGCTGGTGACGACATCTGGTTGACGGGGACGTTGGGGGCGGCAGACATTGCCTTGCGCCTCTTGCAAGGTCGACTGGCTGCGGACCCGGATCGTCTGGCTGCCAGCCGCCCAGCCTTGGAACAACCCTGGCCGCCTTACCGCCTGGGTCATGCCCTGGCAGGTTTGGCTCATGCTGCCATTGATGTGTCTGATGGCCTGGTTCAAGACCTGGGTCATATCGCCAAAGCCAGCCAATGTGCCGCCCATCTGGATTGGGACGCCTTGCCGCTGGATCTTTCCTTAAAGGGTTTGCCTGCCGAGCTGCAACGCGAAGCGGTTCTGGTTGGTGGTGACGTTTTTCAATTGTGTTTTACGGGGGCTCCCCAACAACGGGAGTCCATCATGGCGCTGGCCCAGCGCGAAGGCGTGCAGCTTAGCCGTATTGGCTCCATGCACGCTGGTAGCGGGGTGTACGTGCGTGATCAACAGGGTCTGCATCCTGCCCCTGCCCAGGGCGGTTTCGATCATTTTGGTGGCTGAGTCTGTGTCATGAGCACATTTCCTGATCCTTCCTTGAATCCCATTCAACGTCCTACCCTGGATTGGGTGGTGAAAAAGCCTTGGCGCCTGATTGCCTTTGGCGGCGGTACCGGCGTATTGCGTCCGGGGCCGGGTACCTGGGGCACGGTGCTGGCCTGGGTCTTGTGGGTCTTGGGTCTGCATGTGCTGACCGACACGCAAATGGCCATTTTCTTGCCACTTACCTTTTTCATTGGCTGCTGGGCTTGCCACCGCACGGGTTACGACCTGGGCGTGTCCGATCACAGCGGCATGAATTGGGATGAGATGGTCGCCTTCTGGCTGGTGCTGTGGCTGATTCCGCAGACCTGGCTTGCACAGGGCATCGCATTCGTTTTATTTCGTTTCTTTGATATTCTCAAACCACCGCCAATCCGCTATTTTGATCGTCGTCTGCATAATGGTTTTGGCGTTATGTGGGACGATCTCCTGGCGGCAGGCTATACCTTGTTGCTGATGGCTGTCTTGGTACGTTTTGGAGTGTTCTCATGAGCGATTACGAGCATGGCAATGCCGCCCTGGCCCTGGGGCGAGCCCTTAAAGATCGCGGCTGGATGGTGGCCTGCGCCGAGTCATGTACGGGTGGCCTGCTGGCTGCTGCCCTGACGGACCTGCCCGGCTCCAGCGCCTGGTTCGAGCGCGGTCTGGTCACTTACAGCAATAAGGCCAAGGTTCAGGAACTGGGCGTGAACCAGGACACCCTGGATCGTTTTGGCGCGGTCAGCGAGGAAACCGCCATGGAAATGGCGGCGGGTGCGCTGCAAGCTACCGCAGATGCGGAACTGGCTATTTCCACGACCGGCATTGCCGGTCCGGATGGAGCCACGGCGGGCAAGCCGGTTGGCCTGGTGTGCTTTGGTTTTGCACAGCGCCGGGGTGATGGCATTGTGACCCGCGCCTCTGCTCGTATCTTTGACGGAGATCGGGCCCAAATCCGTCAGCAGGCCGTGGAATACGCCTTGGCCAGTGCGCTGACCATGCTCAATCCCGCCTGATTGCTCAGGCCGGTAACATCAAACCCAGCTGCCTGGCGCTCGAACGTAGTTCGGGCAGGCAGCGCTGGATCAGCTTTTCTTCCGTATCCTGCCAGTCCTTGATGCTGATGCTCATTCCGGCTACAACGCGCCCGCTGGCACTGCGCACGGGTACGCCAATTGCCGTTAGACCCAGTTCCAGTTCTTCCTTGATCAAGGAATAATCCTTTTCCTGCACCTGCTTCAATTCGCGCAGCAAGGCCTCGCGAGTATGGGCGGTGTATTGCGTCATGATCTTGAAGGGAGCCAGCTCCAGGTAGGCATCCAGCCTGCTTTGCGGCAACTGCGACAGCATCATTCGCCCGATAGAGGTGCAGTGAGCAGGCAGGCGGCTACCCAGGCCCAGAGACACAGTCAGTACACGCTGTCGTTGGGCGCGTGCCAGATACAGAATTTCGTCCCCATCCAGCAAGGCCAGTGCACAGGTTTCACCGACGCGGTCACTCAGGTCGTCCAGTATGGGCTGGGCCAGACTGACGATGGAGGTCGAAGAAAAGTAGGCATGGCCCAGCTGCAAAATCGCCGGACGCAGCTTCCAGAACGGACCTTCCTGCTCTGCATAGCCCAGGGCTTGCAGCGTGTAGAGGCAGCGCTGCACCACCGCCCGTGCCAGACCCGTTTTCAGGGCAATTTCTGCGGCCCGCAATGGGCGTCTTCTATCTGAAAAAGCCGTAATCACCTGCAAACCACGGGCTAGCGATTGCATGTAGTCCGGATCGCCTTTGTAGCTGCTGGCGGTAGGGCTTGTCTCTTTATTTGTTGTCATGGCTCAGTAAGTGGCAGGATCTAGTTTTGTTCGATTAACGAACTCCATAGGATTCACAAGAATTATCGATGATAAATTGTAAAAAAAACAAGACTTAGCAATTTAATAATCAAGTTCGATTATCGGACAAAATAAGTTTGGAGTGATGCATGAAAAAAATTCTAGCCCGTAAAGTGGCTCCTCTTCTGGCCGGAATGGGTTTGTTGTTTTGTTCCTTGGGCGCGCAAGCCGCGTATCCGGACAAGCCTATCCGTCTGGTTGTGCCCTTTACGCCGGGCGGTGTGACTGACGTGATTGCCCGAGGTGTCGCGCAGCAACTGTCCAAGGATCTGGGCCAGATCATCATTGTGGAAAACAAGCCCGGTGCCAGCGGCATTATCGCTACGGACTTCGTCGCGAAATCTGCCCCCGATGGCTATACCGTCCTGCTGGCTGCGGTTGGTCAGGCCGTGGTGAACAACCACCTTTACAAGAAACTGCCTTACGATCCGGCGCAGGATCTGGCCGCTGTTTCTCTGGTGGCGGAAGGGCAGAACGTGCTGGTGGTGAACGCCAAGCAAAGCCCATTCAATACGGGCGAGGAGCTGATCAGTCATGCTCGCGCCAAGCCCGATGATCTGACTTACGCTTCCTTTGGTAATGGCTCGTCCTCGCACCTGTCGGCTGCCGCCTTTACCACGATGGCCAATATCGACGTCATCCACGCTCCTTACCGTGGCAGCGCACCTGCCATGACCGATCTGCTAGGTGGTCACATCTCCTTCATGTTCGACAGCATGGGCACCGCAATTACGCACATCAACGCCAATACTGTGCGTCCCCTGGCTGTGTCCGGTCCGGAGCGTTCCTCCTTGTTGCCAGAGGTTCCAACCTTTGCAGAGTTGGGCCTGAACCAGGGCTATAACGTGACAGCCTGGTTTGGTTTCCACGTCAGCAGCGGCACGCCTACTGAAATTATTGATCGCCTGAGCCAGGCCATGAAAACCGTCAGCGAGAACAGCGAGTTTGTTGAAACCTTCCGTCGTCAGGGCGTGGACATCATTTCCTCCACCCCTGCCGAGTACGCCGAGTTCCTGCGTCAGGAAGACGAGAAATTGGGCAGCCTGATCAAGCAAGCCAATATCACGCTGGACTAATTGTTTTTGAATGGAGCACTGTAACGTGAGCGATCAGCACGCCTCGCAGGCGACGCGTCCTGCCCCTTTGGATGGCATCCGGGTTCTGGATCTGACACGCATTCTGGCTGGCCCATGGTGCACACAGAACCTGGCCGACCTGGGGGCCAATGTCTACAAGATAGAGCGACCCGAAACCGGCGATGATACCCGCGCCTGGGGCCCTCCCTTTTTGCAGACACCTGAAAAGGAAGATACGGCTGAAGCGGCCTATTACTTGTCGGCCAACCGTAACAAGCAGTCGATCAGCCTGGATATTGCCAGCCAGGAAGGGGCGGATGTGGTGCGTGCCATGGCACGGGAATGCGACATTCTGGTGGAGAACTTCAAGGTGGGGGGGCTGGCTAAATACGGCCTGGACTACGCCAGCTTGAAAGAGATCAACCCTCGCCTGATTTATTGCTCGATTACCGGCTTTGGTCAGACAGGCCCTTATGCCGAGCGTCCGGGTTATGACTTCATGATCCAGGCCATGGGCGGCATGATGAGCCTGACGGGCGAGCGTGATGACAAGCCCGGCGGTGGTCCTCAGAAAGCGGGGGTTGCCGTCGCGGACTTGATGACGGGCATGTATGCCACCAGCAGCATTCTGGCCGCCTTGTTTGAACGCTCACGCAGTGGTTTGGGGCAGCATATCGACATTGCCTTGCTGGACTGTCAGGTAGCCATGCTGGCGAACCAGAACATGAATTATCTGGTCAGTGGGCAGGCACCGAAGCGAGCCGGTAATGCACATCAGAATCTGGTGCCGTATCAGGTGTTCCCAACGGCAGATGGCCACATCATTGTGGCTATCGGCAATAACCGTCAGTTCGCGGCTTATTGCGAAGCAATTGGACACCCGGAAATTGTTGAGGATTCGCGTTTCAACATTAACAGTCAGCGGGTCAAGCACAGGGATGAGCTGGAGCAGATTCTGAGCGCCGCGATGCAACAGCATCCTAGCGCTTACTGGCTGGAAACGCTGGACAAGATTGGCGTGCCAGCTGGACCTATCAATGATCTGCACGGCGTGTTCTCGCACCCGCAGGTTCAGGCCCGGAATATGCGTATCGAGCTGGACCATAGTCAGGCTGGCAAGGTCAGCATGACGGCCAGCCCCATGCGCTTTTCAGATAGCCCGGTGTCCTACCGCATGGCTCCGCCGCAGTTGGGTGAGCATACCGAGCAGGCGCTGGAGAGTTTGCTGGGAGCGGATAACCCGGAGCTGAAGCAGTGGCGTAACCGGAACCAGGCTTGACTAGGGTTAAAAGCCAAAGCCAAAGCCAAAGCCAAAGCCAAAGCCAAACCAGAATTTGAACCAGTGTCAGAGTCGAGGCGCAGGCCTAGTTTAGCGTTTGGACTTGTGGCAGAAGTAGTGTCTGATTGACACCGCCCCTGCTACCTGAAATACAGGTCAGACCCTGGCCTAGGCCTCGTGACTCAGTAGGGGGAAGCTGCTTCTTACGCTTAAGGCTCAACTGAGCCTGAGCGGGTCCTATCGGTCATAGCTTAATAAATAAGAAGCCCCACTCACTTTGGATTGAATCCAAGTGAGTGGGGCTTTCTTGTATCTACACTAATTGCTGTCGCTGTCGCTGTCGCTGTCGCTGTCGCTGTCGCTGTCGCTGTCGCTGTCGCTGTCGCTGTCGCTGTCGCTGTCGCTCCAAGCTTGGACTCTGTATCCCCGGTCTGTTTTCAAACCGGGGAAGGGCAGTCAATTAGCGCTGCTTGTTGCGCGCATCATTAATCGCATTGCGCGTAGCAATCGCTGCAGCTTGTGCCGCATCACGCCAGTCATCGCCTCGGCTGGCGTACAGGATGGCACGCGAAGAGTTGATCATCATGCCGTTACCTTGCGAGTCCATACCAGCAGCAACGGTGGCGACCACATCGCCACCTTGTGCGCCAATGCCGGGCACCAGCAAAGGCATATCGCCAATACGGGCACGTACCTTGCCAATTTCCTCGGGGAAGGTTGCGCCCACCACCAAAGCACATTGGCCGTTTGTATTCCATTTCTCTGCCACCAGGCTGGCCACGTGCAAGTACAGTGGGGTGCCATCGGCCATTTCCATGAATTGCAGGTCCGAGCCGCCGGGGTTGGAGGTGCGGCACAGCACGATCACGCCCTTGTCCTTGTGCTCCAGATACGGCTCTACCGAGTCAAAGCCCATGTAAGGGCTGACGGTGACGGCATCTGCACGGTAGCGCTCAAAGGCTTCGCGTGCGTACTGTTCGGCTGTCGAACCCACGTCCCCACGCTTGGCATCCAGCACGATGGGCAGGTGAGGGTAGCGGCTGCGAATGTAGTCGCACAGGTCTTGCAACTGATCCTCGGCACCCTGAGCGGCAAAGTAGGCAATCTGTGGTTTGATGCCGCAGGTGTAGTCGGCGGTGACGTCCACAATCGCTTTGCAGAACTCATAAATCGCGCCGGGTTTGCTGGCCAGCTCCAAAGGCAGGCGGGCAGGGTCTGGGTCCAGACCCACCATCAGCATGGATTGGTTGTCCGTCCAGGCACGGTTCAGTTTTTCTATGAATGTCATGGGAATCAGGAAAGTAAACGGCTATACAAAAAGCTGAGCCAGACGGCACCAGCAAAAATAAGGGACAGCAGCACGGCAGCACTGGCCAGATCCTTGGCCCGCCCGATCAAGGGGTGGTGCTCCAGGGTAATCGTGTCGGCCAGGGCCTCCAGGGCCGAGTTCAGCAGCTCCACCACCAGCACAAAGACTAGTGTGCCCAGCAGGACCAGAATCTCCGCCGGGGTTTGCCCCAGCCAGAATGCCAGTGGCGTCAGGATGACAGCCAGCGCCAGTTCCTGGCGAAAGGCAGCCTCATGGCGCAGGGCAGCGGCCAGGCCCTGGCTGGAGTAGCGCAGGGCATTGAACAGGCGGCCAACACCGCCTTTGCTTTTGAATGGAGAGTCTGACATGAAGGACGCTGCAGATTGAAGTGCCCTGATTATAGGGGTTTGCTTGGACGAAAAAAAACCGGATGGAAAAATCCATCCGGTTTTTGTACTAAAAGCGTGGCGATCAGGGCAGAAGTGATCAATTTCCGCCCGGATCGGGGTGCTGATGTGTGGCTTAGAAGCCGCCCATACCACCCATGCCGCCCATGCCACCCATGTCGGGCATGGCTGGAGCAGGTTTGTCTTCCACGATTTCGGTTACGGCCACTTCGGTGGTCAGCAACAGGCTGGCGATCGAAGCTGCGTTTTGCAGGGCAGTACGAGTCACCTTGGTTGGGTCCAGAACGCCTTGCTCGACCAGGTCACCGTATTCGCCAGTAGCAGCGTTGTAACCGTAGGTGCCGGTGCCGCTGGCCACTTGGTTAACAACCACGCTGGCTTCTTCGCCGGCGTTGGAAACGATGGTGCGCAAAGGAGCTTCGATAGCACGCAGGATCAGCTTGATACCGGCGTCTTGGTCGGTGTTGTCGCCTTTCAGTTGGGCAACAGCTGCGCGGGCACGAATCAGTGCAACGCCACCGCCAGGAACGATACCTTCTTCGACGGCTGCGCGAGTAGCGTGCAGGGCGTCTTCAACGCGGGCTTTCTTCTCTTTCATTTCGACTTCGGTGGCAGCGCCAACGCGAATCACGGCAACACCGCCAGCCAGCTTGGCCACGCGCTCTTGCAGTTTTTCACGGTCGTAGTCGGAAGTGGACTCGTCGATCTGAACGCGGATTTGTTTCACGCGAGCTTCGATGTCGGTGCCGTTGCCAGCGCCGTCGATGATCGTGGTGTTTTCTTTGGCCACTTCAATGCGCTTGGCCTGACCCAGGTCGTCCAGAGTCGCTTTTTCCAGGGACATACCGGTTTCTTCGGAGATCACGGTACCGCCAGTCAGGATAGCGATGTCTTCCAGCATGGCTTTGCGACGATCGCCAAAGCCAGGAGCTTTAACGGCGGTAGTCTTCAGAATGCCACGGATGTTGTTCACAACCAGAGTAGCCAGGGCTTCGCCTTCCACATCTTCAGCAACGATCAGCAAAGGACGGCTGGTCTTGGCAACTTGCTCCAGTACGGGCAGCAGGTCACGGATGTTGGAGATTTTCTTGTCGAAAATCAGAACAAATGGATCGTCCAGAACAGCAACTTGCTTGTCAGCGTTGTTGATGAAGTAAGGGGACAGGTAGCCGCGGTCAAACTGCATACCTTCGACCACGTCCAGTTCGTTTTCCAGGGACTTGCCGTCTTCAACGGTAATTACGCCTTCTTTGCCCACTTTGTCCATGGCATTGGCGATGATCTCACCAATGGAGTGGTCGCTGTTGGCGGAAATGGAACCGACCTGAGCAATTTCTTTGCTGGTGGTGCAAGGACGGGACAGTTGACGCAGTTCGTCAACCACAACGCCAACAGCCTTGTCGATACCGCGCTTCAGGTCCATTGGGTTGATGCCTGCGGCAACAAACTTCAGGCCTTCTTCAACGATGGCTTGGGCCAGCACAGTAGCGGTAGTGGTACCGTCACCGGCGTTGTCGGAAGTTTTGGAAGCAACTTCTTTAACCAGTTGAGCACCGATGTTCTCGAACTTGTCTTTCAGTTCGATTTCTTTGGCAACGGACACACCGTCTTTAGTAACGGTAGGAGCGCCGAAAGAGCGGTCCAGAACAACGTTACGGCCTTTGGGGCCCATGGTGGTCTTAACAGCGTTAGCCAGAATATTGACGCCGCGTACGATGCGGGTACGTGCGTCGTCGCCGAAGTAAACTTGTTTTGCGGTCATGGTTTGAATCCTATTGAATTTTCGTTGGCGGTACTTATTCGATCACGGCGAAGATTTCTTCTTCGCGGATCACCAGCAGCTCTTCGCCGTCGATCTTGACGGCCTGGCCGGAGTATTTGCCAAACAGAACTTTGTCGCCGACCTTCAGATCCAGCGCCAGAACCTTGCCGTCCTCGGTTTTCTTACCGGGGCCAACGGCCAGGATTTCGCCTTGATCGGGCTTTTCAGTCGCGCTCTCGGGGATAACGATACCGGAAGCGGTGGTGCGTTCGTTGTCCAGACGCTTGACGATCACACGATCGTTCAAAGGACGCAGTGCCATGGAGAAACTCCTGTTTAAAGATGACTTTAGTTGTTGGTCCGATTGTGGGGGCGAGGCGTTTTAGCACTCAACCCCTTCGAGTGCTAATTATAGGGACGACTTTTCTAATTTCAAGAGCACCAGGGTCAGGCTGTTACATATTTGTCCTGGGGCGTGAAGTAGGGGGAGAGAAACGCCGGGTTCTGGTGCGTGTCTGGACTTGGGCTCACATTCATAAGGCAAGCTCAGTTAAGCTGGGCGCTTTCGATCATGAGCGGTCGGGCATGATCGAACGCCAGGCTTTCTTTTGTCTAAAGAGATTTCCACGAAAACCAGCGCAATGTCCAACTTCAACCTATTCAATGTCTTTCTCCAACGCTGGGGGGCTCAGGCCGCTGGCAAGCCTTTCAGCACTGCGACCAGCGATCTGATGCCCGTGCGGCTGACCGGAAAGTTGGAGGGGCAGCCGGCGATGATCAAAATCACACGAGATCTTGATGAGCGTATCGGCGGCCAAGTGCTGCAATGGTGGGCTGGCGATGGCGCGGCGCATGTATATGCGCTGGACCCAGGCTCTGGAGCGTTGCTGATGGAGCGTGCAACGGGCTCCAGGGACTTATTGCGCATGGCTTTAGAAGGAGAAGATGATGCAGCGACGACCTGTATCTGCCGTGCCCTTGAACAATTGCATTCAAACCGACCTTCGGCCCCACCTGACAATTTGCGCCCCCTGAGCGATTTTTTTGAATCGCTGGCACCGATGGCGCAGCAAGAGGGCGGTCTGATGGCTGAATGCGCACTAGTGGCCAATGAGCTGCTGCGAGATCAGCGTGATCAGGTCGTTCTGCACGGGGATGCGCACCATAGCAACATTCTTGATTTCGATCAGCGTGGATGGCTGGCAATAGATCCCAAGCGCGTCACTGGTGAGCGCTATTACGACTACGTAAATGTGCTGTGCAACCCTGATCTTAAAACGAGCACTGATCCAGCGCGCTTTGCACGGCAGTTGTCGGTAGTCATCGAGGTTGCAGGACTGGAGCGTCAACGCTTGCTCAGATGGGTGATGGCGCATGCGGCCTTGTCAGCTGCCTGGTTTCTGGAGGATGGATTGCGCACCGAGGCCAATAAAGAGTTGGCCGTTGCAGATCTGGCTCGACAGGCCTTAGCTTGAGGGGTTCATCATTATTTCATTACCCGTACTCAAGGCGATCAGCTTGCTCATGGTGGTGAAGTTGCGTGTCGTCGCAACGACCTTGAGCTTTCTCTCGATGAAATTATTGTTGGCTTTCAGGTCTCGATACCGGGTTGCGCACACTATATAGACGATGTCATCAATGATGCGGACCTGATCCGGTGCGTGCTCCAGGGCGTGGAAGGCATGGAGTAAGGCGCTGTCTGCTGGGGAGCGCAGCAGGGTGAAATATAGCTGGCTGGGGCTTTCGTCCTTGAAAGGATTGTTCGCCATCACCCGCATGAAATAAGCCGGTGTTCGGGCGATAACCTGAATATCTCCGCCCAGCTTGTTCTTGCCGGTAGGCATGAGGCCGCGCAATAAAAGAATCTGTGTATTCATGGTGTGTGCTGGCCGTGCGGGCGGGAGTTTCAGTGCGCCATTTTATGCTGTGTTAAAAAACAGTAGTGAGTTTGGTTTTCAAGGCTCGTCAGTCTGCTCTGTGTGAGCATCACGGCTGGTTGGTGCAGATGTTGCGTCGGCGGTTTGGCGGTAATACGGACCCGGGCGCATGACGCCTTCGTGAGGAGCCTCATCAAAAAAACAGGCCGATTTCCCTAGGAATTCGGCCTGTTTCTTGTTGGGCTGATGGCATTTGAATGTGGCGAATTATTCAGCCTGGTGCAGTAGCCTGCAGATTGCTTAATCCGTCTTTACGTCGTTTATGCCCGTTTGCTCAAATCCGGTGCCGGTGTCGTTGGCAGCAAAGGATCAATCGCCCGGCAAAGAGCCAGCAACTGATCATCTGCACCGATACCCGCTTCAATCAGCATCCCCACCGGCAAACCGCCCGACAGACCGATAGGCAGGGAAATGCCCGGTGCGCCCAGGTTCGAACCCAAGTCGGTACGCGAGATGTAGGTGTTGAAGGTAGGCACTGCCTTGCCGTTCATCATGGTGCTTTCATCATCGCCAATCGGGCAGGCGGTCAGCGGGCTGGTCGGGAAGATCAAGCCACTGACATTGGACTGGCGCAGCAGGTCCGCATAGGCCTGTTGCATCAGGGGGCGGTCTACATTCAGCGCTTCTTCGTAGGCTTCCTGGCTGATGGTGTAGTCGCCCGTAATGGCGTCGAAAATCTCTTTCACATCGGGGCTGTGAATGCCCGCAATCAACTCGTCCAAGCTAATGTCGTACTTGTTTTCGGCCAGGTACAAAGGCAGGTTCTGCAAGGTTTCATACAGCACAATCGGCATGCCGACGCGGGCATTGATCTTCAGAACCGGAGACAGGTCTACATCGACCAGCGTGACACCGGCTTTTTGCAAATCATCCAGAAATGCCAGGGTCACGTCGGCCACACCGGCATCCATATCCTTCCAGAAGCTGTCACGGGGTACGCCCAGACGTAGTTCCTTCAAGGAAGGAGTGGCAATCACAGTAGGGGCCTTCTGGCAGAGCAGGCTGTCCAGCAAGCTGATGTCAGCCAGACTGCGAGTCATGGGGCCTGCTGTATCGCGTGTAGGGGACAAGGGCACAATGCCCTGGCCCGAATAACGGCCCACTGTAGGACGGAAACCGTACAGGCCGCAAAGCGCGGCAGGTAAACGCACCGAAGCGCCCGTATCCGTGCCCAAGCCAGCTGGAAACTGACGAGCTGCCACAACCGTTGCAGTGCCACCGGAAGAGCCGCCGGGAATACGACTTGGATCATAAGGGTTGCGACTGGGGCCCGTAGTGGCGTTATTGGTCGTAATCCCAAAAGCCAGTTCGTGCATCACGGACTTGGCGGGCAGCACGGCACCGGCCTTGCGCAATTGTGCGACTACATCTGCATCTTTCAGCGGCACGCGACCTTGCAGGGCGCCGGTGCTGGACGTGGTGGGCATGTCCGTGGTGTTCAGGTTGTCTTTCATCACCAAAGGCACGCCGTCCAGCGCCAAGGCTTCGCCACGGGCGCGGCGTGCGTCAGACTGATCGGCCTGTTGGTAAAACAGCGCTGAATCCAAATGTGCCAGACCGCCCAAATGGGCCATTTCTTGTGATTGCTTGAGCAGCTCGTCGGCAATCTCACGGGCGCTGAACTGGCTTTTTTCCAGACCTGCCAGCAGTTCGCTGGCGCTAAGTTCGGTAAGTGACATGGGGTCTCCTGGGGAGGCGTGAACGCCCCCGGCTTTTGCTGTGATAGTCCTATCAATCAGCCTCTAACGGGGCTGTCTTGAAAAAAGAGACTGTAAGGGTATCAGCAAGCAGGAGGAATAACTCAGGACGCCTTCCAAACGACCTTGTTGCGGCCAGCATGCTTGGCTTCGTACAAAAGCCGGTCAGCTTGCTCAATGGCCTGCTTGATGTCGCCATTGCTGTTTAGCTGAACCACACCGAAACTGGCCGTCAGCGTATGCGCCGTGGCGGGGATATGCAGATTCATCACACTGCTGCGCAAACGCTCGGCAACCAGCACGGCGGTATGCAAGCTGGTACTGCGTATCAGCAAGACAAACTCCTCGCCCCCAAAGCGGGCTGCCAAATCGTCCTGGCGAACCGTGCGAGCCAGTAAGGCCCCGAACTCCTTCAAGGCCCGATCGCCCGCTGCATGGCCCCAGGTGTCATTGACCATCTTGAAGTGGTCCAGATCGCACGTCATGACCGCCCAACCACTATGACCATACAGCTCCAGGCGTTTTTTAACCTGCTCGAAAAATGCACGACGATTCAACAAACGGGTTAAAGGGTCCCGGCTGCGCTCATGATCCAGCGTCTGCACAATCGACATGGCGGTGCTGGTCAAAATAGCCAGCGCTACCCAGATGCTGATGAACATATTGGTTGCCAGCATCAAGAGCCATAAACCGGACCTGGTCAGCTCTGGCTGCATCTCGTGAGGGATCAACGTGGCCAGCGCAAATACACGAACAAAGGCATAGAGCAAGGCCGTCAGGTAAGAGGCCCGCAACAGCGTTGCCAAAGGAATCGTGCGTGACCTGCCGGACAAGATCGACTTGATGGGCAAAGCAACCAACAAGGCCAGGCCCCAGTTCAGAATTTGTAAACGCAGCCAGAGATCATCATCAATCTGGGAAAAATAAAAAAGCAGCCCCAGCGTGACGAGGACGATTGCCCCAGCCAATCTGGGATGAGCACGTCCGCCAAAACGCAAAGCGACCCCATGAGACAAGGCCCAGACACCATATAAATACATAGCCGACAAGGGCAGAGTCCAGCGGGCGAGTTGCTCATTGGGCATCAGGCTATGGATCCCCATAGGAATAGCCGTGGAGATATACCCCGAGGCAATCCAGAGCAGGTAACGGTGATCGCGTAGACGGCTCCAGCAGTAAATCATCGCGATGCCCAGCAATGCCGCGCAGGCAGGGACGATCAGAACGAAATACTGGTTCGGAGAGGACACGGTGTGTTCGCGTGCATTAAGAAGAGTTGAAAACTGGCGTTACAACAATTGTAACGATATTGCTGCAGGGCAGACGCTTATCGATTGAGAACAAACAGTTTAATCAGAGAAAAGAGGAAGTTTTGATCTGCTTTATGAGCCGGTTTCCGTTAAGGGAAGGCTGCGCAGAATGAGAAGGACAGACAAGGGGAAGGATTGTTTACCTAAGCTAAACAAAAAATCAGGAATACTTTTCAAAACCACACCGAAAACAGACAGTTGAGACAGCCCACCTCCAACTGTATTTTTCATGGCAGGAAATTGAGCCACGAAAAATACCCCTGAATCCATCATCAATTAGCTCATAGAGCGGCATTACAGTTACGTTTCGCCCTCAAATTGCTCACGATGCCAGCCACTTGGAGCCCTGCCTGGGTGTCGGGGCGATTCGGAGGACTTGCCGCGGTCAGGAGATAGCGTAGGGGTGCAAGCGCCCTGTTGTTTGACCGGGGCGCTTGTGGTTCGTCCGGGGGACGAACCACCCCGGGAGTTCAGGGTGCGCCCGTAGCTATCTCCTGACAAGGGCACCGGTGCGCAGCACCGGCAAGTGCTCAGCCCGGACACCCAGGCAGGGCTCCAAGTGGCGTCTTTCTGCCAAGGTGGAGTACTGAACAAACAACATTACGCCAGCAAACGGCAAGGCAACCCAAGCGTTCTATTGGGTTGTTTAATTTCCGAGCTGACATATGACCTTAAAAAGACATATATCTTCTCTTACCTGCGTTTATTTTCAGAGCACCAGAACAGCAAAAAGAAGCGGGGGAGCGCTCAAACGGCCTCCCCCCATCTTCAAAACAGCCCGTCCGCAATTACTGCGCCGTCTCAACCAGCACCAGCTCAGCATCCTCCAGCGCCTGAACTTCCAGCGTCGTTTCATTGCGAATCGCCGCCCCATCACGGGCATTCAACTCCAGACCATTTACCGAAACCCGCCCTGTGGCAGGCACCAGATAAGCCAGATGCTCGGCAGGCAAAGACAGAGTCGTGCTTTGACCTTTCTTCAAGGTCGCTCCCAGCACACGGGCCTGGGCACGAATCGGCAAAGCTTCTGCGTCACCTTCAAAACCACTGGCCAGGGCCACAAACTGCCCCGAACGCTCATCCTTGGGGAAAGGCTTGGCACCCCAGGCTGGCGGTAAACCACGACGCTCTGGCTGAATCCAGATCTGGAAGATGCGTGTCGTACCATTTTCCAGGTTGTACTCCGCATGGCGAATACCTGTGCCGGCACTCATCACCTGCACATCACCGGCTTCAGTACGACCCTTATTGCCCAAACTGTCCTGGTGGCTGATCGCCCCTTCACGCACATACGTAATGATCTCCATATCGGCATGATCGTGAGGTGGAAACCCGGTGTTGGACGCAATCGTGTCGTCATTCCAGACACGCAGGGCGCCCCAGCTCATACGAGCGGGATCGTAGTAATTAGCAAAAGAAAAATGGTGTTTGGCGTCCAGCCAGCCGTGGTTGGCGCCGCCCAGTTCATTAAAAGGCCGATGTTCAATCATGATGCGCTCCTTAATATTGGATACTAAAAAGAATTCTAGGCGTCTTGTTGATTGAATAAAATAGAATCAATAGCATAGAATTCATTCCAAAAACGACATGAAAACATTACCGGATCTACAAGCCTGGGCCATCTTTGCTACTGTGGCGGAAACCGGCTCCTTTGCCCAGGCAGCCGGAGTTCTGGGCCTGTCACAACCTACCGTCTCCAAGGCAATCACCCGGCTGGAAAAACAGCTGCAAGTGTCCCTGTTCCACCGTACCTCCCGACGCCTGTCCCTGACAGAAACCGGGCAGGCCAGCCTGGAACAGGCCCAAGCCGTTCTGGCTGCCGGACAGAACGCGGAAGCCCTGGCACGCGACCAGAAAGAAAGCCTGCAGGGACGTATCAAGATTGCTGCCCCCATGTCCTTCGGGCTGGAGCATCTGGCCCCTTTACTGCCCGCTTTCATGGAAAAGCACCCGGCCGTGCTGCTGGATCTGCACTTTAACGACGCTCAGGTCAACATCGTGGAACAAGGTTTCGACATGGCCTTGCGTATCTCGACCATGGATGATTCCAGCCTTCTGGTGCGCCGTCTGTGCAATTTGCGCCTGCGGCTGGTTGCCGCCCCCAGTTACCTGGCCAAGTACGGCAGACCCTCACACCCCAGCGACCTGGCTCAGCACATGAGCCTGCGCTACGCCTACGAGCGACGCGGCAGTGTCTGGCGCTTTCAGCAAGGGCAGGAGTATTACTCCCAAACCGTGCCCTGTGCTTTGCAAGTCAACAATGCCCAGGCCCTGATCCCACCCTTGCTTGAGGGCCTGGGGCTTAGCGTGCTGCCTCAATTCCTGCTGGGCGATATGGTCGAGCAAGGCCAGTTGGAAATCGTGTTACCGCAATGGGATTTGCCCAGCCTGACCTTGCATCTGCTGACGCCTCCGGGCCGCTCGCGCTCGGCTCGTGTGCAAGCTTTTATCGATTTTCTGGTCGCGGGATTTGAACGGGCAGCCTGGGCCGATACCGGCCAGTAAGAGACTGCTTACGTTTTGCCGCTAGACTGTCTGGTCCACGCTTGTTTTCTAGGAGATCACTATGGATACACGTCCTCCCTTGCCACCTTTCGATCTGGAGAGTGCCCGCCAGAAAGTGCGTGCCGCCGAGGATGCCTGGAATAGTCGTGACCCGGTCAAGGTTTCGCAGGCATATACCGTGGATACGCGCTGGCGCAATCGCAGCGAGTTTCCGCAGGGTCGAGATCAGGTTCAATCTTTTTTAGAACGCAAATGGCAAAAAGAGCGTGAATACCGCTTGATTAAAGAAATCTGGGCCTGGCATGAAAATAGAATTGCCGTGCGCTTTGCTTATGAATGGCAAGATGAATACGGTCAGTGGTGGCGCAGTTACGGAAATGAAAATTGGGAATTTGACGAGCATGGCTATATGGCGGTGCGCCATGCCAGCATTAATGATGTGGCAATTACAGAATCCGAACGCAAGTTCCGTTGGCCCTTGGGGCGGCGCCCCGATGAGCATCCGGGTTTGAGTGATCTTGGCCTTTAATTAAACCTGGGTGGCCGATCCTGGATACGCTCAGATTGCGGTGGTTCGGGACGAATACGCCACCACAGAAATAAAAATCCGGTTTGCATTTGGCTAAACCGGATTTTTTTTAATATTTAATCTTTATGTTTCATTCTTCATGGTCTGGAAAGAATAAAGGGCGAAATATTGAAGTTTCCCTGTTCGCAATCAAAGACACACGCTTGGATAAATGGTTTAGTGTTGGGTTAGCCTTCGTTCATCTCCAAGGAGTCTTCTATCATGAATCACCCTGCTGGCCCGGATACGGCCGCCGTGGATCGCACTGGGCCTTCCAGTCATTATTCCCGATTGATCGAGCAAGCTCGCAAAGAGCACAGTCGAATTTGTGTGGTGGCTCATCCCTGCGATGATGTGTCCCTTGGAGCCGCCTTGCAGGCACGGGCCCAAGGCCTGTTCGAGATCGTGCTGGTTGGCCCGCAGGCCCGTTTGCATTCCGTAGCGGCAGAGCATGGTTTAAGCCTGGAAGGGGTCACCTTGATTGATACCCCCCACAGCCATGCCTCGGCAGAGCGAGCCGTCGAGGAAGTGCTGGCCGGACGTGCCCAGTTGCTGATGAAAGGCAGCCTGCATACGGATGAACTGATTCAGGCCGTGCTGTGCACCCAGGGCAAGGGCTTGCGGACTGGTCGCCGTTTGAGTCATGTTTTCATCATGGATGTGCCCAGCTATCCGGAGCCCTTGTTTGTGACGGACGGTGCCATCAATATTTTCCCCGATCTGAGCACCAAGGCGGATATTGTGCAAAACGCCATTGATCTGCACCACGGCCTGGGCTTGGGCATACCGTTGGTCGCCATCCTGTCTGCGGTCGAACAAGTGACCGAAAAAATCCCGACCACGCTGGAAGCGGCGGCCTTGTGCAAGATGGCTGATCGCGGCCAGATTACGGGCGGTGTGCTGGACGGCCCCTTGGCGCTGGATAACGCTATCAGCCCCGAGGCGGCGCGCATCAAAGGAATTGTGTCGCCCGTTGCGGGCAAGGCGCAGATTCTGGTGGCCCCTGATCTGGAGGCCGGCAATATGCTGGCCAAAAACCTGACCTTCCTGTCCGGCGCCCAGGCTGCCGGTATCGTGATGGGGGCTCGTGTGCCTATCATTTTGACCAGCCGAGCCGATAGCGCCCAGACCCGCATGGCCTCTTGTGCCGTTGCCAGCCTTTACGCGGGCTATCTGGAACGCAAAGTTGCTGTGGAGGCTGCGCACTAATGAGCGAGCAGATTCTGGTCATTAACGCAGGCAGCTCCAGCCTGAAGTTTCATATGTACAAGGTCCAGCCGGGCGACCAGCTGGATTTTGAGTTTGGCGGTCAGGTTTCGGGCATTGGCAGTAGCCAGCCAGCCTTCAAAGTTAAAGATGCCCAGGGCCAATCCATGGTCAAGCAGGACCTGGATGGCGAGCAGGCCAAGGACCTGCATACAGCTCAGGCGTTGGTGGCGCGCTGGCTGCTGGAGCATGTGGATGGTCGACCTATTGCCGTTGGCCACCGTATCGTGCACGGGGGCGCCCGCTACGACAGCAGCGTACCCTTGACCCCGCAGGTGCTGGAGTATCTGGACAGCCTGTCACCTTTGGCACCACTGCATCAGCAGAACAATCTGGCTCCTGTTCGCGTGATCTTCGAGCACTACCCGGAAATCTTCCAGGTAGCGTGTCTGGATACGGCCTTCCATCAAGGACATGCCCCGCATTTGCAGCACTTTGCATTGCCTGGTCGGTTCTTTGAACAGGGCGTGCGCCGCTACGGTTTCCACGGCCTCTCCTATCACTATATTTCCCAGCACCTGCGTCGCGAAATTCCCGAACTGGCTGACGGGCGCGTCGTCGTTGCTCACCTGGGCTCAGGTGCATCGGCTTGCGCCTTGCAAGAAGGCCGCAGCGTTCATACCACCATGGGCTTTACGGCGCTGGACGGCTTGCCTATGGGGACTCGTCCGGGGCGTCTGGATGCCGGTGTCGTGCTGTGGATGCTGGAGCAGGGAATGGAGCACGATGAGATCCAGTCCGTGCTCTACACCCAATCCGGGCTGAAAGGCTTGTCCGGCGATCAAGCGGATATGCGAGCGCTGGAGGCTTCCGATGACCCTCGTGCCAAGCTGGCGGTGCAGTACTTCTGCTATCACACGGCAGAGAATCTGGCGGGCTTGTGCGTGGCCTTGAAGGGGCTGGACACCTTGGTGTTCACGGCGGGGATTGGCGAGCACAGCCCGTCTATTCGGGCAGGCATCGCCAGGCACCTGGAGTGGATGGGGGTGGAGATTGATCCGGTTCGCAATCAGGCAGGGGAAACCGTCATTTCGACAGGCGACAGTCGGGTCAAGGTCCTGGTCATTCCCACCAACGAAGAGCGGGTCATAGCCGAGCAGTCTCTCGCCTTGGTGAGGAAAAAGTCATAGCGCTACCGTGGCGGTTTGAAGCCCCGGCCTCAGTCCGGGGCGCGTTCCCGCGTTATTTCCGCTTGTAGCCATTGTCGAAATGCGATCAATGGTGGGTAGTCGCAGCGTCCCGTCGGACAGGCCAGGTAGTAAGCCTCCGTGTTCAGGCAGGGCGAGTCCAGAGCCAGAACCAAGTCTCCGCGACTGAGCTCCTGTTTGAACAGAAATGTGGGCAGTAAGGCAATCCCAAGGTTGGAAATAGCTGCTTGTGTAATCAGCGCAAACTGGTCAAGCAGCATGCCGTGAATATGCACGTTCTCCACGCCGTTGGCGTTGAACCAACGCTCCCAGGCATCGGGCCTTGAGACCAGATGCAGTAAAGGTGCCTTGAGCAAGTCAGCTGCTGTCTGGAACTGATAGTGCTCGCGAAGGGCGGAACTGCAGGCAGGTACCACGGTTTCTGACATCAGAAAATCCAGATTCGCCCCCGGCCAGTCGGGCAGGCCGTAATGGATGGCGGCATCCACATTTTCCATTTGAAAGTCAAACGGTTGCAGGCGCGTCAGCAGGTTAATGGTGATGCCGGGGTATGCAGCCACAAACTCTGGCAGCCGGGGGGCAAGCCAACGAGTCCCGAACGTGGGCAGGATGGCCAGGTTCAGCGTTCCGCCATGCGGATTGGCTTTGAACCCCAGGGTGGCGTTGGCAATGCGTCGAAGAGCATCGCTTAGCTCTTGGGCGTAAGTGCTACCCGCCTGAGTCAAACGAACCGTCTGGCGTTCTCTGACGAAAAGTTCCGCGCCCAATATTTCTTCCAGCAGTCTGATCTGTCTGCTGACGGCGCTTTGGGTCAGATTCAGCTCGCCCGCTGCTGCCGTGAAGCTGCCCAGCCGTGCGGCGGCTTCAAAGGCAATCAGGACGTGCATGGGAGGAAGAAAACGTTTGGGAATGGACATGCTGGTTTGCTAAGGGAAAACGTTTAGTCATTCTATTTAGGAATGACTTGAGTTGGAATCATCGTTTGACCCCTCTTGCCACTGCTCACAGAATGAGGTGCAAGTTTGCTAAGTATTTCAGGCTTATAAGATGACGGGCTTCCGCTGGCTGTGGTGTGAAGGAGTGCATACGAGTACACGGAAGTGATTCATTAATGGACTGACCTTGCCTTGTCGACAGGTCATGCAATTTGCTGGCGGTTCTATGGACACCTCTGTTTTTGTTTCTAAGGACGAAATCCGTTCCCGTTTCTCAGGCGCCATGTCGGCCATGTATCAGCAGGAGGTGCCACAGTACGGGGCCTTGTTGAGCCTGGTGCACGAGATCAATGCCAGTGTGCTCAAGCATGACCCAGCATTACGCAGCGCCTTGCAGCAGCAGTCGGAGCTGACCCGTCTGGATGTGGAGCGCCATGGCGCCATTCGGGTTGGTACAGCGGCGGAGCTCAAAGGGATTGCAAAGATTTTTGCTGTCATGGGTATGTATCCCGTTGGTTATTACGATCTGTCGGTGGCGGGTGTACCCGTCCACTCCACCGCGTTTCGCCCTGTGGACGACCATGCGTTACAAACCAATCCCTTCCGGGTGTTCACCTCTCTGCTCAGACTGGAGCTGATAGAGGATGCGAATCTGCGAGCGCAGGCAGCTGCAATCTTATCGCAACGGACTATTTTTCCCTCAGGGTTGCTGGAGTTGGCGGAACAGGCGCACATGTCTGGTGGCCTGACCGAACTGCAGGTCACGGAGTTTGTGGCTGCCGCCACCACTGTTTTTCGCTGGCATCGCCAGGCGACTGTCGATCAGGACACGTATCGCAAGTTGCATGAGGCCCATCGTCTGGTGGCCGATATTGTTTGTTTCAAGGGCCCCCATATCAATCACCTGACTCCCAGAACCCTGGATATTGATGCGGTACAAGAGGCCATGCCCCAATGGGGGATCCCTGCCAAAGAACTGATTGAAGGCCCACCGCGCAGGCGCCATCCCATCTTGTTGCGCCAAACCAGTTTCAAAGCCTTGGAGGAAGAGATTGAGTTTGCCGGTCAAGCCAGGGTAGGGTCTCATACCGCACGTTTTGGTGAGATAGAGCAACGTGGCGTGGCTTTGACCCAGGCGGGCCGGGCACTTTATGACTCCTTGTTGGCTCAAGCCAGAGATGCCGGGCAGCAAGCCGCTACTACACAGACGTATGCCGAACGTCTCCAGCACGTGTTTGCTCAGTTTCCAGATGACAGCGATGAAATGTACGAGCGTGGGCTGGCTTTTTTTCGGTTTGAACCACGGGATCCCGCTATCTGGCAGCAGGAACTGGCTGCCGGCCGGCCCTGGAACCTGCCTGATTTGATCAAGCGCGGCGTAGTCGCATTGACCCCCATTACTTACGAGGATTTTCTGCCAGTTAGCGCGGCGGGGATTTTCCAGTCCAACTTGGGGGATGCTGAACAGAGAAACTATGTATCGCAAGCGGCTCGGTCTGAGTTTGAACGCGATCTGGGTGGCCCCGTGTTGGATGAAATTGAACTTTACCGCGCTGCTCAGATGCGTTCCGAGCACGCCTTGCAGCAACGTTTTCTGGCGGAGTCGAGGTCATGAACGCGGACGGGCGCAGCCATGGACTCTGGCAGGCATCAGCTCCAGCCCCTCTGGTCTGCGAGCGTTTACAAGGCCAAGTCCAAGCGGATGTTGCGGTTATTGGCGCTGGGTTTACCGGCTTGTCCGCGGCCCTGCATCTGGCACAGGCTGGAGCGCGGGTAGTGGTCCTGGAAGGGGCGCAGATCGGCTTTGGCGGATCGGGACGAAATGTGGGGCTGGTCAATGCTGGCTTGTGGCTTGAGCCAGAGACGCTGCTCAAAACATTGGGTTCTTATTACGGGGACCGCCTATTGCACTTGTTAAGCGGGGCGCCGGCTGCTGTGTATGAATTGGTAGCCCAACACCGGATTGATTGTCAGGCCGTGCAGAATGGTACTTTGCACTGCGCGGTCGGCGCGGGTGGCCTTCGCAACATCCGGAAGCGTTGGCAGCAATGGCAAGCTCTCGGGGCGCCGGTGGAGTTGCTCGATCACACACAGGCTACGGCGGCAACGGGAACCACCGCCTATGCGGGTGCCTTGCTGGACCGACGCGCGGGCACGCTCCAGCCTTTAGCCTATGTTCGAGGACTGGCGCGGGCAGCGATCACGGCGGGGGCCCGCATTTGCGAGCAAAGTGCCGTCAGGCGGGTTGAGGATGGTCGCACGCACTGGGTGTTGCAAACGCAGGATGGGGAGGTGCTGGCACCTTGGGTCATTGTGGCGACCAATGCCTATACCAGCGATATCTGGCCAGCCTTGCCCGCAGAACTGGTGCGTCTGCCTTATTTCAATGTGGCCACGCAACCGCTGGATACTGCACTGCGCGCCCAGATTTTGCCGGGGGGGCAGGGTGCGTGGGATACGCGTTCGGTTTTGTCCTCGTACCGCTTCGATCAAGCCGGTCGCCTGGTGTTTGGCAGTGTGGGGGCATTGCGCGGACGCGGACAAGCAATACATAAGGCGTGGGCGCAACGCGCATTGCAGCACTTGTTTCCGGCCTTGAAGCACGTGCAGTTTGATTATGAATGGTATGGCTGGATAGGCATGACGTCTGATGCCGTACCCCGCCTGCATCAACTGGGGCGACAGGTCTTGTCATTTAGCGGCTACAACGGGCGTGGCATTGCTCCTGGAACGGTCTTTGGACGTGAGCTGGCGCATCTGGTTCTGGGGCGGATCAAGGTGGAAGAGCTGCCTTTACCTCTGTCTCCGCTCAAGTCGGTCCCATGCAAGTCTGGGAAGGAGGCAGTTTATGAATATGGCGCACAGTTGGCGCATCTTGTCGGTGCCCGCAGCCCCCAGGGGCGGCGTCGGTCTTGAGGACAGACTTTTTTAAGGAATGGGCGTGTTTCTGAAAGCCGATATTCCGCATTTTTTATAGGGTACAGGTATGACTTACACAAGCATGACGCAGACAAGCGAACTGGCACATTCCACCCTGGCCCAATTGGGTGTGACGGCTGCGCTGGATGTTCAAGGGGGAATGTCGGTGCGCTCGCCTATCGACGGGGGCATTCTGGCCCATCTGCGGCCTCACAGCAGCGAGGAGCTTAGCAAGGCGATTGCTCGTGCCCATGATGCCTGGCAGGTGTGGCGTACCGTGCCTGCGCCGGCACGAGGTGAGCTGGTTCGACTGCTGGGCCAGGAGCTGCGGGCCCAGAAGCAGGCTTTGGGCCAGTTGATTTCCCTGGAGGCTGGAAAGATTACGAGTGAGGGCTTGGGTGAAGTCCAGGAAATGATTGATATCTGCGACTTTGCGGTGGGTTTGTCCCGACAGCTCTACGGTTTGACAATTGCCTCTGAGCGGCCTGGTCATCGCATGCTGGAAACCTGGCATCCATTGGGAGTGGTCGGGGTGATCACCGCTTTTAATTTTCCCATGGCGGTGTGGGCCTGGAATACTGCGCTGGCCTTGGTGTGTGGCGATGCCGTGATTTGGAAGCCCTCCGAAAAAACACCCTTGTCCGCCCTGGCGTGCCAGGCTGTCTTTGAGCGGGCAATGGCGCGGTATGAGGCCGGGCCGGCGCACCTGAGCCAAGTGCTGATTGGTGGGCGCGAAGCCGGAGAGCTACTGGTTGATGATCCCCGGGTGGCGCTGGTGTCGGCCACCGGCAGCACACGGATGGGTCGGGAAGTGGGGCCTCGTGTGGCGCGTCGTTTCGGGCGCGTTTTGCTGGAACTGGGGGGCAATAATGCCGTTATTGTCACGCCTAATGCGGATCTGGATCTGGCGGTCCGGGGGATTGTCTTTGCGGCGGTCGGGACGGCGGGGCAGCGCTGTACAAGTACACGACGCTTGATTGTGCATCGTAGTGTCAGTGAGCAACTGGTAGAACGGCTCAAGCAGGTGTATGGCAAGCTCAGGATTGGCAATCCGTTGCAGGAAGGAACGCTGCTGGGACCTTTAGTCGATCGGGCCTCTTTTGAGGCGATGCAGACCGCACTGGATGCGGCGCGTGCTCAAGGGGGGCGGGTTAGCGGTGGAGAGCGGGTGCTGGAGGATGAGTTCGCATCGGCCTATTACGTCAGACCAGCCATCGTGGAAATGGACAGCCAGACCGATACGGTACGGCAGGAAACCTTCGCACCTATTTTGTATGTGCTGCGCTATGAGAACCTGTCCGAGGCACTGGCGCTGCAAAACGATGTTCCGCAAGGCCTGTCGTCCGCCATTTTCAGTAATGATTTGCGTGAAACTGAGGAGTTTCTGTCGGCCAGCGGTTCGGACTGCGGTATCGCCAACGTCAATATTGGTACTTCCGGGGCGGAGATCGGTGGCGCCTTTGGTGGGGACAAGGAAACCGGCGGGGGGCGCGAGTCCGGTTCCGATGCCTGGCGTGCCTATATGCGCCGGGCGACCAATACCATCAACTACTCCCGAGAATTGCCATTGGCTCAGGGGGTGAAGTTTGACCTTTGACGCTGCCTGAGCGTTCGGACGGAGGGTCCTAGCCGATGATCGGCCGGGCCTGGCTGTTGGGTGACGTGCGCCTATAGCAAGCGAAGCATATCGTCGGGGCGCCCCGGGCGGGTCAGAACTGCCCCGCCATTGAATAAAAAGCGAGGAGACAATAATGACCATGCCTGAACAGGCAGGCCAGGGTGCGCTCGCGCACGGCCTGAACTCAAGACAGATGTCCATGATCTCTATCGCGGGGATCATTGGTGCCGGACTGTTCATTGGATCAGCCAATGCCATCGCGAAGACCGGGCCGGCAGCGGTACTGTCCTATATCTTGACGGGAGCATTGGTGCTGCTGGTCATGCGGATGTTGGGCGAGATGGCTGTCGCCAATCCTGATAGTGGCTCATTTTCCACCTATGCCGCGCGGGCGATCGGGCCCTGGGCGGGATTTTCCATTGGCTGGCTGTATTGGTGGTTCTGGGGCTTGATCATTCCCGTTGAAGCCATTGCCGGGGCCTATATCTTGCATCAATGGATGCCGGGTATCCCTTCGTGGCAGTTTTCCATTGTCATCATGGTCGCCTTGTCGATGACCAATCTGTTTAGTGTCAAGAATTTTGGCGAGTTTGAGTTCTGGTTTGCCTTGATCAAGGTGCTGGCCATTATTGTGTTCATTGTGGCCTGTCTCTGCGCCCTGACCGGCTTCTGGCCCTGGGTTGACGGGGGGAAGGTGCCGATGATTCCCGTGTTCAGCAACTTCGCGCCGCAAGGCATGGGCGCCGTGCTGGCGGGTATCCTGATTACGATGTTTTCATTTTTTGGGGCGGAGATCGTGACGATTGCCGCCGCCGAAACTGATAACCCGCAGGAAAAGATACGTAAGGCGACCAATCTGGTGGTCTACCGTATTTCCCTGTTTTATGTGTTGTCGATTTCCTTGATTGTGCTGATCGTCGGTTACGACGATCCCAGGCTGATGCAGGTAGGGTCATTTCAGCGCACGCTGGAAGTTCTTCGCTTGCCTGGGGCTAAGCTAGTTGTGGATGTAGTGGTACTGATTGCGGTGACTTCCTGCATGAACTCCGGCTTGTATACGGCCTCTCGAATGATTTATTCCCTGTCCGTCCGTGGTGATGCTCCTGCTTGTATTGCCAGGGTATCGTCCAAAGGTGTGCCTTATAACGCCGTACTTGTATCGACCTTGGCCGGTTTTGCAGGCTGCCTGGTGAACTATCTCTTGCCTGGACAGGTGTTTTCGTTCTTGCTATCCACAACGGGTGCGATTGCCCTGATCGTTTATTTGGTGATTGCTGTGTCCCAGCTACTGTCGCGTCGCCAGGCAGAAAACTCAGGCATAGATTTGCCATTCAAGATGTGGTTTTTCCCCTGGCTGACTTATCTGTCCATCGTGCTGATCTTGGCGGTGCTGGTGTATATGGCGATGGTGGAGGCGTACCGCTATCAGTTAGCCATGACTTTGGGTGTGAGCGCGTGTATTGTGCTGGCGGCATTAATGAGGCTCAGGCGCAGTTCAGCACGGGGCCGGTCTGTCAGGCAGCAAGAGGCGTCGTGATCTTATACGGTGCCTGCGGCAAGACGTGGGTCTGCCGCAGGCTGTTCTTTATACGCGCTTCTGGACCAGACCAGCAGCCACGGTCTGGTTCGTGCTGGGGTCAATCAGGATGAAAGAGCCCGTGCTGGAATGATCCTGATAATCGTCCAGCACCAGTGGGTCACGGCTGACCAGGCTGACACGGCCAATATCATTCAGGGATAAGCTGCCAGTGGCTTGCTGCTCTTGCAGGCTATGTACATCGCGCAAGGCATGAACGGCTTGCACCTTGGCTTGGGTAAGGCGCGTGCCTTGCTTTAACCAGTAAGAGCGGGTGGTGTTCAAGGCCTGCTCGTCCAGCCAGCACAGCTGCGCATCAAAGTGTTTGCTGGTGCTTACCTCTTCATGGGCCAGTGTCAGCAAATCGCCCCGTGAAATGTCCAGTTCACGATCCAGCGCCACAGTCACGGCGTCCCCGTCGCTGACAGATGTTTGTTCCGTACCCGCGCGAAACAGCTGTGTGATCACCGCCGTTTTTCCGCTAGGCCATACCTGAACGCTATCGCCCACCTGGATACGGCCGCCACTGAGCTGACCGGCGTAGCCACGGAAGCCATCAGCACGGCTGCCGCCATGACGCGCCACCCATTGCACAAACAAACGGGCAGGGCGCTGAATGTTCTCGCGCAGATCCAGCGATTCCAGCAAAGGCAGCAGTGGCAAACCTTGATACCAAGGCGTGTGTGGCGAAGCCCGGGTGATGTTCTCGCCCTTCAGGGCCGAGAGCGGAATGATGTGAAAGTGCTCAATCCCCAGCTGGGTAGCCAGTTGGCGATAGGCTTCATGGATACGGTCGAACACGGCTTGGTCCCAATCGACCAGGTCCATCTTGTTCACCGCCACCACGATATGGCGCAGGCCCAGCAATTTGGCAACCGTGCTGTGGCGCTTGGTCTGGGTCAGCAGTTCACCGTCCTTGGCGCGGTGCGCATCGATCAGAATAATGGCGGCCTGGGCGGTGGAGGCCCCCGTAATCATGTTGCGGGTGTACTGCTCGTGACCGGGGGTATCGGCCACGATGAATTTGCGTTTGGGGGTCGCGAAGTAGCGATAGGCCACGTCAATCGTGATGCCTTGTTCGCGCTCGGCTTCCAGGCCGTCGGTCAGCAGGGCCAGATCGGGTTCGGCGTCCTCGCCACGCTTGTATTTGGAGCGCTGGATGGCCGCAATCTGGTCGGCAAACACGCCCTGGCTGTCTACCAGCAAGCGGCCAATCAAGGTGGATTTTCCGTCGTCCACGGAGCCAGCGGTAATCAGACGCAGCACGCCTTGATCGGCAGCCTGCAGCCAGGCGTCATTGACTGTGTTCATTAGAAATATCCTTGTTTCTTGCGGTGTTCCATGGAGGCTTCGGACGTCTGGTCATCCATGCGGGTGGCGCCACGCTCGGTAATGGTGGCCAAGGCGGTTTCAGCAATAATGTCTTGCACGGACGCGGCGGTAGAGAGCACCGGGCAGGTGCAGGAAATATCGCCTACGGTGCGGAAACGCACATCGCGCCATTCAGAGGTTTCCCCATCCAGCAAGGGAGTCAATGGCGTGATGGGTACGATCAGCCCCTGACGCTCCACCACTTCGCGCGAGTGGGTGTAGTAGATGGATGGCAGATCAATGGCCTCACGCTGGATGTATTGCCACACGTCCAGCTCGGTCCAGTTGGAAATCGGGAAGACGCGCAGGTTCTCGCCCTTGTGAATACGGGTATTGAACAAGTGCCACAGCTCGGGGCGTTGCGCTTTGGGGTCCCATTGGCCGAATTCGTCGCGAAAAGACACGATGCGCTCTTTGGCGCGGGCTTTTTCCTCGTCACGGCGGGCGCCACCGAAACAGGCATCAAAGCCAAATTCGGCAATCGCTTCCAGCAAGGTGACGGCTTGGGCCCCGTTGCGGCTGGCGGTTTCATTGCGCAGCACCACGGTGCCGCGCGCGATGGAATCCTCCACGCTGCGCACAATCAGTTCGGCGTTCAGCTCGGCGGCGCGGCGATCCCGAAATTCGATCACTTCCGGGTAGTTGTGGCCGGTGTCCACATGCATCAAGGGAAACGGCAGCGGGCCGGGCGCAAAGGCTTTCTGGGCCAATTGCAGCAGCACGGCGGAGTCCTTGCCGCCGGAGAACAGCAGCACGGGTTTTTCAGCTTCAGCCGCGATTTCACGCAGAATAAAAATGGCCTCGGCTTCCAGCCAGTCCAGATGAGTACGGGTAGAGAGTGGTTCGCCCATGGGGTTCCTTCAGGTGTTGACACTGCTATTCAGATTGCTGGCATGCAGGCCGCATTCCAGGCTGTCGCGCTGTTCCCACCACCAGCGCCCGGCGCGCACGTCCTCACCGGGGCGAATGGCGCGCGTACAGGGCTCGCAACCTATGGAGGGGTAGCCCTGGTCGTGCAGCGGGTTGTAGGGGATGCTCAAGCCACGGATCACGGCCCAGACATCGTCCTGAGTCCATTCGATCAAGGGATTGAATTTCTGCAGCCCAAAGACGCTGTCGTATTCCTTGCTGGACAGTTCGGTGCGGCTGGCTGTTTGTTCGCGGCGCTGACCGGTAATCCAGGCTGATCGGCCTTGCAAGGCACGACGCAGTGGCTCCACCTTACGGATCGCGCAGCATTCTTTGCGCAGCTCCACGCTTTCGTAAAAAGCATGTGTGCCATGCGCGCTGACGTGTTCCTGCACCCGGTCCGGATTCGGGTGAAAAAACAGGATGGGGCGTTCGTAGTGCTGCTGGATGTCGCGGCCCAATTGCAAGGTCTCTTCGTGCAGACGACCGGTATCCAGGGTGACAGTTTGCAACTCGGGGGTGTAGATGGACATGGCGTGAAACAGCACCATGTCTTCCGCAGCCAGAGAACTGGCCAGAACGGCATCCGTGTGTTCGCGCGCGATGTATTGCAGATCGTCGCGCAGCTGTTTCCACAGCATTAGTGGCCGGGCGCTCAGGGCAAGCGCGGCAGGGGCTTGGGCGGGCATGATCAGATGTCCTTGCGGCAATACCAGTACCGGCCCTGCTCAAAACGGAGTCACGTGGGCCGCGCTATCGCCTTTACATGGTTCATGAAGTGATGAGCCAGTGTGCTTGCGCGAGCCCTCGCTGGGAACGAAGTATTAGTTAGGTGAATATGCCCTTGCTGTATTTAGCCGCCTTGTCATTGTGTTTTCAGGCCCGTCGGCTGGCGGCAATAATGGCGATGATGACGATGCAGGACAGCCAGGTCAGCAAGTCCACTTGCTCGCTTAACCATACCGCTGAAATCAGCACGGTCAGGAAGGGTTGGGCCAGTTGTACCTGACCAATACGGGCCACACCACCCATGGCCATGGCCTTGTACCAGGGGAAGAAACCCAGCAAGGAAGAGAACAGGGCCAGGTAGAGCAGAGCCATGACAGATTGGGAAGAGGGCATTTCTGTCATGGGAAAAGTCAGCCACAAGGTGGCAGGAATGGTCAGCGGCAAGCTGGCTGCCAGGCACCAGCAGATGGTGCGCCAGCCCCCCAGGGTACGGGCAACACGCCCCCCTTCGGCATAGCCTACGCCAGACATGAATACCGCCAGAGCCAACCAGATATCGCCGGTTTGCAGGGCGCCTTCACCGATATAGAAAGCGTAGAGCAGCACCAGTACGGCACCCAGCAGGCTCAGCATCCAGAAGCGGCGGCTCAAGGGTTCACCGCTGCGGGCGGAGGCAACAATGGCGGTGGCCAAAGGAATCAGCCCGCTCAATACGGCCCCGTGCGAGGAAGGCACGGTCTGCATGGCAATCGAGGAAAACACGGGCCAGCCTACGATTACACCCGTACAGGACAGGGCAATCCCGCGCCATTCCGACGCAGTGGGGCGACGGCTGCGGGTTGCCAGCAAGATGATGGCCGCAAACACCCCCGCGATACTGGCTCGTGCCATTCCGACCAGCCAAGGGTCAAAGCTTTGTACCGCCAGCCGTGTCATGGGCAAGGTGAAGGCAAAGACGGTAACCCCGATAAAAGCGTAGAGATAGATCAGCAATGCTGGGGCGGTACTGGGCATGGGAAGACTGGTGCTGCGGCTCATGAAAATCACCACGGATGAGAAATAGGTTTATCACAGCTTTGAGCTTAAAATAAATAAACAATACAGTTGCGATACAGTTCATCAATCAGTCGGTCAAGCTGTACTGGTCAAACTTCCGCTACAGTCGGTTTTCTCGCTTGGAGCTCAGCATCATGGAATGGTTGGATTGGCAGCCCGTGCGCGGTTCGGACGTGACACTTAGTGATCAACTGGTCGCCTGGGTGCAGCAGGCCCTGCATTTGAGGTATCGGGGCGGCAGTCGCTTACCCTCTGTGCGCCGGTTGGCGCAGTCTGCCGGGGTCAGTACGCATACTGTTGTGGCCGCGTACGACAAGTTGATGGCCTTGGGCTTGGTGGAGTCCCGGCCCGGTTCCGGTTTCTTTGTGCGTGTGCGCAGCCCTCGACGCCTGCGTTCCGAATCCCTGCATGTAGAAAAGAATGAGCCGCGCAAAATAGATGTGAACTGGATGTTGAACAGTTTCATGGGGCATAGCGACAGCGCGGGCATTCCCAGTCAGTGGCTGGATAACGAGATGATTCTGGCGGCCTTGCGGCAGGTCAGCCGTAGCGCCGGCTCCAACTTGCTGGGCTATGGGCATTCGCATGGCTACCGGCCCTTGCGTCAGCACATTGCGGGACAGCTGGAAGATAGCGGCATACAGGCAGATCCTGATACGCAGCTTTTATTGTGCAGTGGTGTTACGCAGGCGCTGGATTTGCTTCTGCGTCATTGGTTGCGGCCCGGTGATGCGGTTGTTGTGGAAGATCCGGCCTGGTATCTCTTGTTTGCTCGTCTGGCGGTGGTGGATGTGCGAGTGCTGAGTGTGCCACGCCGCGCAGATGGCCCGGACCTGGCGGTACTAGAGCAGTTGGCGCGCGAGCATCGTCCACGTCTGGTTATTTTGAATACCGTGGTGCATAACCCCACCGGCTTTAGCTTGAGTCCGGCGGTGGCGCACAGCATTCTGACTTTGGCCCAGGCCTGGGACTTTCACATTATTGAAGACGACACCTATAGCGAGCTGCACGCCAATCCTGCCTGCCGTCTAGCGCAATTGGATCAACTGAACCGGGTGACGTTGGTGGGGGGCTATTCCAAAGTCATGGCAGCTGGTTTGCGGGTGGCTTATATGGCAGCAGCTCCTGAACTGCTGCAGTCTTTGGTGAATCTGAAAATGCTGGCAGGGCTGACTTCGCCGGAGCTGGGGGAGCGGGTCATTCATCGGGTGCTGGTAGATGGCCCCTATCGCAAACACCTGGATCGGCTGCGCCGTCACGCCGATGCCGACAGGCATAAAACCCTGGAGCAATTGGCGCATGTAGGTCTGGCGCCGGACGCACCACCCCAGGCGGGCATGTTTGTCTGGGTGGATACGGGTGTGGATACGGAAAGTCTGGTGCGTGCTTTGGGGCGACCAGGGCATTTATTGGTGCCGGGGGCCTTGTTTTCCCCGCAACAGCAACCATCTACATATATGCGTATTAATGTTTCTTTAGGCGACGATGCGCAGTTTTGGCAGGATTTTGCCCGTTGTTTGGTCAGCGCCAAGCAGTCCTCCAACCCCATGCCCAGCGAAGTAGCCTTATAGCTTGAACGCTGATAGTTGCACTGTCATCCAGCTCTGTTAGCATAAGTCTGTGCGACGCATAGAAAGAAGTTTTTATGCGAAGCGCGATAGCTAATAGCAATGAACGTTATTGCATTAATCAATTTTACTAATCGGCAGTGGCTTCCTATAATGGCTTTACTGTCAATGATTAATCACTCACCGGAGCAAATATGTCTTTGATCAACACCGTCATCAAACCTTTTAAAGCACAAGCTTTTCACAACGGCAAATTTATCGAAGTCAGCAACGAAACCGTTGCCGGTAAGTGGGCTGTTTTCGTTTTCTACCCAGCCGACTTCACGTTTGTTTGCCCAACCGAACTGGAAGACCTGGCTGACCACTACGCCGAATTCCAGAAAATGGGCGTAGAAATTTACTCGGTGTCCACCGACACTCACTTTGCTCACAAAGCATGGCACGACACTTCGGAAGCCATCAGCAAAGTTAACTACCCAATGATCGGTGACCCAACTCATCAGCTGTCGCGCAACTTTGACGTGCTGATCGAAGAGGAAGGTATCGCTCTGCGCGGTACGTTCGTGGTGAACCCAGAAGGCGAAATCAAGGTCCTGGAAATCCACGACAACGGTATCGGCCGTGTGGCTTCCGAACTGCTGCGCAAAGTTAAAGCTGCTCAGTACATCGCCGCTCACCCCGGTGAAGTTTGCCCAGCTAAATGGGAAGAAGGCGCCAAGACGCTGACTCCTTCCCTGGATCTGGTTGGCAAGATCTAAGACCTTTTAAACACGGGTCTTTAGCGGTGGTCGGCGCGCTGCGCCGCCACCCCGGTGCCTGACCGGTTCAGGCACCTCAAGTTGTTTCGTTCAGTACAGGATAAAGGGCGTTTCACATGTTAGATGCAAACATCAAAACTCAATTGAAGGCATACCTCGAGAAGATCACGCAACCGATCGAGATCGTTGCGACGCTGGATACTGGCGCCAAGTCCGTCGAGCTGCGCGAACTGTTGCAAGAAATTGATGGTCTGTCCGACAAGACCAGCTATCGCGAAGATGCGGATGCGCAAGAGCGCAAGCCTTCCTTCAAAATTAACCGTCCCGGTACCGACATTAGCGTGAGCTTTGCGGGTATCCCGATGGGACACGAATTTACCTCTTTGATCCTGGCCCTGCTGCAAGTGGGTGGCCACGAGATCAAACTGGATGCCGCTGTGATTGAGCAGATCCGTAATCTGCCCGGCGACTTTGTTTTTGAAACGTATTTCTCGCTGTCGTGCCAGAACTGTCCTGACGTGGTGCAGGCCTTGAACGCCATGTCCGTGATCAACCCACGTATCAAGCACGTGGCGATTGACGGTGCCCTGTTCCAGGACGAGGTTCAGCAGCGCAACATCATGTCGGTTCCGGCCGTGTTCTTGAATGGCGAAATGTTCCATCAAGGCCGTGCCAGTGCTGAAGAGTTGCTGGCCAAACTGGATACGGGCGATAACTCGGCTCGTGCCGAAGCCTTGAATGCCAAGGACGAGTTTGATGTGCTGATTGTGGGTGGTGGTCCTGCAGGTGCTGCCGCTGCTGTGTACGCCGCTCGCAAGGGTATTCGTACGGGTGTATTGGCCGAGCGTTTTGGTGGTCAGGTTCTGGACACCATGTCGATCGAGAACTACATCTCGGTAGTTGAGACCAATGGTCCTGCGTTTGCAACGGCGCTGGAGCAGCACGTCAAAGCCTACGATGTGGACATCATGAATCTGCATCGTGCCCAAGGCATTCGCCGTGAAGGCAAGCAGGTCATTGTGGATGTGGATGGCGGTGCTCAGCTCAAGGCCAAGTCCGTGATTCTGGCTACTGGTGCCCGCTGGCGCGAACTGAATGTGCCTGGTGAGCAGGATTACCGTAACCGTGGTGTGGCGTACTGCCCGCACTGTGATGGTCCTTTGTTCAAGGGCAAGGATGTGGCGGTGGTTGGCGGTGGTAACTCCGGCGTTGAGGCGGCAATTGACCTGGCTGGTTTGGTCAAGCACGTTACCTTGATCGAGTTCGGTGATGCCTTGCGTGCTGACCAGGTCTTGCAGACCAAGCTGCGCAGCTTGCCTAATGTGACGATCATCATGCAGGCTCAGACGACTGAAGTTCTGGGTGATGGCACCAAGGTGGTGGGTCTGAATTACCTGGACCGTGCTACTCAGGAAGCCAAGAGCCTGAAGCTGGATGGTGTGTTCGTTCAGATTGGTCTGGTGCCCAACACGGAATGGTTGAAGGGCAGCGATGTGGGGCTGTCGCGTCATGGCGAGATCGAGGTTGATGCTCGCGGTGCGACTTCGCTGGCTGGTGTGTTTGCAGCGGGTGATGTGACGACCGTGCCTTTCAAGCAGATCGTGATTGCTGCTGGTGAAGGTGCCAAGGCTGCGTTGAGCGCTTTTGATTACCTGATCCGTAGTTCGGCTGAAGTTGAAGAGCCGGCAGCAGAGAAGGTGACTGCTTAATTATTTCTGATTGTTGGACCTGGCTGTTCAAGAGGGCCACCCTGTTTTGGGGTGGTTCTTTTTTTTGTCTGTGGGTGGGGTGACAAGTAGTTGTTGTGTATCGGGAATGTTTCAGCATTGATCGGGCTCTTTGAGAAAAATCGTCTCAGGAAAGACGCCGCTCAAGCCGTCTGCCCCTGCCTCGGGGCTTGACTACTTGCCGGTGCTACGCACCGGTACCCTTGTCTGTTCTGGAATCCGGGCGCCCTGTGAACTCCCGGGGTACTTGGTCCCCCGGACCAAGTACAAGCGTCCCGCTCGAACAGCACAGGGCTTGCATCCCGGATTCCAGAACAGCCTGCGGCAAGCAGTCTGAATCGCCCCGAGGCAGGGGCAGACGGCTTGAGCGGCTCGATGCATGAGATGGCGCGATTTTTCAGTCGTTTCATGTACGAGAAATTGGCAGGGATGTGGAACAAAAGAGGTGTTTGATTTCCTATGTTCCATGTGGAGACAACTGGCGGTTTGTGATGTGTCCTGAGCAGATGGTCATGATCCTGCCAACTAGCTGTTGATGGACGCTAAATTGGCGGGGTTTCTTGTTTTCTGTTGGTCTACCTACCTACCTACCTACCTACCTGTCTGCTTGTCTATTTGGCTGTCTGTCCATTTATTTCTTCGTGTTTACTTGTCAGTCGATCTGCTTGTCTGGCAACTAAGCACCTACCCGCCCACATGTTTTTTGATGCAGTGGCCAATCATGATCATCTTGCTCTAATTTGAATGTGCCGATGCTGATTTGTGATTCAGCTCTACATGTAAATACTTCCTCACTGCATACACCGTCTCAGGCTTAGAAGTTGGTTTAATGCTTGCTGACGCTATAAACCACTGCTGCGGCCTGCAGGGGCGCGGGGCGATTCAGACTACTTGCCGCGGGCAGAAAGACAGGACGGGATGCAAGCATTCTGCTGTTTGAGCGCGACGCTTATAGCTCGTCCGGGGGACGAGCTATCGCGCGAGTTCAGAATGCGCCCGTCCTGTCTTTATGACAAGGGTACCGACGCGCAGCGTCGGCAAGTGGTCAAGCCCGGCGCCCCCGCAGGCCGCAGTAGTGGTGCTTTACAGAGATTGCCTATTCATTAATCCAGGCTCTTCCAAACCGAAGCGACGTCACATAAGAAAGACATGCTCCTGCATGTACATGGCAATTCAATGCGATTGGGCCGGCCTTGGCCTAATGTCGAGCGCACGATGAGTATTCAAGGGCTAATAAATAGTTCTGCTATAAATCCCCTTCAAGCTCCGGCCAGTTCCCGCCCAATACATCCGCACAGACCTGTAGCCATGCTCTGGCCGCCTGCGACAGATACCGCCCATTCCACAGCAGTGCTACTTCCCAGTTCAAGGCCGGTTCCACTACTTCTTTGGCAACCCAGTCCCCCGGTTCCAGCCGAGAAAGAAACGGCTGGGGCAACAAAGCGACTCCCATTCCCGCCTGTGCCATGGAAGCCACCCAATCCCATTGATTGCTCTGGGCAGCAATATTCGCCCGCAAGCCCGCATGGGCGAAAGCACGCCGCAACATACGGGTCAGGGCATAGTCTTCGCCCAGGAAAATCAAAGGATGCTTTTCCAACTCCCGTAGCTTGATTTTCTTTTGCGCACCGGACAGCGTATCTTTATGGCCAATCGCCCAAACCGCATGCTTGGCCACGGGGGTAGCCGATACATTCAGCTCCGGCCCCAAAGGCAGAATACTCAGCCCCATTTCAACCGTGCCCGCCGCAACCATACGCTCAATCCCCATGCCGGTTTCTTCATGCAGAATCAGCTCGATCTGCGGATGCCGGTTTTTGAAGGTCTTGAGCACTTCCGTAAACAGCACATTAATCATGGGCGGAATACCCAGATCCAGGCGGCCGCGTTGCAAGGCCTGAACTTCGTGAACCTCTCGCAGCAAGCCCTGCATGCTCTGCAGAACTTCCTGCCCCCGCTCCAGCACCACCTTGCCACAATCAGTCAGCTGTAATTGACGGTGATCACGAATCAGCAGGGGCTCGCCCAGCTCATCTTCCAGCTGCTTCACCATCTTGCTGATGGTCGATTGCGTCACGTTCAGGCTCTGCGCAGCTTGCGTAAAGCTTTGATGTTTAACGGTTTCAATGAAGTATCGCAAGGATCGGATGTCCATGATTGGCTGGCCTTTTATCTATGAATTTTATGACTTCCTGGGAGTTATTTTATTCATTATGGCGATGCTATGCTGGCTTTGTTCAAAAAACATAAACGCCTGTTGTCAGGGCGATTTCGGCTTTTTATCTCCGGCTTGTACAGCCCCTATTTTTAAAGCGTGATGTCGTTCTGTTGCGTGAAGATTTCGCCTGGCGCTTTCGGCCCTGGCTCCTTCCGAAAGCAACAACAGGTAGATCAATGACACAGAGACAGGAGCACACGATGTTCAAGGATCGCATTCGTTCCCCCGAATTGGAAGGCAAAGTCATGACCGCTCAGGAGGCAGTCGCCTTCTTCAAAGACGGGATGAATGTCGGGATGAGCGGTTTTACCCGTGCAGGGGACTGTAAGGTCATGCCTCGTGCCTTGGCCGAGCGCGCCCAGACCGAGCAATTAAAACTGAATGTGGTTACCGGCGCTTCGCTGGGTAATGATAGCGACGGCATGATGGCCGAGGCCGGTGTGCTGGCCCGCCGCTCGCCGTTTCAAGTGGACTCGGTGCTGCGCCGTCATATTAATGAAGGCAAGGTCCTGTTTACCGATCAGCACTTGTCCCTGACGGTGGAGCACATGCGTTCGGGTAACCTGCCTGCCATTGACATCGCTGTCATTGAAGCGGTTGCCATTACAGAAACCGGCGCAATTGTGCCGACGACCTCGGTAGGCAACTCGGCCAGCTTTGCCCAGCAAGCCAAACAAATCATTGTTGAGCTGAACCTGAGCATGCCAGTGGAAATGGAAGGCTTGCACGATATCTATGTGCCCGAGGCCCGCCCCAACCGTCAGCCTATTGAACTGACGGATGTGGACCAGCGTATTGGTACCACCGCCATTCAGGTGGATCCTTCCCGCATCGTGGGTATTGTGGTGACCGACGCTTTGGACAGCCCCTCCAGCGTGCTGCCACCTGATGAAGAAACCCAGGCAATTGCCGGTCACATTATTGAATTCCTGAAAGGCGAAGTAGACGCTGGCCGTATGAGCCACTCCTTGCTGCCCTTGCAGGTGGGAATCGGTACGATTGCCAATGCCGTGACTTACGGCCTGCTGGATTCTCCCTTCACCGACCTGAAGATGTACTCGGAAGTCTTGCAGGACAGCGCAATTGCCATGTTGGACTCCGGCCAGTTGAGCTTTGCCTCGGCTTCGTCCTTGACGCTGTCTGCCCCCAAGATGGCGCAGTTCCTGGAAGGCCTGGAAAACTACCGCGACAAGCTGGTGCTGCGTCCACAGGAAATCAGTAATCACCCAGAATTGGTGCGTCGCTTGGGCATTATTGCGATCAACACCGCCCTGGAATTTGATATCTATGGCAACGTGAACTCCACGCACGTCTGTGGCACCCACATGATGAATGGCATTGGCGGTTCCGGCGACTTCGCCCGTAATGCGCACCTGTCCATTTTTGTCAGCAAGTCCGTCGCCAAGGACGGCGCCATCTCCAGTGTGGTGCCTATGGTGTCGCACGTAGACCACTGCGAGCATGATGTGGCCGTGCTGGTCTCCGAATGGGGCCTGGCTGATTTGCGCGGTTTGGCTCCTCGTGAACGTGCCCGCGTCATCATCGAAAAATGTGCCCACCCCGACTACCGTCCTGCTTTGCTGGACTATCTTGAGCGCGCCAGCAAACGTGGTGGCCACACGCCCCACATCCTGGAAGAGGCCTTGTCCTGGCACGTTCGTTTCCAGCAAGCAGGCACCATGAAACAGGAGCAATTCCAGACCCAGGAACTTGCGACTGCGTAGTCCATCAGGTCTGGTAATGCGTAGCCGAGTCAGTCCGGCAGCGCAGACCTTACAAATTGACCTGATCGCCCCTGGCATTCCACCCGTGCCAGGGGCATTTTTTTAGCGCTAAAATTGCGGATTCTGCTGCGTTTAGCGAGGCCAGCGTGTTCGAACAAATCGGTATTGTCAATTTCTGGGCCTTTGTGGTGGGTACGGTGTTTATCGTGCTTTTGCCCGGACCCAATTCTTTATACGTCCTGGCCAGTGGCGCCGGACATGGCGTGCGCGAAGGCTATAAAGCAGCCTTGGGCGTGGTCGTGGGCGACGGCATTTTGATGACGCTGACGGCCCTGGGCGCTGCCTCGCTGCTCAAGACGCTGCCCATGTTGTATATGGGCATACGCTGGCTGGGTGCGGCCTATTTGCTGTATTTGGGTGTGCGGCTTTTACAGTCGGCCTTCAGGCAAGGTGGCCCGGTTCAGTCTGTGGACACGCGTTTGCGTCACGAAACCCGCTTTCGCAAGGCCTTGCTCCTGAGTTTGTTGAACCCCAAGGCCATCTTGTTCTTCCTGTCCTTCTTCGTGCAATTTGTGGACCCGTCCAAAGGTCACACGGGCCTGGCCTTTATGTTGCTGGGCCTGGTGGTGGAACTGATCAGCATTTGTTATTTGTCTTTGCTGATTTTTGGCGGAGATCGCCTGGCAGGAATTTTCCGACGCCATCAGCGTCTGTCCCGGATGGGCAATGGCTCGGTGGGGCTGCTGTTCATGGGCTTTGCCGCCCGTATGATCAGCGACTAAGCCAGTTGCTTCAGAGCGCAGCAGTTCTGACAGCACTTATTTATCAGTTTTAAGGAAAACACCATGAGTAGCAAAATCCGTGTCGGTATTGCAGGTTACGGCAATTTAGGGCGAGGCGTAGAGCTGGCCCTGGCACAAAACCCGGACATGGAGCTGGTCAGCGTTTTTACTCGTCGTGACCCTGCTTCCCTGCGTCTGCAAAGTGCAGGCGTGCCCGTGCGCGCCCTGGACCAGATCGAACAGTACCGCAATGATATTGACGTGCTGATTCTCTGTGGTGGCTCTAAAAATGACCTGCCCGAACAAGGCCCGGCCTTGGCCCGCTGGTTCACGACGGTAGACAGCTTTGATACCCACGCCCGTATCCCTGAGTACTACGAAGCCGTGGATGCCGCCGCCAAAGGCGCAGGCACGACCGCCTTGATCGCGGTGGGTTGGGATCCAGGCCTGTTTTCGCTGAATCGCTTGTATGGCGAGTGTGTCTTGCCTGTTGGCCAAACGTACACCTTCTGGGGCAAAGGCTTGAGTCAAGGTCACTCCGATGCCATCCGCCGTGTGGCCGGTGTAGCCGGTGGTGTGCAATACACCTTGCCTATCGAAGCAGCGGTACAGCGTGTGCGCAACGGGGAGCAGCCCGAGCTGAGCACCCGTGAAAAACACAAGCGTCAGTGCTTTGTGGTCCTGGAAGAGGGCGCCAGCGCCGACGCCGTACGTGAAGCCATTGTGACCATGCCCGATTACTTCGCGGACTACGACACGGAAGTTAATTTTATTGACGCTGAAACCCTGGCACGCGATCACGCGGCAATGCCTCACGGTGGTTTTGTGATTCGTAGCGGTCAGTCCGGCGCGGGTTCGCAACAAGTGGTGGAATACGCCTTGAACCTGGGCAGCAACCCGGAATTTACCTCCAGTGTGCTGGTTGCCTACGCGCGTGCGGCCTACCGCATGAACCAGCAAGGTCAAATCGGTGCCCAGTCCGTGCTGGACGTGGCCCCTGGCCTGTTGTCGCCTAAATCGCCTGCGCAATTACGCAAAGAATTGCTGTAAATCCTGGTTTCAGGCTGCGGCCCGGCTCAGCTTGCCTGAGTCGGGCCGCAGGTCTTGCTGGTTTGCGCACAAATGATTCAGTGGGTCAATAAAGGGTAAAATAGCGCCCATTCCTCACTACATTGAGTGTTCTCATGCGCTTATTGATCGCACTGCTTCTGCCCTGGTTGGTCTTTTTCACGATCGGTCGACCTGTAGCGGGCATTATTTGCCTGATTCTGCAGTTGACCGTCATTGGATGGATACCGGCCGCTATTTGGGCGGTATATTCTCTTAGCCAATACAAAACTGACAAGAAAATTGAACAAGCCCTGGGCAAGCGTTAAGCCCTAGGTTTTCCTTCCTTTTTGCACGTCTGAGCAGGCCATGATGCGCTTGCTCGGGCGTTTTATACTTTTTTGCTGATACAGCCATGACCCTATCGTCTCCCGTGGGCCATTCTTCTGAGTCCGGTGAGCAAACGGTATCCGTAGACCCCAAGGCTGTGCCACGCCTGGAACTTCGCAATATCACCAAGGCCTATCCGGCGGTGGTAGCCAACGACAATATTTCCCTCTCTATCCTGCCGGGGCAGATTCATGCCGTGCTGGGGGAGAATGGCGCGGGTAAATCCACCTTGATGAAGATCATCTACGGTGTGGTCAAACCCGACCAGGGCCAGATTCTGTGGGACGGCCAGCCCGTCCAGATCAGTAGTCCGGCGGCGGCCCGACAGTTGGGCATCGGTATGGTGTTCCAGCATTTTTCCTTGTTTGACACCCTGACTGTCACGGAAAACATTGCATTGGGCTTGCCTGCTTCGACCAATATGCAGGAGCTGGCTGGTCGAATTAGTGAAACGGCCAGTCAATATGGTCTGGATCTGGACCCCCAACGTCATATCCATACTTTGTCCGTGGGCGAGTGCCAGCGGGTTGAAATTGTGCGTGCCTTGCTGGGCAAGCCAAAGCTGCTGATTCTGGATGAGCCAACCTCGGTATTGACCCCGCAGGCAGTACGCCGCTTGTTTGGCACTTTGCGTCAACTGGCTGCTGAGGGTTGCAGCATTGTCTATATCAGCCACAAGCTCGATGAAATCCGTGAGCTGTGCAATGCCTGTACGGTCATGCGTATGGGCAAGGTCACCGGCTATTGCGACCCTCGCGAAGAAACCACGGCCAGCCTGTCGCGCCTGATGATTGGTGCCGAGCCTCAGTCTCTGGGTGAACGCAGCATGCAACAAGGCGGGACGCTCTTGCAGGTGCGTAATCTGCAGTTAAGCAAATCCCATCCTTTTGCCTGTGAATTGCAGGATGTCAGTTTTGATCTGCACCAGGGCGAAATTCTGGGGGTGGCGGGTATTTCCGGTAATGGTCAGCAGGAGTTGCTGGCTGCCTTGTCAGGTGAAGATACCCGCGCACGGGCAGACATGATTTTGCTGGATGGTCAGGCCATTGCCCAACGCGATGCGGCTTGGCGACGAGATCAGGGCATGGGCTTCGTACCTGAAGAACGCTTGGGACGCGGTGCTGTGCCGGAATTGTCATTGGCTCAGAACCTGCTGCTGTCTCATCAGAACCCGGAAACGGTGAAGCGCGGTTTTCTGCGTTTTCCCAGCATTCGCCGTCTGGCAGGCGGGATTATCAAGCGTTTCCGCGTCAAGACTTCCAACGAGCAGGCCGCTGCCAACAGCCTGTCAGGCGGGAACCTGCAAAAGTACATTATTGGCCGTGAAGTCACCCGTCAGCCGCGCATTCTGGTCATTGCCCAGCCCACCTGGGGTGTGGACGTAGGGGCTGCCGCCCAGATCCACGCCGAGCTGCTGGCCCTGCGCGATGCGGGCTGTGCCTTGCTGGTCATCTCTGAAGAGCTGGATGAATTGTTTGCGATTGCCGATCGCCTGATTGTTATCTCCAAAGGTCGTATGTCTCCCTCTATTCCCGTGGCGCAAGCCAGTGTTGATCAGATTGGGCAATGGATGAGCGGTTTGTGGGAGGAGGGTGAACATGCTCAGGCTTGAGACTCGTGCCACGCCCTCTACCTTGATGGCCTGGTGCTCCCCTTTGCTGGCTGTCTTGCTGACCATGGTGGTCGCCGGAACCTTGTTCTGGTCGCTGGGCAAGAATCCTCTGGCGGGCTTGAACGTATTTTTTCTGGAGCCTTTGCGTGACCTGAATGGTTGGGCTGAGGTGGGCGTCAAACTGGTGCCCTTGCTGCTGATCTCGGTCGGTCTGGCCATCTGTTTCAGAGCCAATATTTTCAATATCGGGGCGGAAGGGCAGTTGGTGATGGGCGCCTTGGCAGCCGGGGCCTTTATTCTGCAAGTGGACGATGGCGATAACGGTGGTTTTTTCCTGATTACCGTGGCTTTGGCCTGCGGCATGCTGGGCGGCATGGCCTGGGCTGCTATCGTGGCTTTCCTGAAAGATCGCTTCAATGCCAACGAGATTCTGGTTTCCCTGATGCTGGTCTATGTGGCTCAGCACTTGCTCAGCTATCTGGTGCACGGTGCCTTGCGCGATCCCGATGGTTTTGGTTTCCCGCAGTCCAGCCTGTTCTCGGACGGCTTTTTGTTGCCCGCGGTCTTGTCCGGCACGCGCTTGCATAGCGGTATTGTGCTGGCAGTGATTGCGTCGGTGGCGGCCTGGCTTTTCCTGACACGCAGCATGGCCGGTTTCCGCTTGCGCGTGGGGGGTATGGCCCCATTGGCTGCTCGTTACGCCGGTTTTTCCTCCCGTAAAGCCTTGTGGAGTTCCTTGCTGATTTCGGGGGCCTTGGCCGGTCTGGCTGGTGCAGCGGAAGTCATGGGCCCGGTTGGGCAACTGACCCCTTCGATATCTCCCGGCTATGGTTTTGCGGCCATTATTGTGGCCTTTGTGGGGCGACTGCACCCGCTGGGACTGATTTTTTCCTCTTTTGTGATGTCCTTGCTCTATATCGGTGGGGAATTGGCCCAAAGTCGTTTGGGTTTGCCCAATGCGATTACCGGCATTTTCCAGGGCATCCTCTTGTTTTCCTTGTTGGCTTGTGACGTGCTCATCACCAAGCGTTTGGTCTGGAGAAAGTAATGGACGCGATTGCACCTTTGCTCGCCGCAACCATCAACGCAGGCACCCCTTTGCTCCTGGCAGCCTTGGGTTTGCTGATTAATGAAAAGTCGGGCGTCATCAATCTGGGCTCGGAAGGCATGATGCTGATGGCGGCCATTGTGGGCTTTGCGGTGGCCGTGCAAACCGGCAGCCCTGCTTTGGGCTTTGTGCTGGGCGCGGTGGTTGGCATGGTCATGGCAGCCGCCTTTGCCTGGCTGACCGTCTGGCTGGGCGCGAATCAGGTGGCTTGTGGTTTGGCCCTGTCCTTATTCGGGGTAGGGGCCTCGGCCTATATTGGCTTGCCCTTTACTGGCAACTCCCTGGTCGTGACCAAGCTGTCCATTCCCGTGCTGAAAGATATTCCCCTGATCGGTCCTGCTTTTTTCCAGCAGCATTACATGGTCTATGTGTCCTGGGTGCTGTGTATTGCCGTGGCCTGGTTCCTGACTCGTACCCGCTCCGGTCTGGTGCTGCGCGCGGTGGGTGAATCGCCTGCCTCGGCGCACTCGCTGGGCTACAACGTGCGCTACATTCGCCTGGGTGCCTTGATGTTTGGTGGTGCCTGCTGCGGTCTGGCCGGTGCCTTCATCTGTCTGGTTTACACGCCCATGTGGGTCGAGAATATGGTTGCCGGGCGCGGCTGGATTGCGTTGGCGCTGACGACGTTTGCAACCTGGCGTCCCTGGCGCGTCATGCTGGGCGCTTACTTGTTTGGTGGGGTCACGATCCTGACCTATCATGCGCAGGCTCTGGGTGTTCCGGTAGCCTCGCAATTGCTGGCCATGATGCCGTATCTGGCCACGATTATTGTGCTGGTTTTAATTTCCCGAAACGCTAACTGGATCAGGTTGAATATGCCTGCATCGCTTGGCAAAAACTTCAATCCCAACAACTAGAGGACTGACATGACTGGAAACTTTATGCGCAAGGCTCTTTTGGCCGCTGCCATCGCTTCCCCCCTGGCCGCCTTGCCTGTGTCCGCTCAGGCAAACGATCAAGAACCCCTGAAAATCGGTTTTGTGTATGTCAGCCCCATCGGTGAAGCCGGTTGGACCTGGCAGCAAGACATTGGCCGTCGTGAAATGGAAGAGGCCCTGAAAGGCCGCGTGGTCACTCAGTACGTGGAAAACGTGCCTGAAGGTGCTGACGCAGAGCGCGTCATTCGCGATCTGGCCCAGCAAGGCAACAAGCTGATCTTCACCACCTCGTTTGGTTACATGAACCAGACGCAGAAAGTGGCCAAGCAGTTTCCGGACGTGAAGTTCGTGCACTCCACCGGCTACAAGACGGCTCCTAACGTGGCCACCACCAACGCCCGTTTCTACGAGTCCCGTTACCTGGCTGGCGTATTGGCCGGCAAGATGACCAAGTCCAATGTGGTCGGTTACGTGGGTGCTCACCCCATTCCTGAAGTGCTGCAAGGCATCAACGCCTTTGCCATCGGCTTGAAGAGCGTGAACCCCGAAGCCCAAGTGCGCGTGGTTTGGGCCAATAGCTGGTACGACCCAGGTAAAGAGCGTGACGCAGCGGTCACGCTGCTGGGTCAGGGCGCGGACGTGGTGACTCACCACACCGACTCCACCGCCACCGTGCAAGCGGCTGAAGAAGCTGGCAAGTACGCGATTGCCTACCACTCCGACATGAGCAAGTTCGGTCCTAAAGCCCAACTGGCTGCCGTGACCCACCACTGGGGTGATTACTTCACTCGCAAAGCCACTGAAGTTCTGGATGGCAAATGGCAGAACGACAGCACCTGGGGTGGTCTGAAGTCCGGTATGGCTGCTTTGGAAGGCTTCGGTCCTGAAGTGCCTGCTGACGTGAAAGAGTTCGTTCTGGCCAAACAGGCCGAGATCGTGGCTGGCACACTGCAACCTTTTGCCGCTCCTATCAAGGACAACGATGGCAAGGTGCGTCTGGAGTCCGGTTTCCTGGATGACGATGCCTTGAACCGCATGGATTACTACGTGGAAGGCGTGGCCAGCAAACTGCCCAAGCAATAAGCTGCCCTGCAGTCTGTAGATAAACAAAAGCCCCTTGTCGGAAAGTCCGACAAGGGGCTTTGTTGTAGGTGGCGTGTGTAGCTTTTCACGCTGTAGCTTGGGTAAAGTCTGAGCTTGTTCGGTGTTTGCTTCGGGTCTGGTTTGTCATCCGTTCAGGAAGACAAGGCTGACGCACAGAGCTGCAATACAGAGTCGCCATGCAAAATTGATCTATGGAACCGACCTCAGAACTATGCTGCCTGTGCAGGCCGCTTGCGGCCCAAGCGTGTCGATGCCCGCACCCAGCGCAGCGTCATCAGCACGGCAACTACAGACAAACCTGTCACCAGCCCGATCCAGATTCCCGTCCCGCCCATATTGAACTGGAAGGCCAGCAAAGAGCCCGTAGGAACGCCCAGCACCCAATACCCTAGCAAGGCCAGCAGCATGGGTATGCGCGTGTCATGCAGGCCGCGTAGCATCCCTGCAGCCACGGCCTGAGCACCATCACTGATCTGAAACAGCGCCGCCAGCGCCAGGAAGGTAATGGCCAACTGAATAACAGCCTGGTTTTCGGCGACATCCAGATCCAGAAACAGGCCAATCAGGGTCAAGGGGGCGAACCAGAATACCAGAGCCGCCAGTCCCATGAAGCCTACCCCCAGAATGTAGGAAATCCAGCCGGCACGGCGGGCACCCAAAGGATCGACCCGGCCTGCGGCCAGCCCCACACGGATGGTGGCAACCTGACTGAAGCCCAAAGGAATCATGTAGGACACCGAGCAGATCTGCATGGCAATCGCGTGTGCGGCCAGATCAGATTGCCCCAGTACGCCCATCATCATGACGGCGGCGTAAAACACCAGGGTCTCCAGGGTGAAGGTAATCGCAATGGGGATGCCCAGCGCCCACATTTTCCACAGACGCTTCACACTCCACTGCCAGGCATCGTTGAACAGGTAGTAGCGTCGGAAGCGCGGATCCCGCAGTACCACCCAGCTCAAACCTGCGAACATGAAGAAGCTGGACAAGGTAGTGGCCAGACCTGCGCCTGCCAGTCCCATGGCGGGCATGCCCAGATTGCCAAAGACCAGGAGCCAGCCCAGCACGGCATTGATACCGATCGCGATGACGGCCACCGCCAAAGTCCATCCCGGCTTTTCCATGGCGGCCAAGAAGGAGCGCAGCACGATGTAACCCAGATAGGGCAGCAAAGCCCATTGCAGGGTGTGCATATAGGTGACCGAGCGCGCCGCGACAACGGGGTCCTGGCCCATCATCAGCAAGATATGCTCGGCATTCCACAACACAATCCAGGCAGGCAGGGTAATCAGTAAGGCCGTCAGAAAGCCGTGACGGATGATTTGCTGGGATTCGCGTACATTGCGCAGTCGTCGGCCCAGCGTTGTGGCCAGCATGGGAACGACAGCGGACACCAGCCCCATGCTGAAAATCATGAAGGCCTGATACAGACTGGCGGACAGTGAACCGGCAGCCAGCTCATCAGGACCCAGTCGGCCCATGTAAATCAGGTTGGTTGCCAACAGGCTGACTTGAGCCAGGTTGGTCAGAATCAGGGGGCCGCCCAATCGCAGGGAGGATTGCAGCTCCGCCAACCAGAGCTGGCTCGGGCTGGTAGTTTGAGACTTTGCAAACATGGTTTATTTGGCGCGAGGCAGGGACCAGGTGCTGATAACTTGTGCGACAGCCGGGCCACCGTTGGCCGGTTCCAGCAGCACATCGCCCGCGCAGGTACGGCCGGTCTTGTGAATCCGGGCATGAGCCAGAATATCGCCGGGAGGGGCCTTGCGCAGGAAATTGATGGTCAGGCTGGAGGTGACAGCATCGGGGTTGCCCGTGGCTCCGACTACAGCGGCATACAAGGCCAGATCAGCCAGCCCCATCAGCATGGGGCCTGCCACCATGCCGCCCATGCGCTGGTGGGCATTGCGCTCGGGCAAGCGCAAACAGGCGTTGTCGTGGCCTATGTGGACAACATCAATACCCAAAACGGCGGCAAAGGGATGCAGACGCTCCAGAAGATCACGAAACTGAACAATATCGATTTTAGGCTCGGGTGCAGAGTGTGTGCTGGTCATGACGTCGTCACTGAAAAGAAGGCCGTTGTAAGAAGGGCATACTGGCTGGTACTGTATCAGATCGTCCCGCGTATCGGGGTAGTTCGGCGCCCGGCTGTTCAGGGCTGGACCCATTCCAATCGATCAACAAGAAGCGAGGAGCATCATGAAACGCAGCGCAATTGTGTTTGCCTTGAGTTTGCTGGCATCAACCGGCACCGTGATGGCACAGGGGCATGGAGGCCATGGTCATGGCACGCCCGAACCGGTACGCGCCTTGAGCACGCAGGTCCATGCCAGCCAATGCTGGGTGCGCATGATGCCCGAGCCCACACCTTCCGCCGCCTATCTGGAACTGGAGAACAAGGGTGAGCAGTCCGTAGCCGTGACAGGAGCCAGCTCATTGTCCTTTGGGCATGTGATGTTGCATCAAACTAGCGAGAGCGAGGGGATGGCGCGCATGTCGCATGTCTCCGAGGTGGAGATCCCGGCAGGGGGAGTATTGAGCCTCAAGCCGGGGGCTTTCCACGTGATGCTGGGTCAGGCCAAAGAAGACTTGGCCCTGGGGGAGCGCATCATCTTGAGCATTCATCTGTCGGACGATACTCAGGTCCAGGCCGAGTGCGAGTTGCGACCTGCCAAGACACAGGCTTATTAAACGTAATTAGCGTTTGGATAGAGACCGGGAGCTGGCCGCTGCATGCGGTCAGTTTTGCATTGGGCTTCAGGCTTGCAGCGCGTCCAGCACCGCCTGGTTGAACGCCTTGGGATTGGCCAGATTCATACCGTGGGCAGCCAGCGGGATGCGGTGCATCTGATCCTCGCGTCGGTGCTGACGAATGATGTCCATGCAGTGGTGATAGCGTGTGGGGCTGTTTTCACCCGTGATGAAGCTTAAGGGTGCCTTCATCTGCTTGAGCCACTCCAGGTCCGGACCTTGATTGGGCTCTTGCTGCTGATCCAACATGGTGTGGGCGTTGTCCTGAATCATCTCGCGGAACCAGCGTGTCATTTGCTTCCACGTCCCCGAGCCATTGACCGTATCTACGAACAGAGCCATGGCACCATCGCGGTCACCCTGTTCCAGGCGTTCGGCCACTTGCTGGAACAAGGGGGCATAGGAGTAGGCACCGGGAGTCGGAAAGCCGGGATCTGCCAGGGTCAGGCTGGCCACCTGCTCGGGCATTCTTTGAGCCAGTAGCAGGGCAACATGACCACCGCGAGAGTGCCCCACGATATGCACTTTCTCATCAGGAATATGCTGATCCAGCAAGGCCTGCAAGTCCTGGGCGTGTTGCGCCGTATTGAAGTGGCCGGGGCTGGGTGCTCCGGGCCAGTAGGAGCGCAGGCTGGGAGCCAGAACCCGATACTGGGTAGCAAAGGCGGGGATCTGCCAGCGCCAGTAGCGCCAGTCGCACAGGGAACCGTGGATCAGCAAAACGGGTGCGCCTTGTCCCTGATCCACAAAGGTGTGGCGATAGCCTTGCGCGGTCAGTTCAAGTGTGGAGAAGTCGGCAAAAGGGTTTGTCATGGCAAGCAGTAGAGGTCAGGCAAGGATGGGCCACCTGAAAAAAACAGACCGGGTCTGAACCCGGTCCTTGTGGCATTGCGCGCTGGGTGATTATTCCAGCAATTTCAAGCGGCTGCGCGCGGTCTCGGCTGCCTCGGATTGTGGGTAGTCCTTGACGATACGCTGCAAGGTGGTTTTGGCACCGCTCAGATCGTTCAGTTCGATCTGGCTGGAGGCTGTCACCATCAGGGCATCAGCCGCGCGTGGGCTTTGTGGGGAGGCCTTCACAAAAGCCTGGAGTTTCTGAATGGAGGTCTTGAAGCTTTTGATCGCGTACAGGCTGCTGCCTTCGTAAAAGCGCACTTCGTCAGCCAGAACGCTGGACGGGTAGGCGGCCAGAAAACCGGCAAAGGCATCGGCGGCGGGCTTGTATTGGCCAGCGCGGTAAGCGTCCATGGCACTATCAAAGACGGCTTGTTCTTGTGGGTCAGCGGCATGAGGGCTTTGCTGGCCGGGAGCCGGGCTATTGGCCTGGCCTTGGCCGCTGGCTTGCCAGCTCAGTTTTTCTACCTGGCCGCGCAGCGACACCACCTCGGAGCGCAGGGTATCAATTTGATCAGCCAATTGCAGGCGAGCCTGGGTGTTTTGCTCGTTCATCTGACGAATTTGCTGCCGCAGCTCCAAAATGGCGCGTCGGGCCTCGTCATCGGCAAAGGCCTTGGCCGGCAGGCTGGCGAACAGGGCGGCCGTAGCGAACAGGGCAACGGTCGCGAGACGAAAAGGCTTTTTATAAGCGTGCATAGTGAAGTCCGTTAAAAAATGTGCATCCGCAATGCGCAGGCTCCTCACCTGCCGGTTTCCCCTCTGTTGGGGGCTGTGATCTGGGGGCTTTTTGCCGGCCTGGCGAGCCCGCTGTCCAGCATAACGAATTTTCAGTGGATCGGGCACAGCGCCGATAAAAAACGCCGCGGCGTTAACAACCGCCACGGCGTCGGAACCACTTGGTCGATGCAGAAATTATCGTTGGTAAACGATGTCTGCGCGACGGTTTTCAGCGTAATCAGCTTCGGTGTTACCCAATGCTTTTGGACGCTCTTTACCAAAGCTCACAGCTTCGATCTGGCTGTTGCTTACGCCCAGCAGACCCAGCATGCGTGCCACGGCGTCGGAACGACGCTGACCCAGAGCCAGGTTGTACTCGGCACCACCACGCTCGTCGGTATTACCTTCGATGCGTACGGTTTGCTGAGGATGGCTGCTCAGGTAAGAAGCGTGCATTTCTACCAGGCCACGGTACTGGTCGTTAACCACGTAGCTGTCGTAGTCAAAGAACACCGAGCGTTGTTGTGCCAGTGGGCTTTGAGGGTTGAAGGGGTCCATGATCTGGCCTGCGCTGGCAGAGTCCGATCCTGTACCGCCGGTTGAACCGGAGCCAGATTGATCCAGAGGAACCGAGCTGCAAGCAGCAAGGGCGGCAGCCATAACGGCGAGGGTAAGACTTTTAAGAATGCGCGAGCTCATTTGAATTCCTTTTGAAAAAGAGTCACACAGGATGTCAGTTGGTAAATGGTCCCCAGGTGGGTTCGCGTACTTTGCCATTCAAAGACGAGAGGGTCTGACGAACGCGACCATCCACGGATGTCACAGCTAGGACACTGCGGCCCCCCTGAACAGAACTATATAAGATCTGCATCCCATTAGGGGCGAAACTCGGAGACTGATCGTCGGGACCTGTCGTCAGCAGTTGCTCAGCTCCTGATGCCATATCTTGAGTGGCAATTCGGAAAGCACCGTTTCTGCGTGTGACGTATACAAGCCTAGTACCGTCTGCAGAGACCTCCGGTGAAATATTGTAACTCCCGTTGAAGGTAATGCGCTGTGCATCGTCACCACCCAGACTTACTTTGTAAATATTGGGAGCACCACCACGATCGCTCACAAATACAAGGGAGTTGCCATCGGGCGTAAAACTTGGTTCAGTATCGATCAAGGGAGAACGCATCACGCGGCGCAATCCGGAGCCGTCCGTATTTAGCGTGTAAATCTGCGAAATACCGTCTCTGGAGAGCACAACAGCGACCTGATTGCCGTTAGGAGCCCATGCGGGACTACTGTTATTACCCTTGAAATTAGCTAACGGTTCGCGGTGACCGGTGGCCAAAGTTTGCACATATACAACAGGTTTGTCGTTTTCGAAGCTCACATAAGCCAGTTTTTTACCGTCAGGAGACCAGGCTGGGGAGATGATTGAGTGTCGAGAACGCAACATTACTTGCGGATTTTGCCCATCCGCGTCAGCAATTTGTAACTCGTAATTGTTGCCTGTTTGCAACACGTAGGCCAGTCGAGTCGAAAAAACACCGCGCACGCCGGTAATTTTTTCATAAATCCGGTCTGCAATCTGGTGAGAAATACGGCGCAGTTCTTTTTCACTGCCCGCAAAAGCCACCCCATCCAGTTGTGTTTGACGGACCGAATCCACCAGGCGATAGCTGATGGAATATTGGCCACCGGTCTGGGCAACTGAACCATAAGCCAGGTAATCGGCACCGCGATTGCGCCATTCGTCGTAGGCAATCGTGCTTTCTGCATTCAGTCCAGCACCGGTGGCATTGATCAATTGGAATTGACCCGAACGGGTCAGGTCGGCACGGATAACTTCAGCTAGCGATTGGCTGGCTGGGTTGTCAGCAAAATCGGCGATCGCGATGGGGTACTGGGTAGCACCCACACCCGATATATCGACCCGCAGTTGGGCCTGGGCCGGTTGGCTGGCGAACATGCCAGCGGCCAGGGCAAACGCTCCAGTGGCCGTGGCGCGCCAATGACGACCTAAGGTCGCCAGGGCTGGGGTAGCGGCGGTCATTATGCAATCTCCTGATTAATCGAACATGCGGTATTCGCCATCAATATACGATGGATACTGCCCGCTAGGCGGTTTGGGGAAAGGGCTGCAACGGGCAAGACCCTTGGATACGGCATCATCGAACTGCGCGATGCCGGACGATCGTTTGATTTGAACGCGGTTAGGCGTGCCATCGGCATTCAGGTCCACGCGGTACTGCAGTGCAGGGTTGCCACGTACTTCAGAGCGGGCAGGGGTGCTGTAGACCACGCCAGGCTGCACGCAAGCGCGCACCTTGGCGGCATAGCCACCATCACCACCACCGCCACCGGCCTGGTTGCGGTCTGCTGTACCACCGGCACGTCCGGGGGCACCTTCACGCATGGCTCGGCGGAATGCTTCTTCCTTGGCCTTGCGCTCGGCATCGGCACGGGCTTTGGCGGCGGCCTCGGCACGGGCTTTACGTTCCGCGTCTGCTTTGGCTTTAGCTTCGGCATCCGCCTTGGCTTTGGCTTCTGCATCGGCTTTAGCCTTGCGTTCGGCATCGGCCTTGGCTTTCGCGTCGGCTTCTGCTTTAGCCTTGCGCTCTGCTTCTGCCTTGGCTTTTGCTTCAGCTTCAGCTTTTTCCTTGCGTTCCTGTTCCTGCTTTTCCTTTTGTTCGCGTTCGCGACGTTCAGCGGCTAGCTTGTCCTGACGCTGTTTTTCCTTGCGTTCCTGTTCCAGCTTTTCTTCACGCTCTTTTTTCTCGCGTTCCTTGCGAGCCTGCTCCAGGGCGATCTCGGGATCAACCTCAGGTTCAGCAGGAGGGGTGACCTTTTCAGGCTCTGGAGGCGGCTTGGGAGCCGGAGGAGGTTCAGGTTTGGGCTCGGGCTTGGGTTCTGACTCTGGAGCCGGCTCAGGCTCAGGCTGCGGCTCGGGTTCGGCCTCGGGGGCTTCGGGATCAGCATTGATGGCCGCATCGGGTGCGACACCGTCCATCCACAATTCGACCTGCACCGCATTGGGTGTCTTGGGTGCAGAAAAAAGGGCTCCCGCCAAAATGGCGAGCAGCAACAGCCCGTGCAGACCCAGGGCGATGAGCAAGCCGCGCCGATCTTCCTTTTGCTCAGGCGAGCGCAGCGCCTGATTGCGGGTATTGCGTGTTCTGTGCTTCATTCAGTTCAGGTTTTTCGCGCCGGACGGCGAGCACGCTATCCGGCCAGAGGTTATTTGCGAGCGTCAGGATCGCTGTTGCGATCGACGATCAGACCCAGGCGGTTGATGCCATTGGAGCGCAGTTCATCCATCAAGCCCATGACGGTCTCGTAGGGAACCTTGCCATCGGCGGCAATGACAACCGGGCTGTCGGCCTGCATACGCGAGCGCACTTCATTGAGCAGTGTGGACTTTTCGATGTTCATGAACTCGGAGCCCGCATCGCGCAAGCGAATGGCCAGTTTGCCGTCCTTATCAACCTGGATTTCCACCGGCTTGGCAGGCACTTCGGAGGCTTGGCCTACTGAAGGCAATTCCACCAGTCCGGGGGTAATCATGGGAGCGGTGACCATGAAGATCACCAGCAGCACCAGCATCACGTCGATATAAGGGACGACGTTGATTTCATTTTTCATGCGCCGGCCGTGACGGCCGGTGCTTCCACGCATCGATGGCATCAGTTCACCTGCCGCTGCAAGATGTTCAGGAATTCGTCGATAAAGCTGTCAAAGCGGATCGAGATACGATCGAGCTCGTTGGTAAAGCGGTTGTAGGCAACCACGGCAGGGATAGCGGCAAACAGACCGATAGCTGTGGCGATCAGGGCTTCGGCAATACCGGGAGCCACCGAGGCCAGTGTGGCCTGCTGCATGCCGGACAAACCGATAAAGGCGTGCATGATCCCCCAGACAGTACCCAGCAGCCCGATGTAAGGGCTGACCGAACCGGCAGAGGCCAGGAAGTTCAGGTGTGTTTCCAGTGTGTCCATTTCGCGCTGGTAGCTGGCGCGCATGGCACGGCGTGGACCGTCCAGCAGGGCTGGGCCCGAGCTTTGGCTGCGACGGGCCTTGATGAATTCGGTCATGCCGGCTTCAAAAATACGGGCCAGTGCACCGTGTTCGGCACGACGCGAGGAAATGGATTGCTGAAGCACGGCCAGATCGCCACCTGCCCAGAAGTCGTCCTCAAAGCGGCGGGTCTGTTCCAGCGTGCGTTTAAGTGCAGCCCGTTTACTGAAAATATAGGCCCACGAGAGAATCGATATTCCCAACAGAATCAGCATGACGAGCTGAACGGGAATACTGGCATCGAGAAGTAGCGAAATCAGCGACAGGTCGCTAGTAGCTTGCATGGTCAGTCCTGAACCTTTTCCAAGAGGGTACGTAAATCAGAGTCCAGCTTGCTTGGACGAAGCGTGTTGGCGTCAACGCAAACAATTTGGATGGTGCTTTGGCATAACAGTTCCCCACCTCGCAGGGCACCTTGTTCGAAATGGATGGTAGCCGAACCCAGCTGGGTAATGCGGCTGCGCACCGAGATCAAATCATCGAGCCGGGCAGGTTTGAGATATTGTATTTCAACCTTCTTGACTACGAACAGGCGTTGATTCTGCTCGGCCACATCGGATTGGTTTACGCCCAGGTTCCTGAGCCATTCTGTGCGCGCACGCTCAAAGAATTTCAGGTAGTTGGCGTAATATACGATCCCCCCAGCGTCGGTGTCTTCGTAATATACGCGAATATCAAGCCGAGCCTGGGTGTCCCACTTGTCATTAAGCATGTCGTTCGTAAAAGAGTTTATGTTGACGGGCAGGGCATGGCGCACGGCCAGCCCTGCTTGGAGTCCTTACAGCGTGGCCAAACGCTCCAGGCTGACCTGGGCAATCTGGTCCACCGGCACGTTGGTGCTGCTGGCGTCACGGCGTGCCTGCATTTCAACCAGGCCTTCTTTCAGGCCGCGCTCGCCAATGGTAATGCGCAGTGGCACACCAATCAGCTCCCAGTCGGCAAACATGATGCCGGGGCGGGCGTCGCGGTCGTCCAGAATGACATCCACACCTTGCTCTTTGAGCTGGGTGTACAGATCAGTAGCAGTCTGACGCACAGCATCGCTTTTGGTAAAGCCGATCGGGCAGATCACCACTTCGAAAGGAGCTAGGGCACGAGGCCAGATCATGCCGCGTTCGTCGTGGTTTTGTTCAATGGCAGCAGCGGCAATACGGCTGACGCCAATGCCATAACAACCCATTTGCATGACAGCCGGTTTACCATCAGTTTCCAAAAAGGTGGCGTTCAGCTTCTTGGAGTAGACATCGCCCAGGAAGAAAACGTGACCCACTTCAATGCCGCGCTGGATGGCCAGCTTGCCGCCTTCGGGGGCTGGGTCGCCGTGAACCACGTTGCGCAGGTCTGCCTTGATGGGCTCGGGCAGGTCACGGCCCCAGTTCACGCCGGTGTAGTGGAAGCCTTCTTCGTTGGCGCCGCACACAAAGTCGCTCATGTTCGCTACGGTCAGGTCGGCAATCACCTGCACAGGCTGACGGGTGCCGATCGGACCCAGGTAACCGGGCTTGCAGCCAAAGGTGGCCACAATTTCCTCTTCCGTGGCCAGACGGTGGCCTTTTTCAAAGCCGGCCAGCTTGGAAACCTTGATGTCGTTGACTTCATGGTCGCCACGAACCAGCAGCAGGTGGACGGTGCTCTTGGTCTTGCCGTCTTCTTCGAGGTCCGTTGCCAGCACAACCGACTTGACGGTTTGGCTCAGGTCACATCCCAGGAATTGGGCCACCAGTTCACACTTGGGGGCATCAGGCGTGGCGGTCTTGACCAAGGCTTGGCCAGGAGCGGCACGCTCGGCCAGCAGGCAAGGGGCGGGAGCCAGCTCGATATTGGCAGCGTAGTCGGTGTCAGGGTTGTACACCAGCAAGTCTTCGCCGGTATCGGCAATCACCTGGAATTCATGGCTGCGCGAACCGCCAATGGAACCGGTATCAGCGGCCACGGCACGGAAGTTCAAGCCCAGGCGCCCAAAGATGCGCATGTAGGCGTCGTACATATTGTCGTAGCTAGCTTGGGCGTCTTCGGCATTGCGGTCGAAGGAGTAAGCATCCTTCATGGTGAACTCGCGGCCACGCATCAAGCCAAAGCGGGGACGGCGCTCGTCACGGAATTTGGTTTGAATGTGGTAGAAGTTGATGGGCAACTGGCGCCAACTGTGGATTTCGTTGCGGGCAATGTCCGTGATCACTTCTTCGGAGGTAGGCTGCAGCACGAAGTCGCGCTGGTGGCGATCCTTGATTCGCAGCAGTTCGTCACCATATTTTTCCCAACGGCCCGACTCTACCCAGAGTTCGGCAGGCTGGACGACTGGCATCAGCAGCTCAATGGCGCCGGAGCGGTCCATTTCCTGACGGATGATGTTTTCAATCTTGCGCAGCACGCGCAGGCCCATCGGCATATAGGTATAGATACCGCCGGCGGCTTTACGGATCATGCCGGCGCGCGTCATGAGCTGGTGGCTGGCAACTTCGGCCTCGGTAGGCGCTTCTTTCAGGGTATTAATGTGATACTGGCTAGCATGCATGGTAGGGAACTCGTCAGGTACGTATAATCAGATCTAATTGTATTGAATTCGTTAGAGGTGGCCTATGTTAGATCGTGAAGGCTACCGTCCTAATGTCGGAATTATCCTCGTTAATCGCAAGAACGAGGTTTTTTGGGGCAAGCGTATTCGGGAACATGCCTGGCAGTTCCCGCAAGGCGGTATTAAATACGGTGAAACACCCGTACAAGCGATGTACCGCGAACTGCATGAAGAAGTGGGCTTGCTGCCTGAGCATATCCGTATATTAGGCCGGACGCGAGATTGGCTTCGCTACAACGTGCCCAATCATTTTGTACGTCGGGAGGCGCGTGGCCATTACAAGGGCCAGAAACAAATCTGGTTCCTGTTGCGGCTGGTAGGGCGAGACAGTGATGTCTGCCTGCGTTCCTCGTCGACGCCGGAGTTTGATGCATGGCGCTGGAGTCAATATTGGGTGCCACTTGATTCAGTGATTGAGTTCAAGCGGGAAGTCTATCAGCAAGCGCTGAACGAGCTGTCGGATATTTTGTTCCGACGACGGCAGGAAAATCGTTATTTACGTCAGCGCCTGCAAAGCGCAGTTGATGCCGATACCTTAGATAGCAGGGATCATGCGCATATTATTGGTTGAAGATGAGCGGGAAATGGCCGCATGGCTGGAGCGGGCCTTGGCGCAAAGTGGTTTTTTGCCCGATCCCGCTCATGACGCCCGCTCGGCAGAAGTATTGTTGGCGGCCCATGAGTATGATGCGGTCGTGATGGATTTGCGCCTGCCCGACAAACACGGGCTGGTGCTTTTGCGCGAGATGCGCGAACGCGGCGATCACACTCCTGTGCTGATTCTGACCGCTCAAGGCGCCTTGCAGGATCGCGTTCGTGGTCTGAATCTGGGTGCCGATGATTTCCTGACCAAACCCTTTGCCCTGGAAGAGCTGGAAGCTCGTCTGGCGGCACTGGTACGGCGTAGCCGTGGCCGGGTGGCTCCAGTGGTCAGCTGTGGCTCTTTGGAATACAACCCTGAGAGCCGGGCATTCCTGCTGGACAATGCCATTGTGCATTTGACGCCGCGTGAACATGCGGCCTTGCTGGTTCTGATCAGCCGCTCTGGCATGCCTGTAGAAAAGTCTCAGCTATTTGCCCGAGTATTCGAGCACGATAGCGATGCCAGCCCTGATGCCATCGAGGTTGTCCTGCATCGCTTGCGCAAGAAACTGGCCAATAGCGATGTGCACATCGTGACGGTGCGTGGTCTGGGCTACATGCTGGAAGTGCTTGAGGCGGAATCCGGCGTTTCATGACGGCCCCTTCTCCACCCCCCGCCAATGCCTGGCAAGGCAGTTTGCGCTTTTGGCTGCTGGTACTGCTGATACCGGGGGTGGTGGCTTTACTGCTTTACGACAGCTGGGAAGACTACCTGGCCATGAACGCGGTCACGGAAAATGTCTACGACAGCGCCTTGCTGGAACCGGCCAAAGTGCTCGAGACCAGCGTGGAGTTCAATACTGACGGCAGTTTGCGTATTGATCCGCCTTTTTATGCGCAGGTCATGCTGGAATCCCGACCGGGTAATCGCAAGTATTTCCGTGTCGAAGAAATCACCCCTTTGGTCCGTAATCTGGGCGGTGTTGATGCCAATCAGTTAAAAGGGCGCACCTTGCTGGGGATGGAAGGGCTGCCGCGTCCTTCCAATCTGGCCGACCATGAAGGCGTGCCGGTTTTCTACGATTCATATTTCCGCAATGACACCGTGCGCATGGTGGCCTTGTGGCGCGATCTGCACTACAAAGGCCAGCACAGGCAGGTTCTGGTCATGGTGGGCGAAAGCCTGGATTTGCGGTTGCGCACCCAGCAAGAAGCCTGGCGCGAAGGTATTTTCCGCAATTTGCGTATGTTGCTGCTGGCTGTGGCGTTGGTGTGGTTTGCCGTAGCGTGGGCCTTGCGCCCCCTGCAGGCCTTGCGACAGGAAGTGCGTAACCGTAGCGTGGACGACTTGCAGCCTTTGGACGAGCGTGATGTTCCTCGTGAAGTAGTGCCTTTGGTGCGTTCGGTCAATCACCATATTGAGTTGTATCGTTCCGTGCTGGATCGGCAGGCCCAGTTTCTGGCCGACGCCTCGCATCAATTACGCACCCCTTTGGCGATCATTCATACCCAGGCCCAATACGCTCGCCGTGAACCGGATATCGAGCGTGTCCGTGAGTCCCTGGGGGCGATCATCAAGCAATTGGGGCAGGCGACTCGCCTGACCGAGCAGTTGTTGGCTCTGGCTCATGCCAGCCATACCACCACCATGAGCCAGGGGCAGGTTGACCTGGCCAGTCTGGGGCGTGAGGTGGTGCTGCAATATCTGCCTTTGGCCCGTGAGCATCGTCAGGATCTGGGCTGGATCGGGCCAGGAGAAGAGGGCGAGCAGGCACCTTTGTGGGTGTATGCCAGCGATGCCGAGATCCATGAGTCCGTTTCCAACCTGATTCACAACGCCATCAATCACGCTGGTAGTGGCAGTGCAATTACGGTTTCTGCCGGGCATGACGACAAGCTGGCCTGGATCAGCGTTACCGACAACGGCATGGGCTTGGCCGCCAGTTTGCGTGAAAGCGTATTTGTACGTTTTGACCGGGGCGGCCCGGCACGCAAGGGTGGACGGGGTTCTGGCTCCGGGCTGGGTCTGGCCATTGCGCTGGCTTACGCCGAGCGCAATGGCGGCACGATTGTGCTGACCGATGGGGAGCCCAACGATATGGGCGGCTACGGTTTGAAGGCGACGCTACGCTTGCCTTTGCTGCAGCCCGAAGCGCCTAAACCAGAAAACACGTGAATTAAGCCGCGTCGTTTGGACGGGCCAGCAGATTGAACAGGGTAGAAATATCCCAATCGCGATGGCCCTGCTGGGCAATCTTCGCAAACTGCTCCTGAATCAAGCGAGTTGCGGGAAGCTGGGCCCCATTACGCTGTGCCTCCCGCTGCACCAAATCCAGGTCCTTCAACATCCAGTTCACGGTAAAGCCGGGCTGAAAGTCTCTGGCCAGCATTGTGGGGCCTTTAGTTTCCATTTGCCAGCTGCTCGCCGCACCCTTGGTCAATACAGACAGGGCCTGCTCCATATCCAGTCCGGCCCGTTCACCAAAAGCCATGGCTTCGGCCAGACCTTGCAAGAGTCCGACAACGGCAATCTGGTTCACCATCTTGCACAGCTGCCCGGACCCCAAGGGCCCCATCAGGGTGCAGGCCTGGGCGTAGCTCATCATCAGCGGGCGGGCGCGTTCCATATCCTCAGCTTGCCCACCACACATAATGCTGAGCATGCCTTTCTGGGCACCCGCCTGTCCGCCAGAAATGGGGGCGTCGATAAATGCAACTTCTTGCTTGGCCGCCTGTGCTCCCAGTTCCTGGGCCACTTCGGCGGAGGCAGTGGTGTGGTCGATAAACAGGCTCCCTGCCCTCATGCCTGCCAGCACACCGTTCGGCCCCTGAAAAATCGAGCGCAAGTCATCATCATTGCCCACACAGGCCATGACAATGTCTGCTTGGGCAGCGGCCAGGGCTGGTGTAGCGGCCCATTCCTGTTTGAACTCTTTACTCCATTGTTCCGCCTTGGCCGGGTTGCGGTTGTACACCGTGACTTGATGCCCTGCCTGGGCCAGATGTCCTGCCATGGGATAGCCCATCACCCCCAGACCAATGAACGCCACTTTTTGCGGGCTGGCGGGTTCATAGTGTTTAGGCTGAATGGATGGGGTCATGGCGCGGGTCTCCTGGAAAATAATCTGTTCGATCGTACAGCTTAGCGCAGCTTTATCGGCTTGATCTTTGCCTGCCCGAATAAGCGGCAAAACGTTTTAGGCTTGACGGCGTCAGGCCCCTCATGTTCTAAACCAAACATAGATCTGTAATAAATGGAATTTGCCTGTCTGGATTATGATGGGCGCACATAATTTCCTGGCTAATTAACTGGAACTTGAATCCTATGACCACTTTTGATCGTCGTCGTTTCTTGAAGCTGGCAGGTGCCACCGGACTGGCGTCTATGAGTACCTCTTTGCCATGGGCGGCGTGGGCGGCAGACGCAGCCGTACTGGAAAAAGCAAAGGCTCAAGGCCAGGCTGTTTTCTACGCCAACATCACGGCGGTAGAGCCCATCATGAAGGCCTTGCAACAAGCGCAAGGCATTGAAGGCAAATACACCCGTATTTCCAGCTCCAAGTTCATCCCCACCATCCTGACCGAGTTCAATGCCGGCAAGTTGATGGCGGACGTGGTTCAGGCTCCCTTGCCCATGCTGCAACTGCTCAAAGAGCAGGGCGTGCTGATTTCCCATCAGTCCGAAGCCGTGCAGGGCTACCCCGAGTGGGCCATTCAAGACGATTCGATTATTCAATTTGGCATCGAATATGTGTCTTATATCTATAATACGGACCACCTCAAGGCCGAGGATGCGCCACAACGCTACGAAGATCTGGCCGATCCCAAGTGGAAAGACAAGATTGTGATGGCCAACCCTTCCAACCACCCCTCCACCATTGGCTGGCTGATTGGTTTGAAGGAAAAGGTCTTTAGCAGTGAAGAGCAGTGGCTGGACTTCCTGAAAGGCCTGGCTGCCAACAAGCCCATGTTCGTGGCCTCGTTTGGCCCAACTCCGGCTCCTATTGAAAGTGGCGAGAAGTTGATTGCCATTTCCATGCCCAAGTACATCGTGACCAAGTCGCCTGCGCCATTGGCCTGGGGCCCCATGTCGGATCAGCCCTTGCTGGGCTCCCCACGTGCCATCGCCCTGACCAAGAATGCACCGCATCCTGATGCTGCTCGCGTGTTCCTGGACTACTGGCTGGGTAATGAAGCCATGGGCATTCTGGCCAACAAGGTTGGCGAATACGTCCTGGCTCCAGGGGTACACCCTCCGGTTGCGGGGATCGATAAAGCCAAGGTCGAGCCTATTCGCGACCTGAGCGACGAAGAACTGGTCCGTTGGGGCCGCGAATTCAGCCGTATCTTCGCCGTCCGTTAATCGGGACGACAAGAACGACAGGTTCGTCTAGAACGGGGCGCCTTGGCGCCTCGCCTTATTTTTATTGAAAACATTTACTCATTATGCAAATTGAAATTACCGGCCTAAGCAAGACCTATGTCTCAGAGGGCAAAACCTTCAAGGCTTTGGACAATATCAACCTGACGATTCCCGCTAATGAGTTTTTCACACTGTTAGGGCCCAGCGGCTGCGGCAAAACCACGCTGCTGCGGTGCATTGTTGGTCTGGAAACCCCAGACGAGGGTGAAATCCGCATTGGGGACGAGATCGTCTGGTCCAGCGCCAAGAATATTGCTGTGCCGGTGGAAAAGCGCGGTTTGGGCATGGTGTTTCAGACATACGCCATCTGGCCGCACATGACGGTGTTCGACAATATCGCTTACCCCTTGCAAGTGCGCGGCGAGCGCAAAGAGGTGATTCGTGAAAAAGTCGCGAACATCCTGAAGTTTGTGCAGCTGGAAGGGGTGGATCAGCGTTCCGCAACGCGTCTGTCCGGTGGTCAGCAGCAGCGTGTGGCATTGGCCCGAGCCCTGGTGGCCGAGCCTAAAGTCATTTTGTTTGATGAGCCGCTCAGTAACCTGGATGCCAAGCTGCGTGAAGAAACCCGTAAAGAACTGCGCGAATTTCTGAGCCGTCTGGACATTACCGCTGTGTACGTGACGCATGATCGCGTCGAGGCATTGGCCTTGTCCAACTCCATCGCTGTGATGCGTGGTGGCAAGATTCTGGAAATTGGTACGCCAGAAAAAATTTACTTTGATGCCGATCACCGCTTTGTGGCCGACTTTATTGGTCGTGCTAACCAGATCAGCGCCAAAGTGCTGGAGCAGCGTGCAGACTCCACCATTGTGGAATGCGAACTGGGCCAACTGCATTGCAAGAAGCGTGACCTGCCCGTGGGCACCGAAGTTACCTTGTGCATTCGCCCAGAATTTATTCGTGTCAGCAGCCAGGCCAATGAAGTGGGGCAGAACCTGTTCCACGGTCAGGTCCAGGCCCTGGAGTTCGTCGGTGAGTCCTACGAGGCCGAGGTCAAAGTGGGTAAAGAGCAGCTTCTGGTGTGTATTGATCCAGACGTGAAGGTGAAAGAGGGCGATACCGTACGCTTTAACCTGCACCCTGAACACTGCATGCTGTTGTCGGCATAAGGGCGGGGCATCATGAATCACACACGCAGACCACTTAGCTGGTCGCTTATTCTGATCGTCGGCTTTCTGACGCTGTGCCCGGTCCTGATGTTGCTGCTGGGCAGCTTCTCGCAGGGCCTGACGGCTTTTGGTTCCTTTACCACGGCTAAATACGTAGCCGCCTACACCGATCCCTTCTTGCTGGAAGTCACCTTCAATACGGTGGTTTTCGTGCTGGGCTCTTCCCTGTTCTCTACTGCGCTGGCTGTTTTCCTGGCCTACCTGAATACGCGTACGAACATGCCCATGAAAGGGGTGTTCACTGTGCTGTCCATCGTTCCCATGATGATTCCGCACTTGCTGTTCTCGGTTAGCTGGGCCTTGCTGCTAAACCCGTCCAACGGCCTGATCAATATGTTCTTGCAGGATACATTGGGCCTGCAGGAAGCACCGCTGAACATCTATTCCCTGTGGGGCATGATTCTGGTTGAAGGCTTGTTGAACATGCCTGTGGCCTACCTGATCATTGCGCCTGCCATGGCCTCTTTTGACGTTTCCATGGAGGAGTCCTCCCGTGTATTCGGGGGCGGTCTGTGGCGTACCTTGACGCGGGTTACCCTGCCGATTCTGCGTCCAGCCATCATGGCGGCTTTCATTCTGGCGATTGTGCGGGCCTTGGCTTCCTACGCCGTGCCACGAGTTCTGGGTACCCCAGGTCGTGTGGATGTGCTGGCCACTTATCTGTTCGAGATGATCTCTACCGGCTTCGCTCCGGATTACGGAAAAGCGGCGGCGCTGGGCATGAGTGTGCTGTCGGCCTCCATTGCCCTGATCGTTCTGTATCGCTACATGACGAAAGAAAGCAGCAAGTATGTGACGATCTCCAGCCGTGGTTTCAAACCCACTCAGCTGGAATTGCGTCGCGCGAAAATCCCCTTGTTCATCATTGTGGGCATTATCAGCTTGCTGATGGTGGTGCTGCCTGTGGCCGTGTTGCTGTATACCTCCATGATTCCGTACTCCATGGTGCCTAGTGCTCGCGCCTTCTCCTTGATGAGCTGGGCGAACTGGATTGATGTCATTCAAGATCCGATCTCCAAAGTGGCCATGAAGAACAGTTTGTTCCTGGCTGTGGTCGGAGCCAGTCTGGGTGTATTGCTATCGCTGTTTGTGGCCTATGTGGTGGTCAAGTTACGAACGCGGGCGGCGGCGCTGCTGGATACCTTGAGCTTCCTTTCCTTTTCCTTCCCGGGGATTGTGATCGGGATCGGCTTTATGTGGTTCTTTGTGCAAACGCCTTTGTATGCCACGCTGACCGCCTTGCTGCTGGCCTATATCGCCGCTTATCTGCCTTACGGTATCCGACCCTTGTCGGCCGCTTTTGTGCAGGTCCATGCCCACCTGGAGGAGTCCTCGGCCGTTGCCGGGGCCAGTTCCTGGACCACCATGCGCCGCATCATTATTCCTTTGCTGATTCCTGGTGTGGTGTCGGCCTGGATCTTGATGGCAACCATGTTCATTCGTGAGCTGACGGTGTCGGTGGTGCTGTCCCGTCCCGGTACGGAAGTGCTGGCGGTACAGGTGCTGGGTTATGCCGAAGATGGTTTGTGGGGCAAGCTCTCGGCGCTGGGGATCATCATGATTCTGATCTCTACCGTGCTCGTGCTGCTGGCCATGTATATCGGTAACTTTTACAAGCGCCGCCAAGGCACGATGTAAGTTGGACTGATCTCAAGGGCCTGAATTCCGCAAGGGATTCAGGCCCTTGTTGTTTTTGCTGAGAGCAGACCGTATCTTGTTGCCTGGCTGGCTATTCGCTTGTTCATGCGCACAAGGGGCTGGCTGTTTTTTGTTTATCCATTAGTAGAAAGCTATGATGCATAAATGCAAAGTGCTGGTCGTCGGTGGTGGCGTGATGGGGGCGTCGGTCGCCTGGCATCTGACTCAAGCGGGTGCCGCAGTCACTTTGATCGATCAGGGTGCGGGTAGTGTGCCCAGCGCAACCGCAGCCTCTTTTGGATGGGTAGGAGCCAGCGCCAGTACACCTTCTGATGACACTGACGCCTTTGCCTTGCGTCTACACGCTCTGGAAGAGTACACGCGTCTGAAGCAGACCTTGGGGGCATTGCCTGTGACCGTGCGTGGAGCCTTGTTCTGGGGGGAAACGACGGACGAGACAGCCGCCTTGATTGCCGAGCATCTGGCAGCCGGTTCCAGGGTTGAAAGCCTGTCAGCCGCGCAAGTGCGTCAGAAAGAACCGTCGTTGGCAGCCGTACCGGATTTGGCAATGTGGGCGCCCGATGATTTCGCCTTGGAGCCAGTAGATCTGGCACGTTGTTTTATTCAAGCGGCACAAGCGAATGGCGCCACGGTTCTGTCCGGTACGGTACAGCGTGTGTTGTCGGCAGGAGGGCGAGTGAACGGTATAGAAGTGCAAGGGCAAGTCATCGTGGCCGACAAGGTGGTGCTGGCCAATGCTTATGGTGCCTTGGTTTTGGCAGCCAGTGCAGGGGTAGCGTTGCCTATAGAGCAACAGCCCGCCGTGTTACTGCGCCTGGATGCTGATAGAAATCGGGTCCGGCATTTACTCTGTGCTCAGGATCTGGAGGTGCGACCGGGCAAAGAAAGAGGGTTGATGTCGGCGTTGGATTATCCCTTGGAAGGCGAGGCAGGTTTGCAGCGTCTGGCCGAGCAAACCTGTCAGTCCATTGCTCAGTTGCTGCAACTGCCTTCTGTCCCGCGCATTTTGTCGATAGAGGTCGGGCAGCGCCCCATGACTAGTAACAAGCAGCCATTGTGTGGGCCTATTGGGACTGTAGATGGTTTGTTCGCCGTCGTGGCTCACCCCGGTGTCATTCTGGCTCCCTTGTTGGGAAGCTTGTGTACGCAGGCAGTTCTGGCTGCCTGAGGTTTGTTTCCTGACGTAGGGCTGTGCGCTCTTTCAAAGATTTGGCTGTCTTGAAAGCAGGCAGCGAAACCAGCTAATAAAGAAAAAGGCCCGATTTCGTGGAGAGACGAAATCAGGCCTTCTTGTTGACTGCGCCGGTTTGAATGCTCCCTTTCAGCGGGAGCGTTCAAACCAGAGAACGGACGGTGTCTTAGTCCTCTTCGACGAAGGTTTCTTCGCGTTTCTTTTTCACCGAAGGAAGGGCTACAACCACAACCAGGAAGGCAGCCAGGACCAGCAGCGACAGGGACAGAGGACGTGTCACAAAGGTGGTGTAATCACCGCGGGACAGTAGCAGGGCACGACGGAAGTTTTCTTCCATCATTGGTCCCAGGACCAGACCCAGCAACAGCGGAGCTCCTTCACAACGCAGCTTGGACCAGACGTAGCCCACCAAACCGAAGGCGGCGGTGACCAGAATGTCAAACACGTTGTAGTTCAGCGAGTACACACCCACCGTGCAGAACACCAGAATGGCGGGGAACAGCAGGCGGTAGGGCACTTTAAGCAGTTTCACCCACAGTCCTACCAATGGCAGGTTCAGGATGACCAGCATCAGGTTACCAATCCACATGGAGGCGATCAGCCCCCAGAACAGTTCGGGGTGGCTGGTCATCACTTGTGGACCAGGCTGAATGTTGTGGATGGTCATGGCGCCAATCATCAGCGCGGTCACAGCGTTACCGGGGATACCCAGGGTCAGCAGCGGGATGAAGGAGGTTTGAGCGGCAGCGTTGTTGGCAGACTCGGGACCGGCCAGACCAGCAGGGTGACCTTTACCAAAGCGTTCCGGGTTCTTGGAGATTTTCTTCTCCAATGTGTAAGACGCAAAGGAGGACAGCACCGCGCCACCACCGGGCAAGATACCCAGGCAAGAACCCATGGCGGTACCACGCACGACAGCAGGCCAGGACTCCTTGAACTCTTGCTTGTTGGGGTACAGCGACCCGACCTTGCCAGTGATCTCCACGCGTTGATCGCCCAGCTCCAGGTTGTTCATGATTTCGGAGAAACCAAACACACCCATTGCCACCACGGCGAAGTCGATACCGTCTTGCAGTTCTGGAATACCGAAGTCGTAACGGGCAACACCGGAGTTCACGTCGGTACCGACCATACCCAGCAGCAGACCCAGCAAGATCATGCAGATAGCTTTGGGCAGGGAGCCCGAAGCCAGCACCACAGCACCGACCAGGCCCAAGACCATTAATGAGAAATACTCCGCAGGTCCAAACTTGAAGGCGACTTCAGCCAAGGGCGGTGCAAAAGCGGCCAGCAGCACGGTGGCCACACATCCGGCAAAGAAAGAACCCAGAGCAGCAATCGCCAGGGCAGCACCGGCCCGGCCATTACGGGCCATCTGGTGTCCGTCCAGCACCGTTACCACCGCCGAGGTTTCTCCCGGCAGGGCGACCAGAATGGCCGTTGTGGACCCACCATATTGGGCGCCATAGTAAATACCGGCCAGCATGATCAGACCAGCAACGGGAGGCAGCACATACGTAATGGGCAGCAGCATGGCAATGGTTGGCACAGGGCCAATGCCTGGCAACACGCCAATCAAGGTGCCCAGTATGCAACCGAGCAAAGCGTAGGCCAGGTTCTCGGGCGTGATCGCCACCGAGAAACCCAGCATCAGGTTGTCAAATAATTCCATATTCGTTCACCCCCTAATCAGGCCAGAAAACTTGGCCACAGGGGGAACACCAGCCCCAGGCCCTTGATGAATGCCAACCAGACGAACAGCACCAAAAAGACGGCTGCGCCCAGTGCAACAGGCCAGCTAAATTCATGGCTGGCAAAGCTGCTGATCAGTACAAGCAGGAAAATGGAGATGTAAACACCCAGCGAGTTCAGTGTCAGACCGCAAAGCACGACCGCGCCGATGATAACGAAGAGCACTTTCCAGTTAAACTTCTCTACCTCAGTGCTTTCTGCTTTGGCAGACATCGAGCCCAAAGTGACGACCGCCCCTAACAAGCTCAGGCATACACCAAGCCAGAAGGGGAAGTAGCCGGGCCCCATGCGGGCGGCTGTTCCCATCGAGTAGCTGGTGGCCCCGAGCGCGAAAGCGGCGCCCACGACCACGAACATGACCCCGGACCAGAAGTCCTGTTTATTTTTAATTTGCATAAGGTGGATTCTCCTTGTCTGCCTTGCGCATTGGTTTTCCTTTTTCCTGTGTCAGCTTCTTTATAGTGGAGCGGGCTCCATACTCTGCGTGTGCCGACTGCATTGAACAGAGGTGACGCATGGTAATGGAGCACTTGAAGACTGGAAACCCTGAGATGACCCTAGTTTTTAAGGGTTTTCCCGGTAATTCTGAAAATTTAGGGTTTTTTGGGAGCGTGTTCGTAGGTGGATGGCAGGCTTTGAAAGAAGTTTGAAAGGTAATGGAAAGATGGGTGAAAGGTTATCATTAGTATGAAATTCCTCTACCCAGTAACGCTAGCAATGGTTTACGATAAGGCCCATGTTGCAAGATCTCGACTTTCTCGCTGACCGTATCGGTCAACTGGTAGAGCAATCTCGTCAGCTCAACGCTGAACGCGCTCAATTATTAGCTCGTCTGAAAACTCAGGATGCCGAGCTGGACGCCTTGCGCCAGCAAAATCGTCGTCAACAAGATGAGTTCGAGTCCCTGTCCACCGGTGTTGCTTCGCATCAGCGTCAACTGGATATGGTGCAGCAACAAGCGCAGGCTGATCAGGCAGAACTGAAAAAGCTGCTTGAACAGGAACAGGCCCAGGTAGTTGCCTTGCGTCGCGAGTTGGATAGCGCACGCGCGGGTATGGGTGTGTTGCGTGATGTAGCAGGACAGGCTCGCGACCAGATCGGTTCGATCCTGATGCGTTTACCCGGTGCCGTACAGGAGTAAGTCATGGAACGAGTCGATATTTCCCTGTTGGGCCGCGATTACTCTCTGGCATGCCCTCCTTCCGAAAAAGCGCGCTTGCTTGAAGCTGTCAAACTGGTAGACCAGCGCATGCAGTCTATCAAGGGTTCGGGCCGTGTCTCTGGCAACGAACGTATCGCCGTCATGGCCGCCATTCAGATCGCCAGCGAGTTTTTATCCGCTAAAGCACCTGATGGTCCTCTGGCTAATGTTGCTTTTGGCGATTTCAAGCGTAAAATTGAAGACATGCACGCAATGATTGACGAGGTCATCGAACCTTCGGGTACCGCGCGCTAAACCAAATTTGAAAGCAGTCCCTTGTTGTCCCTCGCGGACTGCTTCATCCCAGTAAGTCCCTGCCGTGTTCGTGACACGACCATACATTCCTTGAACCAATGCTTTTGGCATACAGGTTGTTGGATTAGCCAGTAGGAGCGATCGTCCTCGTCGACGAACCCGAAGCTGGCTTGATGACAGCCGATCTTGGACCCTCGGTTCCAGGATGCCGGTCTTGACGGCAATGGTGGGGCACCTGCAAAAAAAGCCCGTCCAGATCTGGACGGGCTTTTTTCTTTTCTGCTGTTTTGTTTATTTCTGACTGCCAGGCGCAACGTCTCGTTTGCTGGCATACGCAAACAGAGCCAGGCCAGCGACAATCATGGGCAAGGACAACCACTGCCCCATCGACAAGCCTGCGCTGAGCAGACCCAGGTAGCCGTCGGGCTCGCGGGTGTATTCCACCATGAAGCGGAAGAAACCATAGCCGATCAGGAACAGGGCACTGGTTTGACCGACGGCGCGTGGACGACGCGTGAACCACCACAGCAAGATAAACAGGGCAATGCCCTCCAGGGCCATCTCATACAACTGCGAAGGATGGCGAGGGGTTGCGTCCACTTGCGGAAATATCATGGCCCAGGGCACATCACTGGGGCGACCCCATAGTTCGCCGTTAATGAAATTACCCAGGCGGCCCACGGCCAGCCCCAAGGGAATCAGGGGAGCCAGAAAATCGCTGACTTCCAGAAAACGCCGTTGACGGTTTCGAGCAAACAGCGCAATTGTCACCAGCACACCGATCAGACCACCATGAAAGGACATGCCACCTTGCCAGACATACAGAATCTCCAGCGGGTGCGACAAGTAGTAAGAGGGTTGATAGAACAGGGTGTAGCCCAGACGCCCACCTGCCACCACGCCCAGGACGCAGTAAAAGATCAGGTCTTCCAGGTCCTTGCGGGTCAGCAAGTCATAGCCCGCACGGATACGCGCTGTGCCAGCCAGCCAAACCAGGCCAAAGCCCACTAAATACATCAAGCCATACCAATGAATGGCAAGGGGTCCAAGTTGTATGGCGACGGGATCAAACTGCGGGTGAATTAACATGCGTGCCCATTACAGAGATGAATATCAGATAATAGCGTGACTGCGAGCCCAGACCAGGACTGGGTAAATTGTAAGGGAAGGATCATGCTGCATTCAGTCTCTTGGGCCAGACGTTTACCATTAGTAGTTTTTTGTGGATTGATGATCTTTAATCCGGTGGCAAAGGCTGATACGTTAGCGTTGATGGATATCGTGCAGGCGCAGTGCTTGTCCTGTCATCAAATTGATCGTAAACGGGTCGGGCCCCCTTTTCGGGAGATCGCCCAACGCTACGCGTCAGGTCCGGCGCAGGAAACTCAGGCGTATTTGCAGCGACAAATTCAACAGGGTAGTCGGGGGAACTGGGGAGCTATTCCCATGCCCGCTCAAAACCGGATCAGCGCCGAGCAAGCACAAGCTATTGCAGCCTGGTTGCTGAGTCTAGCCAATTCGTCAACAAAGGAGAATTCATGAAGGAAACAGCCATATTAGGTGGCGGATGTTTTTGGTGCACTGAAGGGATTTTCAAAGCCTTGCGAGGTGTGCAGTCTGTGGTGCCCGGATATTGTGGCGGCCATGTAGAGCATCCCACCTATGAGCAGGTTTGCGGCAAGCAGACCGGCCATATTGAAGTGGTCAAAGTGGAATTCGACCCTTCCGTCATTTCCTATCGGGATTTGCTGGAGGTATTTTTCCTGACCCATGACCCTACCACGCCGGATCGTCAGGGCGCTGACCAGGGACCACAGTATGCGTCGGCAATTTTTTGTCAAAATGAAGAACAGCGCCGCCAGGCCTTTGAGGTCATCGAAGAAATCAAATCGCAGTTTGATGCACCGATCGTGACCCATGTGCTCGACAGTTCCACTTTCTGGGAGGCCGAGGATTATCACCACGATTATTTTGCATTGAACCCCGAGCAAGCGTACTGCCAGATGGTCATTGCGCCCAAGCTCAAGAAGTTCTACCAGCGTTTTCAGGATCTGCTGGTAAAAAGCTAAGCATCCTGAGGATGCGAGGCAGAAGCAAGGTAGCGTCTGTACAGGGCGCTACCTGGTAATGTCAGACGGGCCATCAGGCCAATAATCAACAAGGTCAGAACAAGTCGGCCGACCAGGGCCACCCAGATGTTGGCACCCAGAGCCAGAATAAGAATGGTGTCTTCAATCAGGGAGTGGCTCAGTGACAGCCAGGACAAGGCCAGCAAGCGTGTTCTGGGACTGTAGTTCTGCTGGCGGGACTCATCAATAATCAAGGCACCGCCGTAGCTCAAGCCAAGCAATACGCCAATCGTGGTGGTGGGGGCGACTCGTTCTTCCAAGCCTGAAAAGCGGAGCAAGGGAAGCAGGAGTCGAGTCAGCAATCGGGTGAAGCCGATTTTCTCCAGGACTGACAGGATCAGGAGCAGGCCAAGAATAATCAGCCAGGTCATGAATAGCGAGCTGGCCGTTCCCCACAACCAGTCTACCCAGCCTTGCCAACCACCTTGTGTGGCATTGGATTGTCCATAAAGCCAGGCAAGGGACACGGGTTCCTGTAACAGCCCGGCGCTATTCAAACCCCAGGCCAGCAGGCCACCGTAAAGCAGGGCGCAGACAATCCGCAGCGTGGCGGTAAACCAGAAGCTGGCTCCGGCTCGGCGCACAATGGCCTGTTCCATGGGCATATTGTGTGCAAACAGCATCATGGTGCCCAAGACGCTGATTTGAGCCACGTTGAAACTCAAGCTGTCGCCCAAGGCCGCCATTGATCCTATGCCAGCGTAAATACCGGCCAGAGCAGTGGTTGCCCAGACAATACCGGCTTCGGCAGGCAGGCCAACCAGTGCCATGATCGGGCCTATCAGTTTGCCGACTTTCTCGATCAGGCCCAACTGCGCGGCAATACGCACCGCAATCATGATGGGGAGCATGATGCGCGCAACGGTATAAAACATGCGCAGGCTGCGGCTAAAGGTGGTGCGAAGGAAGGTCAGCATGACAACAGAGGGATGGGAAATCTGATTGATGCTAGCACGGCTCTATGCTTGCTTTGGCGTGCCCTTGCACTTGCGTGGGGCGGGCAATGCAGGCTGTCGGTTTGTCACTACAAGCGGATGCGCTTTCCTTCACCCAAAAGAAAACCCCTGAGGGTGAAACCCGATGCAGCCAAGTAAGGCTGCCTGGTTTTCTCCCATCAGGGGTGTTACAGGCCGGGTAGGCCCTGGCTTATCGACCCGAGCAGTGGCCACCGCTAGCAGCTTGTCCACTGCCCCAGGCAATGGGGGCGGGCTCGGGACGGTAGGGATAGTCTTGCAGGCTGTCCATGACAACTAGCAAGACAACGACCAGCCAGAAAGTACTGGTAATAAGGCGGAAAGTAGTTTTGCTCATGCTTGCACGACTCAAGGATTAACGCGGCGACGAATGCGCACGCCTATGATGGACCCGGCAAAGGCCAGTGCAAACCAGACCCAGCCATGGATGCTGGCCGAGGCAATGCCTCCCAGGAATGCGCCCACATTACATCCAAAGGCCATACGGGCACTGTAGCCCATCACCAGGCCCGCAATTGCACCTACCCACAAAGTGCGGGCATTGGGTGATTTGAAATTGGCAGGATGGTTCCAGCGTGAGGCTGCCATGGCGCCCAAAATCAAACCAAAGTTGGTGACCGAAGTAACGTCAGCCAGGACGGGTTCAGCCAGACGTTGTGCGTGCGGAGCTACGCCCCAGAATGCGTCGCTAACCGGGGACCAGCCCAGAGCCGAGAATACTTTTGCGCCCCACAAGCCAATACCATAGACGATGCCCCAGGGTTGGCCTGCAACAATCATATGAATGGCATACAGCACGGCCAGCAGCAAAGCGCCCATCCACCAGCGCATTTCCCATTTGGCAGGTGGGCTGTTTTGCTCTTTTCGATGGCGACGTGCACCTCGGCCGACGAACCAGGATACGGCGGCGCAGCCTAGTACGGTAATCAACAAGGCAGTGGGCCAGCCCAAGGACACAGTCAGGTCGATAGCGGGCAGGCCGCCCAGGGCAATCCAGCCGGGCTGGTGCGATGCGCCTAGAAAGCTACCAATGGCAAAGGTAGGCAGAACCGCAAAGGAAATCGGTGCGCCTGCGCCTGCTTTATAGAGAGTGCCGGAACCGCAGCCATCGGCCAGTTGCATGGCAGCGCCAAACAGAAAGGCGCCCAATACCAGGCTGATGGTCAATGGGGCAATCGCGCCAACCAGCTCGCCACCGCTATCGGCGATCAAGGGTAGGGTGAAGGCGGCGGCCAATACCAGCAGGAGCATTTGTGCCCAGATACCTTGAGGATCTCGACGCTCGATATAGTTGCGCCATCCGGTCGTGAAACCGAAACGGGCTCCTTGCAGGACGGCACCAAAGCCAATCCCCAGCAGGGCGAGCAGGCCTTGGCGCAGTCCACCTACCAGAGCGACCCCAACAATCAGGGCCAGGCTGGCCAGGATAAAGCCCAGTCTAGTCAGATAAAGCATGATCGATTTCTTTAGTTAATGGCGCGTTTGGCATCAAGTTTCAGAACTTCGAAACGGGAGGGCTGATTATCCATAGGCAAGTTGCTGCGGCTCCATTCCACGACGGACTCGGGGTAGAGCTTCACGTTAGGATTGCCGGCCAGTTCGGACAGGACAAACCAGTTCGTGGCAGCCCAGTGGCCGGTATTGCAGAACGAAACGGTGGGTTTGTCGTCCAGGCCTTGTTCTTTGACGATCTTGACGAGTTCACCGGTGTCTTTCAGGACAGGTTTGTCGCTACGGAAAAAGCTGTTGAAGTCCAGCTCGCGTGCGCCGGGCAGGGTGCCGTAGCGGGCGGCGGCGTCAACGCGCTTTTCGCCTTTGAAGAATTCGGTTGGGCGTGCGTCCAGCAAGACGGGGGCTTGGCCATTCTTGATATAGTCAGCCACTTCTTGTGTGCTGACCACCATGTCTTTGTTGTAGTGGTAGCTGAATTCGGTGGGGGTGACGGTAGGGGCGTCTTTGCTCAGGGCTTTGCCTTCGGCTTCCCAGGCTTGCAGGCCGCCGTCCAGAATGGATAGCTGGGTTAGGCCGCCAGCTTTCAGTGTCCAGTATACGCGTGCTGCTGCGCCGAAGTCCGTGGGGTTGGCGCCCGCGTAGGTGACGACAACGTAGCTGTCCTTGGAAATGCCGGCTTTGCTGAACAGGGCAGACAGCTCGGCTTCGGAGCGCAGGGCACCGGCGTTCTCGGCTGGGCCGCGGTAGGCACCATATGGAGTGTGGACGGCACCTGGTACATGGCCTGCTGCATATTCTTTGTCTGTGCGGATATCCAGAATGCGCAGATTGTTTTGATCCAGCTTGGTGGCCAGCTCGCCAGCCGAGATCAATGCGGCTGGTTTGGCTGCCGTGTCGGGTGTGCTTGGCTCTGCGGAAGCAGTCGGTGCCAGGACCGCGCTGAATGCAAATGCCAAGGAGATGAGGATTGGTTTGATCATTATTACTCTCTTGAGTAAGCAGAGGCCTGCTTAGAGGATTAAGTGCATAAGGAATGGTAATGAACGTGGCTACAGAAAATAACAATGAATTGGGGATTAGCTTATTGCTTGGGGGCGTAAGGAGGGGAGGATCTCTATATATAGAGTAGATAGGAGGGGGAGCTGTGTTTGTGCCCTGCCTTGGGTGAGCTTGTGTCTCTGTAGTTGCTTTCTGCAGGTGTGTCTTTGTCCTCTATATAGAGAGAGCGTGTCGGTGTCGAGGACGTTCTATCGGTGAGAGAAAGCTGGGTTTTTTCTACTAGAGAGGATGTGTTGAGATGATTGGTGTTCTCATGGGTGCAGACTTAGAGACTCGGAGAATCTAAGACCTAAACAAAGAGACTGAGAACCAAAGGGCTATTGAAGGTCAGTGAGGATAGAGGGTGGGGGGATTGGATTACTTCTTGGGGAGGCTCACCACCCAACTATATATAGAGGGTTGAGTCGCAACAATGAATGGCCCTTCTATATAGAGAGGGCGCTCATTGTTTCAACCGCTCTACGTAGGTCGCCACTCGAGGCCCCGGGACCGGGTATTGGGGCGGACTACTTGCCGGCGCAATGCGCCGGTCCCCTGGTCGCAGTCATGATCGGGGCGCAGTCTGAACTCGCCCAGTGATTGGTCCCCCGGACCAATCACAAACTTTGGGCTCAAACAGCAGACTGCTTGCATCCCCGATCATGACTGCGACTGCGGCAAGTACTCTGACTCGCCCCAACACCCGGTCCCGGGGCCCCGAGCGGCTAGCAGCCCTGCATAATGCTCGATCTTGGAGGCCATTCAACTCGCTATCTATATAGAGACACTGCTGGTTGAAGGCACAGGGCCGATGCAGTGTTCGTGTGGTCGTTCTTTTGTCCGTTATCCAGCCAGCCAGCCAGCCAGCCAGCCAGCCAGCCAGCCAGCAAGCAAGCAAGCAAGCAAGCAAGCAAGCAAGCAAGCAAGCAAGCAAGCAAGCAAGCAAGCAAGCAAGCAAGCACAAGGGCTGATGACTGGTGTGGGTGATGAGTTTCGCTGTCTCTATATAGAGAAAGGGCTATTAGGCGGCAGGAGAATATCTAGCCAATTTTCACGAGAAAAACAGCGGTTTGGTCTGGAAGATGCGGTTGAGGATGGGCTGGCCGCTACCAGGGGAAAAGACTGAAGTTAAGCTAAAAAATATTTTTATAGTTATTCTTCATAGTTATCAATGAGCTAAGGGTTTTTTTGGCGGTTTCTCTCCTGAAATACTTAGAAAAACCCCATGGGGCGCTTGCAAAGTCGAAAATCCTCGTGCTATAGTTCTTTTCTCGCTGCAGCACACACAGGGTTTTCCCGAAGCGCCG
>NZ_JBAGRS010000008.1:0-225987 GCF_037150615.1 Alcaligenes sp. PF14 | reverse complement strand
GCAGAGGCATTAAAAGTTTCTGAGTCATAGTTTTGCTTCCCATCCGTTCTCACCCCAGACCACGCACTTGATATCAAGCTCATGGCAAAGGGATGCATATCCGTTATTGAAATGACCGTGAGTGCGTGTCTTGTGCAGGAGCACGCGCAGTTCCGGGTCATGGCGAAGGGTAAAAAATTGCCCCGGTTCGATGTGTCGAAGGCGGGGCAGGGGTCGGGCAAATTCGGCTTGTCTGGCCATGCGGCCTCCGTTTTCATCTACTTGGGTGTCAGAGCTTCTGCTCTGGCACTGGGGGTGGCAGATTCATCTGTCTGTCTTGCTACTCACCAGCTAGGGCCAGCGCACCATCCAGGATGGAGCGGATTGATTTCGCCACCTTCTTTGGCTGACCTAAATCCACCACTAGTTCTGTGGCTTCGAGGTCGATTCCTGCAGCGTCAGCGAACGCTTGGGTGGTCTTGGCAAGCATATAAACGTAGGCGCGCAGCTTGCGTGCCTCTTCAGCGGTCGGCGCTGGAGATTCAGCGGTGGTCATGAGTTGATCCTAGAAAAGAAAAACCCCGGTTGAGTAAATCAAGCGGGGTTATGGGGTGTTGCTGTAGTCGTGATGCTTCATAGGGGAGGCATCCTATGTTTTAGCTGCAGGGGTTCGGCTATGATCCTTGCGGATATAGAAACGGAGAGTTGCTTGGAGATCCTAGGTGATTGAAAAAAAATGTAGCTGCGAACGTCAAATGATCGCGGCCTTCACAGCGGGGGCGATTCTGGCCCTTATAGTTGGTTTTGTGTTGGGGTGGGTCTGGGATAAGCGGGTGGGAGCGCTTAGTAATGTAAGTATTATTAGCGTCCTGACGGCGGTCGGGACTTGTGGGGCTGCAGGGGGGGCTGTCTGGGTGGCTTATGCGGGTCAGAAGTGGCGTAGACAGGAAGAAGCTTTGCGAACGAAGCTATTTATTCAAACGGAGGTAGTGCAGAAGCTCCAGTCGATCCGTGATTTTTTCGAAGCACCTCCACTTTCGCGAGAGGATGGGTTTCTGGTATTGATGAATTTGGAGAGAGAGTTGGACTGGCTTCGTGGGCTAAACATCGTTCTGATATCGATCTTGAGTTTGGAATTGGCTCAGTCCATTTTGAGATTAAAGCAGCGAATCGAAGCCTTAGAAGACAATCTGAGAATATGGGACGGAGTGCTGGGCGACACTGCTCTATGGTTCTTGGCAAAGACTGAAGCGACAAAGTGTGTGGAAATCGCTGGTAAAGCGATGAATTGATTCGATGGGCAAAACCCCTAATCTCACTTTAGTTAATGCGTTCACCGCCTAGGACCTCAACCAGATCACTGATCATCTTGGCCAACTCGGAGGTCATCAAGGTCATGTCGGCATCAAAGATTTCGTCATCGTTGACGGCCGTCACGTCCTGCTTTTCAGTCAGGATTTCCAGCGGGGCCACCCGTTTGACGTCCAGTGCATCGGTGAGCACAAAGCTGATGCGATCCGCCCAGGTCATGGCCAAACGGGTGCATTGCTTGCCGGCTTCGACGTGCTTGCGCACTTCGTCAATGTCGGCGCTTTGCTTCACGTAGCGTACGGCAGCACCGCTATCGCCGGTAGAGCGTAGCTCGGTATCCTGGTCGACCGTGAAGTTGGCCGGGGCTTCATCATCAACCAGCCAGGAGGTCATGGCGGCACCGGGAGATTGCTCGGTGTACAGAGCCTGCACGGGGAAGGGGTCCACGCTCTTGGCGAATAGGCCTAGCACCTCATCGCTCTTAGCCACGACTGCGGCATCAATCACAAACCAATGGTTTCGTGTGTCGATCCAGACCATTGTGTCGCGCTGCACAACATGGGAGCGGGGCATCAAATCAATAATGATCTGCTCTTTGATTTCCTTCATCTGCTTGCGGCCTGGCTTGTAGCCTTGCTGCTCTTCGATTTCGCGGGCCTTCTCGCGGGCGGCTTGGTTGACTACTGCGCTGGGCAGCAGTTTCTTTTCAGCACGCATGCAGATCAGATACTGACCGTTCACCTCATGCACCAGCTCACCGCCTTCGCGTGGCGGCACCCAGCCCAGGCTGAGCGGTTCTTGGCTTCCGCATGGTGCGAATTGGTGCTTGGTCAGCAGGTCGGCCAGTTGTTGAGCGGACATGGCAAATGCCGTATCTAATCGATAGATACGCAGGTTTTTAAACCACATGGCTGTATTCCTTTGTTCATGCGCAAAAATCCCCATACTATGCGGAGTATGATGCGACTATTAATAGTGTGGCCCTCTGACCAGTTGGGACTGGGGCTATAAGCTGGGCGGGGTCTATGTCAGACAAGAGAATAAAAAATACACGCTTGAAAATCAGTGCGCTTTTGACTGCATCAGTTCTGATTTCAGTGGGCAGCGCACTTTGCCTGTCTCCGGAGATGTTTCAGAGGAGCGGGGCAATACTGACAATGGCGTCAGCGTGGTCATTCTTATGGGTTGAGCAGTTGAAGGGGATGACTGAATTAGGCGGAGCCTTTTCTGAGCCTGGGGAATTTATTGCGATTCGCGAGTTATGGCGCAAACAGGCTGTGGTGATGGCCTATTTTTTTGCGTCGCCTTAGGGGCCATAGGAACCATAATTTGGGGCTATGGTGATTTGATTGTGAGCTCGCTTTAGGGATGGGTTAAATCGCCTCCCCTCCACGGCCGCCCAGCATTTGCATTTGCTCGGCAATGATTTCCGTGGTGAAACGCTCCTGACCGTCTTGGCCTGTCCATTTACGGGTGCGCAGGTGCTGGCTTAGCGGATGTTGAGCCGGAAACCCTGCGTGAGCCTTGCTCCAGGCACATCCGCGCCGTCCTTAATGGCCTGAGCGATCAGCTTCTTGTCGGGTTGGGGCGCAGGCGGCACAGGGTCTGTCAGGTAGTCCGCCGGAAGTTGCCGCTCGTCAAAGATGTCCACGCCGGGCGGATTCTTGGCGACACTGATGCTGAACAGTGGGGCGTCGATTCGGTTGATGCCACTGGCCAGCATGTTGTCCAACACGTATTTGCGGAGTGCGTCAGCGCGGGCTTTGCGAGCCTTTTTCAGATCTTGTAGCCGACGAATCTCTGCGTCAATCGTGGGCAGGTCAGCCTCCATAACGCGGGCGACCATTTCGCAGCCTTGGGCTTTTTCGGCAATCTGCTCGGGCAGTCCGGTAGATTCGATGGTGTCGGCAATGGTCTCGGCGTCGAAGTCTCGCTCCGCAAGAAGCTGAGCCAGGGCGCGGTATTCAGAGGTCAGTGTGTAAAGTGCGGGTGTGCTCATGTTTACTCAGGCGGGCAAACCGCCTGCTCCACAGTTAGAAGTTTCCGAAGTCGCTGCCGAATGGGTCAGCGGGCTGACTGCCGTTCTGGGCGGGGGCCTGGTAGGCGTTGCTCGTCTGGCTGCTACGAGATTGTTGTGCAGGGGCTGGCTTGTCCTTGAGGCTGGAAATGATGCTGGCCAGCGCCTGGGGCTGAGTTTTATTGTCCAGAATTTCTTTAGCCATCAGTTCGGTGTTGGCCTGGAAGGGTGCGAAGATATTGAACTTGTAGCCCTCGTCACCGTTGTCCTTGAAATAGAACTCCTTCTGCAAAACGATACCCACCGGCTTATTGTGCAAGTCCGGGTATGCAATGGCTTCTTCTCGCGTGCCATCAGGTTTCGCCACGCCGCCTTTTTTCGGGTGTAATTCTTTAACGCCCATAACTGTCATTAGGGCATTGAGGATTTTGAAGCCATAGAGCGCTTCGCCTTGGCTGTTGAATGTCCACAGCGTCAGGTAGTTGGCCTGCCGGCCATCCTGAGCTTTGAAAGAGAACTCAATGCCTTCTGTTCCGCTGCGCGATGTCACCGCCTTGGCGACGATGAAGGCACCGATATACTTGCCAGTCTGGTCGATGTACGAGTTTTGATTTGCCTGTTGAGCGGCGGTTGTGTCCAGGGTGTAGCTACGCATTGCAATTCCTTTTAAGCGGGCTGCTCGGTGGGGGTGTAGTAGGAGTGGATAGCCTGATCGACGGCGGCCAGATCGTTGTCGATGGCCTCGAAGTCAAAGAGACCCATCGGGGTCTTGACGGTGTCACTGCCGTTATTGCGGGTCGAGAATAGGTACTGCCCATCTCGCACTAGGGTCCGTAGAACGATGGTCACCATGCCTTCCAGCGTGATTTTTTCGTCCAGCATCTTCCCGATTGTCTTGATCTTGGTGCGGCCCTGGTCCGTGGTTTCGACATGGCTTAGGATGTAGACACGGGTATCGTCGGGCAGGCTGGCGGCAGCATTTAAAATGTCCCAGGCGTTCTTGCCGATCTCGGTGAACTTGTCGAACCCGCGCTCACTGGTGCGCCGCATGAACTCGTTTGCCATCACATACTGAAAGTCATCGATCACAATTACCTTGCGGCGCGTGCCTTTGAGTAGATGGATGATTTCGGCGGGACTGTCCGTCTGGAAGATGTTGCCTCCCTTGTTAGCTTCTCGATCAAATCGCTGCCAATCGGTTGCGCGGAAGGGTAGAGGCTTCTTAACGGCCTGAATCAGCAGCGTTTCTGCTGGGTTCATATTGCGAAGGCTGGTTGTTTTGCCTGTCCCGGACTCGCCCAGGACCATGGTTACGGTGCTCATGATGTTCTCCGATTCGTGCAATTCGTGAAATTCAGTTCAGTCCAGCGGCTGCGCCCAGCTTGGCGAACAGGCCGATGAAGATAAAAACTACGAGGGCAGCACCGACCCAGGCCTTGACCGGGATCTTGCTGCTATTTGGTGCGTAGCATCCCTGGCCATCGAAAGGGTTACGGCGGCGAGTGCGGGGGAAGCCGGGGTTTTGGTCAGTCATCGCCATCCTCCGTATCCACGTCTCCGTCGTCCTGATCTTCACGCTGACAGTTTTTGCCACCGCAATTCGGGCATTCGGTATGCGTGAGATTTCCATAAGAACCCATCCAGCGGATTCCGTACTGGTTGCATTGCGAGCAAATCATGGTCATGTTGGCTCTCCCGATAGGGCGCTTATCGCAGCGTCAATCATTCCTTCCAGTTTCTGCCGGACGTCTGCCAGTGCATCGCTATAGCCGCTCTGGAATCCCTTGTTTTCGCCGTCGTGAAAGCCATCACCGTATGCTGTTGTTTTTGCATATGCGTATCCATGCCGGTAGGCCTGGAAAAGTTCGTTCACGCGCCCGTCTTGATAGATCACGCCCTTCGGCCAGAGCGATTTATCTTCTTTGTCGAACCGTTCTTTGTGGCTGCGCTCAAAAGCTGCCATCAGGTCGTAGTGCTCCTTGGTTATCAGCATGTTGGTTCTCCCGATAGGGCGGCGTCTGCATAATCCAGGATCTGCGAGACAGTCCTGGTCTCGGCGCCGATGGCGACTCGGTCGTCCTCGTCAGAGCAGTACGAGCTTTGACAAGCGGCCTGGAGTGCGCCTGCAGTCCAGCGCAGCGCCTCTCGCAGCCGCTCAATCTGAGCCGCCTTTGCGTTGCGCTCATTCAGGGTTTGGTTGGCCCGCTCATAAAACTGCCGCCGGGATAGCTCGTCGTTCATCGCCATTTCGTAGGGCATTTGAATGATGGCGTTCAGCATGATGTCGCTCATGGCTGTCTCCAGATACTGATCACTTCTGAAATTAGGTAAGCAAAGCCCATGCAGCCAAAAACGATGGCCAGCAATGTGACGATGCCAAGAATGAAAGCGGCGAGGTCTAGCACGACAACGCCTCCAGTTCCTGCTCGGTCATTGCGTCGTGACTGGCGTCTGCCCAACTTTGGATAAGTGCCAAAAGATGCGCGTTCAGGCCGTCTCGATATACGGGGTCGTGATTCAGGACGCTCTTAACAAAGGGCCCGATCGCATCAGACTTCTCATAAGCGATCATTTGGTCGTTCAGCACTTCCAGCAGATCAGCTCGTGATTTCAGGTTTGCTGGTGTGGGATGGCCCCACGACATCAGCACTGAATTGGTTTCGCCTTTGAGGCAGTCGCGGATTTGCTCCGCGATATAGGCGCGGCGGCGCTCCGCCAGTTCGTGCGCGTCTATCTCACGCATAGCAAAAGCGTTCATGTTTAGCTCCGGGGGGATTGCGCCGCATCCGGCGCCATTGAAAGAGGGGAGGGTTAGCCTGCGTCTGCCGCCTTCACTGCATCTGCGCAAATGCCGGTATTGGCGGGGTCCGGGGTTCTATGCCCTCTGATAGCAGCCCTTGATCGGATAAGGCACCGTTTTATCGGACTTCACACGTATGGAGGGGTTGGGGTTTGCTGCCGTCGCTAACACGGCTGCCAAGGGCTGCTATCGGAGGGTGCCCGTTTCGTGGGCCAAACGTCCTGCGTGTTCCGGTCGTTACTACCCGGCCTCCACGCTGAAACCTCGGCACTGCCAGCGGGATTGCTGGTTTTCGGCCTGCGCTCTCGGTTATGGGTTGATGGTGGCCTGCGCCGATCTCAGGCTCTGGCGGTAGGCTCTCCCCGCCCTGTGGCGGCCATTCACCATCATCAAGGCGGGCCGGGCTTGATACCGGCATGGGCAGTTCACCCTGAGTCTGCCTTGCACCTTTCAGCAGCGGGTCTGCCGTCCAGTGGTACTGCGTGTTCGTCCACGCCGCCGCCTTGATGATTCCCCTCATAAGAAGGGCTGCCTGGACCTCGCTACTGCTCATATGCGAGTCATGCAGGCGTTGATGGGGTTTTGTCATGCTTGCCCGGAAAGTCGCTGGGCCAGCGCATTGGTTTGTCCTGCTGTTCCATGTCTATCTCCTATTTATCCGTCAGTACCCTGAGTCAAGGCACTGGTGGATAAGGCCCTGTGTAGGGCCTGGTTCTGGGATTCCAACCAGCGTGACCGTTTCCGTTTTTGGCCGTCTACGCCTCACCCTCTTTCTCCGTAAACCGTGCTTTGACGGACTGGAGACGGCAGAGATACCGCGCAGAGCCACAACCATGCTTGTGGGTGCTATTGAGCCGGACGAACACCCTACATAGGCGGGGTGAGCAACATCGGCAAAATGAACCGGAAATTCAGGGGAGGGTGCAGCAGGTCCGCTATACTTCGAGGCTTAGGGACCGTGAATCCCTATAGATGCGGCCTCACAAGTTGCTGAAGGTGATCCGCTCTCTGTTGCATCGCTGCCGCCGAGCGTAATCGGGCGTCAATGCTTCAGAGGGTGGTGAGCCGGACATTGGAAAGCGAGGCTGACCAGTGTCGCGGGGAGCTATCCTAGGTTTGCGAACCGCTAGCGCCAGGCACGGCGCGATATAAATGCCAACCCTAACCAGTTGGCAGGCCTGCCAGCGATATCAGGGCTCATGCCATGATCAAGCTGACAATCAAACTGTCCTTAAGCTACAAGCAAGTCCGGTCCTTACTGTTCTTGCTCATGCTCTTGGGCAGTTAGCGGCACACCCAGCTCCGAAAGGGGCTGGGCCTAGACTCCGCCTTCAAGCGCGCATCTCTGCGCACCCTCTCCTGAATTCCCGTGTTGTTAAAGAGCCCTGCCGTAGCAGTCGCAGCCTTTGCTGCTGGCGCTCTATGGACCGTTACTTACCGTGGCTTTGCCTAAAGGTGTTCTGCGGTTTTGGTGAAGCGTTGGATGAATCTTAGCAAACTAAGATTTAAAGAGTCAACATAAATTTTAGTTAACTAAGATTTACTGCGCAAAAAAACCGCCCTAAGGCGGTATACAGACCCTACGCATGACTACGGCCTACTTCTCGCAAGGATAAGTTTCAGTCAGGCTGTTTAATACTAGATCATAGTGCGGGTTCGACCATTTTTCTGGGTTTCGTTCTAAGTAGTTTTTTAATACTCTTACCTTCTGTCCCGCTGATAGATTATCTGGCACACACAAAATGTCCATGAATATGGCGAACGAGGCTTTTTCAGGCTGTGATTTGGCCTGCGAAGAGGATATTGCGGCCAGCATCCCATAATACCTTGCTGTTCCTTCTGTGCCCGCATATAGGGATAGCAAAGAAGCCGCGCTCGTATAGTCGTTTAAATCTGTGGATGGCGGATTGCCAGCGGTGCGCTCGTAGGCGCTGACCATATCTAATATGATTTCCCCGTTGCTCTTTGGGATCTCCGCCTGGGCCACTCCAAACGATAAACATGATAGAAGCATCACCGCACATAATTTCTTTGTCATTTCTGTTCTGCTTGTTGTTAATCTTCAATGAACTGGCCGATGACAACGCCACATATTGTTGCATTGCCGTTGATCTCAATCAGTTTTGGTCCTGGCCAATCTGGATTTAAAGGTCGTAGGAACCGCTTTCCGCCTTCCACTACCAATTGCTTGAAGGTGGCTTCTGATTCGTCGTCAAGCTGAACAACGACGTTGCTCAGGTGGTCTGCACTTTTTTCCGGGTCTACATAGATAATCGCGCCATCCCTGTATTTCGGCTCCATGCTGATTCCCCGAACGCGGAGAGCAAAAGTGGATCGGCTGTGCGACCGAGGGCAGGTAAGCCAGTCATCCGCGTCGCCATCTTGGAAGCTGTTAACAGCTTCATTCCAGTGCCCGGCTTGAACCCAAGAAATCAATGGCACTCGCCCTCGCAAGTCAGGACCAGCAGAGATATTAACTGCCTCAGACTTACTGGCGCTGAGCGCCATAGGCCTGGACTCATCGAACAACCAATATGGGTCTACGTTCAATAAAGAGGCAACGCGTACACATGTATCAAGGTCCATTCCGTTAGAGCCATTAAACCAGTGGGTGGCAGCGGCAGAAGTTGCGCCGGCAGCTTTCCACAATTCGGTTTTCGTTAGGCGTGGTGCGCCAGCCTCAGTGCGTCGAGCCTGCTCTGTCTTAAATGCCAGTGTGATGCGTTCTTGGAAGTTCATTCTTAGTATGCTAAAGAAATTTTATCTTAGTTGGCTTGCGTTTTAATTCTTAGACAGCTAAGATTTATCCATGGAAACAAAAGAACTTATCTCTCGTCTGGGTGGCTCGTCCGAGGTAGCTCGCTTATGCGAGGTGACCGTGGGGGCTGTTTCTCAATGGAAAACCTCCGGAGCAGTGCCTAAAGCACGTCTCATGTACTTGAGAGCGGTTCGCCCCGAGGCGTTTAAAGAGCCTGCTCCGCCCGAGCTGGCTGAGAAGGAGGGGAATCATGCGTAACGCAGTCCATCCCCGCTTCTATCCGTTTATGTGCCGAGTCCTAACTAGCTTCCCCGCGTCTTTATCTGATTCGGAGTGGGTAGGTTTGTCGGGTGCTCAGGTTCTGACGGTCAGTCGAGGCATACGAAATTACCTGGCCGACCTAGCCACAAGGGTTGACCTGTCTGGAGGCGTCAATGCGTGAGATTCAAATCAATTGGCAGAGCGAAGCCTATCGATTGCCGTCTGAAGGCTGGCGATCAGCTTTTCAGCGGATGCAACAGGAATCGCAATCAGAAATTCATCTTCTTTTTGTTGGCTCAGTGCTGTCTCAGGCGACTTGGCCACTGACATTTGCAGCACAACTGAGCTGAGTTGATTGGCAGAGGCCACCCTGTGGCCCAAGTAATAAAGCAGGTCGTCCTTACCGACGGCAACCATTTCAGACATAGCAGATCCTTTTTCTTAAGAAGGCGAGATATGAAAAAAGTTACTTACACCATTACAGCTAAACGGATTTTTGTTCTGGCCAAATCGGAGAGCGATGAGAACTCAGCAGGCAGTAGCCATATCGCTGACTTCCCTGGTTTCGAGAATGCGCTGCAGGCTGGGAAAGCCCTGCAGCTTGCAACTCCTAACTCAGAACTCGTCTCGGACTTTGACGGCGGGCACCTGTTTACCAAAGAAGGCCGCGAATTCATCTTGGACGCGGCTATGAGTGCAGCCCGAGAGGCCGCATCTCACGGTTCACTTTCGCCCCAGTCGGCGGCAGTAGGCGTGGTCAACGCCGCATTCGATGCCGCAGGGGTTATTGCCCGACGTGTTTCTGCTTGAGTTCGTTATAGCGAATTGAGAATGAAACCGCCATCTCAGCCAGGCTGTGCGCCTGCTGTTCGTTGGTGTGTTGGTGATGAAGCAGATTCGGCTGGCGTTGCAGGATTGCAAGAAATTTCTCGATACCAGCCAAGAATTCTGACTCGTTGATTTTGTTGCTCATGGCAGTTCCTTTGTGAAGTTAATAGGTTGGGTTGGTCGCCCTTAAACCTTATAGCCGAACCTTGGGACTGCCGCCACAGATAGAAATACTCAGGAAAAAAATGAAACATCAGTGCAGGGCCTCAGATTCTTCGTGCATTGCGAATTGCCGGTTGTCCTGCTCATCACACAGACGCGCGAACAGTTGCATGACGGTTTGCTGCGTTGGTTCTTCAAAGGTACGCCGGGCGATATCTTCAGCCTGGGTCAAGATTTTCTCGGTTTCGGTCATCACAACTCCTTGTTCAGTTTCACCAGTTTGATCGAAGCCACTTTCAACAGCATTCAACTCTTTTTGCATAGGACTGACTCCCAATGAATGCCACCACAGCAGCACGGGTGGACAACCGCCCACAACGTCCGAGCATGGACCGCGCCTTCCGCCAGGCGCTTACTGATCCGCGTATCAAAGCGGCAGTTAAAGATCGTTTGGGCTGGGATGAAAGTCAGGTGAGCCGATTCTTGTCGGGCCAGATGGGTTTGACCATCGACAGAATGGATATAGCCATCGACGTCTTGGGAATGGTAATCACCACTCCCGCTTATATGGACTTCTTGGCTTTTGGTGCTCAGATCGGCGCTCACTGTGAGTGCGCCCGGCAAGGCTTGGGTGAGTGCGGGAGGTAGTCATGGATAAACAGGTTTTCCATCTTGTGAATCCGCTTGTGCGCCGTAACGCGGCCCGAGCGATTGCTGAGGCACCTGAAAACTACCGCGTAGAGATCCGTCCACGTACGCGGTCGCTGGATCAAAACGCAATGATGTGGTCGATCCTGGCCGATCTATCCAAACAGGTTGATTGGATGGTCAACGGCGTGGCCACCAAGCTAGAAGCCGAAGAATGGAAAGATGTCCTGTCTGCCAGCTTGAATCAAGAGACGCGCATGTCTCAGGGCATCCGTGGCGGGATTGTGATGCTGGGCCAGCGCACCAGCAGGATGACAGTGCGCCAGATGTCCGAGCTGATCGAGCTGGCCCTGTCGTTCGGTACTGAAAAGGGCGTTCGCTGGTCGCCTACGTCCTTGGGGAGTGGATCGTGAGAGCCTACAACAGCACCCTCAAGGCCTCGACAAAGCCCATGGTACGCAGAGCCTGGAAGAAGTCCGCACCCAAGAAACGAGTGTGGCACGACAAGTCTTATTTGGACCTATGCCGAGGCCAGCCTTGCTACCTGTTGGTGCCAGGCGTGTGCTGGGGCGCTGGCGGTATTGATTCAGTGGTGCCTTGCCACTCCAACCAGGCTAAGCACGGCAAGGGTATGGGAATCAAGGCAAACGACAAATTCACTGTGCCGGGCTGCATGGCCTGCCACCAATACATTGATCAATCTGGTGCACCCAAGGCAGAAAAGTTCGCTCTTTGGGATTCCGCCTATGCCCGCTGGGCATCTATTCGAGATGGAGAGACGGCATGAGCACGATCATCATGTCCGAGTGCTGGCCATTGCAGGGTATGACGCCTGCACAGAAGGCCGTGCTTATATCCCTGGCAGACAATGCGAACGACCAAGGTGTGTGCTGGCCCTCTGTTGAGAGCATTGCTGCCCGTACCTGCCTTTCTGAGCGCTCTGTCCAGAATGCAATTAAGTGGTTGATCGATGCGGGCGCATTGCAGGCCCAGCAACGTCAGGGCCGCTCAACTGTGTACACCGTTACCCCCGCAGCATTTGCACCCCCGCAGGAAATGCGGGGCGCAAATAAAGACGAAACCCCCGCAAATAACGACAGAACCCCCGCAGCATTTGCACCCACCCCCGCAGCAACTGCACCCAGAACCGTAAAGGAACCATCAAGGAACCGTAAGGAACCGCAAAAGAAGATAAGCGTGGAGGTGCCCAGTTGGCTGGATGCTGATGCGTGGTCGATGTGGGATGAGTTCCGAAAGCAGAAATCTGGCAAGGCCTGGACGGATGCTGCCAAACGCCTTTCTCTGCGAACACTGGAAAAGCTGTATGCCGATGGGCATGACCCCGCTGCCGCCGTTGAGCAGAGCATTGAACGGGGATGGACCGGCATTTTCCCTGTGAAGGACTCGGCACAGTCAGGGCAGGGCAGCAACGGCTTTGACCCGCTGGCCTACGTAAACCGAAACCGAAAACGCCCAGGAGACGACGATGTTATCGACGTGTGAAGCGCCAAACCAATGGCTGATGGCCCACGCCAAGCTGGAAGGTATCAGCCTGATGGATCACCTGTACAACCGCTTGAACGGCATTTACCCGAACAAGTTCCGCTCAAACTTCAAGGATATTCAGGCCATCCAAGACTGGAAAGATGCCTGGGCTGAAGCGTTTGACGAAGAGGGCATTGTTCCGCAGGACGTAGCCTTGGGCATCAAAAACTGCCGCCGCATGTTCGACTGGCCGCCAAGCCTGCCTGAGTTTTTGCGTGCATGCCGGCCGCATCTGGAGGCTGATGTGGCGTTCTTTGAGGCGGTGCGTGGCATGCAGGCCCGGGCAAAGGGAGAAGTAGGCACCTGGTCACACCCGGCGATCTTTCACGCTGCCATTGCCGTTGGGCAGTACGACATGATGAATCAGGCCTACCAGCAGCTGGAGAACCGCTGGAACAAAGCGCTGGCCAGCCAGCTTGCCTTGGGAGCTTGGGCTGACATTCCCGCCCCGACGCTGGCCTTGCCTTCGCCTGTGAACTCCAAAGAAGTGCGCGCAGAGGGACAGAAGAAAGTGCGGGAGCTGGCACATCAAGCATTCAGCCAGAAGGGCAAGGATCAGAAAGGCTGGGCTCGGAAGATTCTGGACAACCAGCAAGGCCGCTCCCTGGCTGTGCTGGCCATGGCCCGTGCTGCTTTGTCGGAGGCTGCATGAAGCGCAAGTATGGAAACCGTAAGACGGTAATCGACGGCATTCGGTTTTCCAGCAAGCTGGAAGCCGCCCGCTACCAACAACTGAGACTGCTGGAACGGGCAGGACAGATCACCGACCTGGAACTGCAGCCGCGTTTCGAGCTGATCCCTAAGCAGCGCCGTGACGATGGAAGGCCCGAAAGAGCGTGTGAGTACGTTGCGGACTTTCGCTATACGGACACTCGCACCGGCCAGACCGTAATCGAGGACGCCAAGGGCATGCGCACGCGGGACTACATCATGAAACGCAAACTCATGCTTCAGGTTCACGGGATAACAGTACGGGAGGTGTGATGAGGCCCTATGACGCTGACTCGATACTTTGGAACTGGGCTCGTTGGTGTGGTACCGGCCCGACCGTTGGCAACATGGCCCCACATTACGCAGATGACGATAACAACGAACGGGTAGACATACGCCAGGCCGAAGAGGTGGATAGGCTGCATAAGACCCTTCCGCACCCAGAGCAGATGATCGTCATTGCCGAGTACCCGCAACGTAACGGCAGGTTTGAAGGACTGACCGCTCAGCAGCGACGGGAAGCCGCCCAACGCTGGGTAAAGAGCGTCACTGGTGTGTGGGTCAGGGAAGTGGAGTACAGGCTGTACGTAGGCCTGTTCAAGGATTTGGTTTGGAGGGAGCTGGGATGAAGTACGCAAGCGAGATTATTGACCTGTTGGGAGCGCACCCTGGCCGAGAGTTCCGCATGGCCCAGATTGTGAGACACGTCACACGAGCACGAGAGCTGGCAGAGTCTGAGCGCCACGCTGTTCGCAAAGGGGTGGAGCGAGTACTGCGAAGTCTTTGTGAGTCAGGTCAGGTAGAGCAGAGCAAGGAAGGGGCGACGTCAGCCTATTACTCATGGTGTCGCAGTCTGCGACATGGAGTTAGTGCAAATTGCGACGTGAATTGCGACAATAGGTCAGCACAATTGCGCCCGTAGGATTTGAAACTGACCTGCCATCGAAAGATCGGCGGGTTTTTCTTTGGGCGCTCGTATCTAAAGTAGATCGGAGTAGATATGGCGGGTAGACCAAAAGGGCTGCCCAAAACCGGAGGACGGACTAAGGGCACGCCAAACCGAGCAACAGCGGATATCAAGGCATTGGCCCAGCTTTACGGCCCCGAGGCGATTGATACCCTGGCTGAGATTATGAAGAACGAAGAGCACCCACCAGCGGCACGAGTGGCAGCAGCTAAGGAGCTCATTGACCGAGGGTTTGGTAAAGCCACCCAGCCAATATCGGGCGACCCAGATATGCCGCCCATTGGCATCAGGCAAGTGGAATTGACAGATGAGCAGCTCGCAGCTATCGCCGCAGGAGGCCGCCGCTGAGCTGTTGCGACGCCGTAGGGGCCGAGAGGGCCTGATAGCGTTCACTGAGTACACCTTTCCTGGCTACCGTCCTGCGCCGCACCATCATCTGATTGCAGAGGCGCTTGAGCGGGTTGAGCGTGGCGAGTGCAAACGGTTGATGATCTGCATGCCGCCACGACACGGAAAATCAGAGCTGGCGTCTCGCCGGTTCCCGTCCTATTTCATTGGACGGAATCCCGCAAAGCAGATTATTGCCGCCAGCTACAACAGTGACCTGGCTGGCGACTTTGGTCGAGAGGTGCGGAATATCGTTGCTGAGCCTGAGTTCAATGCTTTGTTCCAGGTGCAATTGGCGTCTGACTCGAAAGCAGCAAATCGCTGGCACACAAGCGGCGGAGGTATGTATGTGGCTGCTGGTGTAGGCACGGCCATTACTGGGCGTGGCGCTCATATCTTGCTGATCGATGACCCTTTCAAAGACAGAGAAGAGGCGGATAGCGAGCGGCGCAGGCAGCGCGTGTGGGACTGGTACACCAGTACGGCGTATACCCGGCTCATGCCTGGCGGTGCCATTGTCCTGATTAACACTCGCTGGCATGAGGACGATCTGTCTGGCCGGTTGCTGGCTCAACAGGAGCACGGTGGTGATCAGTGGGAGGTGTTAAGCCTTCCTGCCATCGATGATCGCGGGCATGCACTATGGGAAGAGGACTACCCATTATCCCGTCTGCTGGAAATTAAAGCGGTTCTGCCTGAGCGTGATTGGAATGCCCTCTACCAGCAAAACCCAACTCCAGATGATGGGACGTACTTCCGGCGTGACTGGTTTAAGACTTGGGATCGGCTCCCAGCGGCCCTGAATCTGTACGGCACTAGCGACTATGCGGTAACAGCAGACGGTGGGGACTGGACAGTACACCGGGTCTGGGGCGTAGACGAACGGGGCGATATATACCGGGTAGCAGGGTGGAGAGGACAGACAGCCTCTGATGAGTGGATAGAGCGAAAGATTGATCTGATGCTCAAGTACCGTCCCCTGGCATGGTTTGGTGAAGCCGGTGTTATCCAGAAATCGATTGAGCCCATGCTAACCAGGCGGATGAGGGAGCGTAATTGCTACTCCCGACTGGAATGGCTGCCAAGTATTAGCGACAAGCCGACCAGGGCACGCGGCATTCAGGCCCGTTTATCTATGGGCGGGGTCTGGTTCGAGCCAAACGCAGAAATAGACGAATTCTTAAAGTTCCCCGGCGGCGCACACGATGACGAAGTGGACGTTGCGGGAATGATTGGGCGCGCCCTTGACGAGGCGCACCCGGCCGTAGTGCCAGTACACCGCTCCGGCTCCCGTAAGGATAGCTGGGACGATGCTTTTAACGACTCTGATAGCGACGAAGAATCATGGAAAGTGAAGTGATTGCCAACAACGAACACTCGCAGCTTGTGGCGTGGTTCGAAGAGGCTGAATCCGCCACTGATGCCGCGCGCCGCTTCTCGGAGCGCGATCGTGAGTATTACGACAATCAGCAGTGGACAAAGGCCGAGCTAGAGACATTGCGCAAGCGTGGCCAGCCTGCCCTGACGATCAACTACATCCAGCGCAAGGTGGATTTCTTGCGGGGCCTTGAGCGTCGCATGCGATCCGACCCGAAGGCGTTTCCGCGCACCCCACAAGAAGAGCAATTGGCTGACGCTGCTACGGATGCATTGCGCTTCGTCGCAGACCAAAACGACTTTGATGAAGTTCGTAGCCGGGTATACGAGAACCTGCTGATTGAGGGGTGCGGTGGCGCTGATGTTGTCGTTGTCGAGCGGCCAGACGGGCAGATTGATGTAGCAATCACCTATGTGCCATGGGATCGGATCATTTACGACCCCCATAGCCGTGAGCCAGACTTCTCTGATGCTCGCTATGTGGGCATCGTTATCTGGATGGACAGAAGCGAGGCGCTGGCAAGGTGGCCTGACGCACAAGACATTATTGAGGCAACTTTGCAGACCGCTTCAAGCTCTGACACTTATGATGACCGGCCCAAGAATGCGATGTGGTCAGACAATCGACGCACCCGCATCCGTGTGGTCCAGATGCAGTACGTGGACTCTGAGGGCGTCAACACAATCTGCACGTTTACACGTGGCGGCATGCTGGATGAGCCGCAGGAATCGCCTTATCTGGATGAGTATGGGATGCCTGCCAGGACGCTCATTCTGCGCAGTTCGTACATAGACCGGGAGAATAACCGCTACGGCCATGTGCGCAGCATGATCAGCATGCAGGACGAGATCAATAAGCGACGCAGCAAGGCGCTTCACCTTGTGTCTGTGCGTCAGACGTACGGCAATCGTCGTGCAATCGCTGATAAAGACCAGGCGCGCCGTGAGCTGGCCAAGCCGGACGGCCACATTGAAATCAATGAGGCTGCCGAGTTCGGTAAAGACTTTGGGATATTGCCTACTGGCGATATGGCCGCTGCGCAAATGCAACTCTTGCAGCATGTTACTGGAGAAATGCAGGCGGCAGGGCCAAACGCAGCAATGGCAGGCAAAGACCCTCGCCAACAGTCTGGCCGTGCCATCCAAGCCCAGCAACAGGGCGGCAGCATCGAAATGGAGCCATCCACCGATGACCTTCGGCAGTGGACGCGCTCAGTGTTTGAAGCTGTTTGGATGCGGGTTCGTCAGTTTTGGACTGAAGAGCGCTGGATTCGCGTCACCGATGACGAGCGAAACCTGAAATGGGTGGGGCTCAACAAGAAAGTAACCTTGGGCGATAAGTTGCAGGAAATGCCGCCAGAGCAGGCTCAACAACTGGCCGCTCAGATGGGCGTGCAGCCAGGCGATCCACGCTTACAGAAAGTTGTTGAAATCGATAACGAGATCAGCGGCCTTCATGTAGATATTGTCATTGAGGAAGGGCCAGACGTTGCCACGATTCAATCTGAGCAGTTCCAGGTGCTTGCTGATTTGGCCCAGTCCGGGCTGCCTATCCCGCCAGAGGTGATTATTCAGGCAAGTAGTCTGCGGAACAAAGATCAGCTGCTTGAGAAAATCGAGAAGGCTCAGCAGGCCCAGGCAGAAGCGGCGCAGCAACAAGCGCAGTTTGCTCAGGCAAAGGCAGAGGCAGATATTCGAAAAACGCAGGCTGATGCATCGAAGTCGGAGGCTGATGCGGCAAGAAGCGGAGCGGATGCCCAGCGGACAACCGTAGAAACACAACTGGCGGTAGCGCAGGTAGCGACACCGCAAAATATATTGATGGGGGTTTGATATGGCAGATGAATCTATTGCGCTGCCGTTCCCAGGCGGGCGGCTGAAGCTGGTTGATAACGGCGATGGCACCTATTCACTGGGTGTTGCGTCCTCCGGTGGTGGTGGAGGCGCTTCTGAGGTCACAGTCTCAAACTGGCCAGCCTCTCAGGCCGTAACAGGCCCTGTAACGAACGCACAGCTTACTGCCGTCACTGGAACTGCGGCTCAAACCGCGGTAACGACCGACCCGGCGGCAGCTGGGCAGACAGTGCTGTCAGTCTTGCGAGGGATTCTCGCAGAGATGAAGGCGCAGACTGTATTGCTGAACGACATCAAGGCCAATACTGCACCAACCCCATAAGAAGCCTGTTCGCACAAATCTTTAACGCCGCTATGCAGTTGATAGCGGTTTTTTTATGGTCGCCGCCGGGCCTTCTCGGGCGTGATTTGCCGCCGCCGGGCAGATATCGGGCGTTTGGAGAGCAATGTGAGCAACTTGGAAGATGTTTTAAGTGACAACGCCGATGACCTCTTGAATGAGCAAGCCGCTCAGACTGAGCAGGATCAACAGAATGTGCCTGCTACTGAGGGTGAGTCCCAAGAAGTCCAGTCGGAACAGTCAACGGGCGAGAAAGTGGCTGATGCGGAAGTTAAGCCGGATGAGCCGCAAAAAAAGGATGTGCCGCCGACATCTGAAACTGAACACCACGTTCCCCGCAAAGCTTTAGAGGATGAGCGCCGAAAGCGCCAGCAGTTGGAGCAGGAGTTGCTGCAGGCCCGTCAGGCTCGATCCGAACAAACACGCCAGCAACACGAGCAGCAAGAGCAATTGCCGCCCGAAGTCATCATGCAGCAGCAACTCTTTAATGAGCGGCTGAATATGTCGGAAATGGTTCTCCGGCAGCAGCATGATGACGTTGATGCCGTGATTGAACGGTTCCAGCAGGAAGTTCAGAAAAATCCAGCCTTGGGCATGCAGCTCCAGTCCCAAACCCACCCTTATCAGTGGGCTTATGACTATGCGAAACGCGCCATGGTGATGGATGAAATCGGGAGCGACCCAGAGGCCTATAAAACACGCCTTCGAGAGCAACTGATGGCAGAACTCCAACAGCAGCCGGCCGCAGATAGCGCCGCAACTCAGGCTGAAAAACCAAATATCCCGAAATCCCTGGCTAACGCCCGATCCTCCGCAGCGCGTTCAGCGCCAGCCTGGACAGGGCCTACGCCGCTTGACGACATTGTTAAATAATCAAGAGGTAAATCATGGCTGAAACAATCGCAACCCCAGGCTTAACGCCTCAACAGTGGGATGACAAGTTCTTCCGCGAATATGTGCGCTCCAACCGTTTCAAGCGGTACATGGGCACCAACGAAAACTCCATCATTCAACTCAAAGAAGACCTGACCCGCAAAAAGGGCGATAAGGTCACCTTCGCTAACGTCCGCAAGCTGCGCGGCCCAGGTGTAACTGGCCGCTCCATTCTGGAAGGCAATGAAGAAGAGCTGGATAGCCGCTCCATGGCAGTGCAGGTTGATACTGTGCGTAACGCTGTGGTGGTCACTGATCACGACGAGCAGCTTTCTGCAATTGGCCTGCGTGATGCAGGCCGCTCTGCTCTGAAAGACTGGGCGCTGGACAAGATGCGCAACGACATTATCGACGCCCTGCGATCGATCAATGGCGTGTCTTACGGCACCGCAACCGAGACGCAAAAAGACGCATGGCTGACGGACAACGCCGACCGCGTTCTGTTTGGCAATGCCCGCAGCAATAACGCCGCCAATGATCACTCTGCCGCCCTGGCATTGATCAGCAACACCACCGGCAAATTGACAGCCGCCACTGTGTCGCTGGCCAAGCGCATGGCTCAGACTGCTGATCCGGCTATTCGCCCGGTCCGCCTGAACGAAGATGAAGAGTGGTTTGTCATGTTCGCTCATCCACTGGCTTTCCGCGACCTGTCACAAGATCCTGTCATGCAGCAGGCAAACCGCGACGCCCGCCCACGCGCTGTGATGGATAACCCGATCTTCACCGGCGGCTCTTTGGTTTGGGACGGCGTAATCATCCGTGAAATCCCAGAAATCCCAAGCATTGCCGGTGTTGGTGATTCTGGCATCGACGTTGCCACGTCCTTCCTGTGTGGTGCGCAAGCGGTTGGCTTGGCCTGGGCTAGCCGCCTGAAGTCTACGACCAACGTGCGTGACTACGGCTTCCGTAAGGGTGTCGGCGTGCAAGAAATGCGCGGTATCGAGAAGTTGCTGTTTGGTAAAGGCAATGGCGATCTCGATGACCTGGTTCAGCACGGTGTGGTGACTGTTTACACGGCCGGGGTTGCCGACCTGTAAGCGGTTGGGGCGGCCTCTTTGGTCGCCCCTTTCTTGGAGTAGTCATGAAGATCACTTTCATAGGCGACCCGCGCTCACCGGAGGATCGCGACACCATTGAAATTTTTGGTTTGGTGTTGAAGCTTAATGAGCCTCAAGAGGCTTCTGCTGGCATCGCCAATCGATTGCGTGGGCATAGCCATTTCTCTGTAGAGGCTGAAAATGAAACTGGAAGACTTAGCGGTCAGGGTACTGGAGAAGCTGGGGATTCTGGCAGCGGGGGAAACGGCGGAAGCAGTGGACCTGAAGAAAGCCCAGGAAAAACTGGTGGCAGCACACGCCGCAGTCGTAGCTCGAAGCCTAAATCGGTGGACGACGCACAATCTGCCGGTTGAGGTCCATGAGCCCTATGTCTCGCTGGCCGCTGTGCTTGTGGCGCCTGATTACGGGCGTGCGCCGGGCGCTGATTGGTGGATGTGGGGCATGTCTGAGATTGCTACAGCGGCATCGACGCGTATATCTCAAGGGGCAGTCCCAGCGGAGTATTTCTGATGCAAATCGATATTGTCCTTGGCGATTTGGCGCGCCGTGATGCTCAAGTGGTCGCTGGTGACGACATTAAGGTTGGCCTTACCGCTTATTCCCCGACCTCACCAAACTCAATCCCGCTTGAGGGTGCGCTGAAGCTGATTCTATTCAAGGGTGCATACGATGCAGCCAGCATTGACGGCATTGGCGATCACCCAGCGATTTTTTCTATCCCGGGGTCAACGACGCAGAATAAAGCGGGGCGCTGGCATTGGCGGATAGAGCAAACGATAGGCACATCGAGGGCGACGCTGGTGATGGGCGTCCTTGTAATTGTGAGCCCAGGACATTGATATGGCAGCGCAGCGCATACGAATTCCTTTTGTCGGTCCAGCCTACGAAACCCGCAGCCCCAACCAGTCCGCCCAGCGACTGATTAATTGGTATGTGGAAGCAACTGAGCAGGGTGGCAAGACAGAATACACGCTGTATCCGACGCCCGGTCTGCGCCTTGGTGTGAAGATCGGCTCGGGCCCGATACGCGGTGCCGTTGAGGTTAACGGCGGCCATGTGTACGTTGTTTCTGGCTCTGAAGTGTTCCGGGTTTCTCCTGGCTTCACCACAGCAAAGGCTGGCAGCATCGGCACGAGTAGCGGCGTTGTCGGCATGGCCTACAACGGTGACCAAGTGCTCATTGTGGATGGCCAGCGCGGCTACATAGTTGATGTCGCCAAGAATGAGCTGAAACCCATCACGGATGTGGATTTCCCCAGCACCGTCACCTGGGCGCAGTATCTGGACCGGTACTTTGTGGTTGGTGGGGATGGCTCCGGGCGGTTCTATATCTCGGATATTGCTGATGGCAAGAGCTGGGTGGGTACAGAATACGCCAACGCAGAGGGCGACCCCGACCCGCTGATTGCTGGCATCGTGAATCACCGAGAGTTGATCTTGATGGGGACAAACTCCTTTGAGATCTGGGTGAACACAGGTAACACCACGTTCCCCATAGAGCGCACTGGTAACGCCTTTGGCGAGACTGGTTGCGCGGCTGTGGCGACGCTCTGCAAGATGAAAGGCGAACTGCTGTGGCTTGGCAAAGATCGATCTGGGGACGGCGTAGTGTGGCGCATGGATGGGTACAGCCCTGTCCGCGTCTCTACGCATGCTCTGGAATGGGAGATTCGCCAGTACAGCCGCATCGATGATGCTGTGGGCTATACCTACCAAATGGGTGGCAGCGCCTGGTATGTGCTGCACTTCCCATCTGCTGACCGCACCTGGGTCTACAACATCAACGGCAACTACTGGCATGAATGGCTGGCTTTCAATGAAGCCAGAGGCTCATTCCACCGGCACCGATCGAATGTTCATTTCATGCTTGGCCGTGATCATGTTGTTGGTGACTGGCAGACAGGTGATTTGTTCATTCTGGACCCGCACATCTACACAGATAACGGCCACACAATCCGGCGTGTTCGGTCAACCTATGCCGAGGATGCTGACCTGAAACGGGTTTTCTACTCGTCGCTGCAGATCGACCTGCAGGCGGGTGTCGGCCTTGTGGACGGCCAGGGCAGTGAGCCGCGCCTGATGCTTCGATGGTCGAACGATGGTGGGCATACATGGAGCAATACCCGCACCGCGACCATGGGCAAGCTTGGCCAGTACGGCGCTCGATGTATTTGGAACCGGTTAGGCAATGGCCGGGCAAGGGTGTGGGAAATTTCCGTAACTGACCCGGTGAATGCTGTTGTTTTGGGTGCGGTCCTATTAGGGGAGGCTGGTGAGTCATGACTTCGCCATTAGCACTATTCCCTCAGCGGATTGCCATCGGCAAGGTCAATGTTGGCGGGCGAGACACCCCAGTGCATATAAGCCCCGAGTTCTTTCGGGCGCTACAGGACGTACTGAGACGAGTTGGCGGACCATCTTCCGAGGTTCCTGATCTGAATCAAATCTTCTTGGATGCAACGATGGGGTCGGCGGTTGGCCAAGACGATATCGCCTCTGGCGCTCTGATGTTTGGGCAGTCTGTCAGCCAACCAGTTGCCATTAATGAGGCTGGTTCGGCGGCGGAGTCTGTTATGGGGCTTCCCATGGCAGACGGCCAGCAGATCGATAACCTCGTGGTGCCGCCAGCGCAGTGCCCTGATGTCGATCAGCCGCAAGTAATGGCCCAGCCCTTTGCAGATCAATCGGCGCTGCCGTTCCAGCCCATGTCGGTGGCGCCCAGCCCGATGCAGATACAGGCAGACCGGCGGTGTGCGATCCAAATCACTGGCGCCACGACCACGCTGACGCTTTCACGCGCCGGGGTAGACCTTGATGTAACCGGTGCGCCACTTATTGAATTGAACCTGGGCGATGCGCTGACCGTTGAGTACACGGCTGCGCCAGCCATCACACTGATTCCGAGGTAACTATGCAACGCTTGCCAAAACGCTTGGTCGAGGGCACGGCCTTGGCCGTAACGCCTACAGTACTGTATGAAACCCCAGGCGGTACCTACACAACCATCAGTGCCTTGACTGTGACCAACACCAGCGCGGCCGTGGCCACCGTTACGGTGTTTCTGGTGATTCAAGGCGCTGCACCAGGCGCTGGCAATGCGGTGCTTTGGAAGCGTGCGTTGGCTCCTGGTGAGTCCCGCGTGGTTGGTGAAGCTATCGGCCAGACACTGCACACGGGCGGCACCATCCAGGCCGAGGCCTCAGTGGCCGCATCCATCACTTTGGTGGCGTCTGGCTATGAAACCGTTGCTTGAGCGTACGTTTGACGTTGCAGCCGTTGCGCGAGTGATGAATGACCCAAGCGTGCGGCCGCACATTGGACCTGGTTCCGATGAAGTAGACCCGGCCCCGTTTTTGGCTGATCTACGAAACATTGCGTTGTTTGGTGAGCATGGCGGACACCTGTACACCTGGTACGCACCTGGAATCTATGAGGTTCATACGCAGTTCTTGCCTGCAGGGCGCAATAAGCACGCACTGGACGCCTCTCAGTTCTCAGTGTTCGAGATGTTCACAAAGACAGACTGCATGGAGATTGTGACGCGCATCCAGGCGGAGAACAAAGCAGCGATTCGTTTGGCGGAGGCCTGCGGATTCCAGTTCTTGTTTGAACAGGTTAATCGCCCCGGTTGGGGCCACATGAAGTACTACCGGCTCGATTACCACCGATGGGTGCAGACGTCGCCGATGCTGCCAGAGATCGGCCAGTGGTTCCACGAGCGATTGGAGCAACAGCGCGGCAGCCCACCAGGACACGAGGATGATCCGGCGCATGACCGATACGTGGGAGCGACCACAGCCATGATTCTTTGTGGAAATGTGGTCAAGGGCTTACACACGTACAACCGATGGGCCCAACTAGCTGGCTACTGTCAGCTGAAAGTGGTTTCAGAAGCCCCGCTGCAAATACATGTAGGGGACGGGCTGATTCAAATTGAAGATGGCACATTCTCCGTGCCACAAGGAGATTGACATGGCGGGCTCAGCAATTGGAGCGGTGGGCGGGATTATTGGCGGCATGATGGGAGCTGATGCGTCAAAAGATGCGGCTCGAACTCAGCAGCAGGCAGCCGACCGAGCGACCGAAGAGCAGCGTCGACAGTACGATCAGACCCGCGAGGACATGGCGCCATGGCGTAATACGGGTGGCGCGGCGCTTAATCAACTTGCCTATTTGATGGGTATAGGCGGGTTCGGCGGTGGCGCTGGTGGAGGTCAGTCCCAGAACTGGCTGACTGAGGCGCAAATCAGGGAGCAGCTTACCCCTCAGTTCACATCAAAAGGATCAGCGAATAGTCAGAGCAACGGCCTTGGCCTGATAGGTCTAGGTTCTAACAACCGCCCACAGTATGTCACTGTGTACGATGGGACTGGAAACGATCAAGACTCCGGACGACAGGTTCTTTTTAGTGGCGGTCAAACGGCTCCTCGAATCGATGAGGCTGGCCTGAATGCAGCAGTTCAGCAGCGCCTTCAAGAGCAGCAGGCTCAGCGACAGGCAGCAGAGGAAGCCGCCCGCAAGGCGGCGGAGTCTGATCCAGCGTTCGGCAGTTTGCTTCGCCGGTTCACGATGGATGATTACCTAGAGGACCCGGGCTATCAGTTCCGTCTGCAGCAGGGCGAACAGGCCATCAACCGCGCGGCATCTGCAGCAGGCCGGTACGACTCTGGCCGGGCGCTGAAAGACTTGGGTGAATTCAACTCCGGCATGGCGTCTCAAGAGTTCGGGAACGCATACAACCGCTGGAACAACGACCAGACCAACATTTTTAACCGACTGTCTGGTGTCGCAGGCACAGGGCAGCAGGCCACTAATCAGCTGGCTCATTACGGAGCCAATATGACCAACAACATTGCGGGGAACATAGTTGGTGCTGGCAATGCTGCGGCAGCAGGTCAAATGGGGGCCGCAAATGCATGGTCTGGGGCGCTTGGCAATACGACCAATGCGCTATCGCAGTATTTCAGCGGTAGAGGCCCTAACTTAGGCATCAGTGCGGGCAGTCAGTTCAATATGAACGGCTTGGCTAGCGGTGGCTTTAATCCTTCATTCTCTGCGAGACTGTAATGGCAACTATTGATTCGCGTATCCCTTTGGCATTTCAGTCGCCGCAAATTAACTCTCCTGCTCAGAACAAACTGGCAGCTTTGGCAGTGCAGGGGAAGGAAATGGAACTGCAGCATGCCCGGCGTGGTATGCAGCAAGAGAATGCACTGCTGGGGCTGATGCAGCGCCCCGACTTCTATAACGAGTCTGGCGGGATTAACCCGGCCATGATGCCAGAGATTGGTCGTGTTGCTCCAGGCCAGGCCCTGAATTACTCCAAAGCAATCCAAGGCCAGCAGAAAGCGCTATCTGACGCACAGATGGCCCAGCTCAACCAAGCCAAAACCCAGTTGGAGCTGGTTGGCCGTTTGGTGGGTGGCGTCACCGACGAGGCCAGTTTCCAAGCAGCACGCCAACAGGCGCAGGCTTATGGCATCCCGCTTGATGGCGTTCCTGCTCAGTACGATCCTAATTGGGTGCAGCAGACTCGTCAGCAGACGCTGACGGCCCAGCAGCAGATCGACAACTTCTATAAAGAGCAGGGGCTAAATCTGCAGCGAGAACGCTTGGAGCTTGACCGCACCGCACCGCGCGGCCAGGTGGTGGATACAGCGCAAGGCGTGATGATCGTTGACCCGCGTAGTGGCGCGTCTCGCCCTGCAGTTGGAGCGGATAACCAGCCAGTGTTGGGTGAGCGTGCCACCCAAGCCCAGAAGCAGCAGCGCGAGCGGCAAGTAGAAGCAATTGAGGCGCGCAAGTCTGTGGACAGTGCGATTGATAGCCTAGACCGATTGGCAGCCGAGGCGAAGGCCATCAAGGATGATGGTGCCTTGTGGCGTGTAACCGGAATGGTGGGTTCTTTACCCAACAGGCCGGGCAGTGAAGCGGCAGATGTGCAAGCAAAGCTCGAAACCCTACGGTCTCAAGTCGGCTTCTCTGTTCTACAAGCGATGCGAGACGCATCTAAAACAGGCGGCGCTTTGGGGGCGATTTCCGACCGAGAGAACAGCCTCTTGCAGAATAATCTTGCTGCATTGGACACGGCCCAGTCGAAAGAGGCATTCCAGCAAAGCCTGCAGCAGATCATTGATTACGCTAAAGGCGTAAAGGGAAGGATGAACTATGCCTACCAGCAGCAGTATGGCTCTGGCGGGCAAAGCCAGCAGGGCGGCGGCCCTCAGAGTGAGCAACAGCGTTCCATCACCCGCACCGGCCGGGATGCACAGGGACGGCGGGTAGCTCAGTACTCAGACGGCACTATCGACTATTTGGAGTAGGTTATGGCATGGGAACAGCTTGCACCGCAAGTGATTACGCGTTTGTCCCGAGACTTGCAACTGACGCCACAACAGGCTGCTGGGATTGTAGGGCAGCTCGGCCATGAGTCGGATGGCCTGCAGGCCATCAACGAATATCAACCAGCGGTGCCAGGAAGCCGCGGCGGGTTTGGTTGGGCGCAATGGACAGGGCCGCGCCGCAAGCAGTTTGAGGCGTTTGCCGCTGATCGACAGATGGACGTAACTGACCCAGAGGCAAATTACCAGTATCTGGTGCATGAACTGACGAACACCCCAGAGTCGCGGGTGGTTGACCGTTTGCGCGCCTCTCCAGACGCCCAGGCTGCAGGCCGTGTGTTTACTGATCAATTTCTACGCCCTGGCGTGCCAGCTTACGATAGCCGGGCGTCATGGACGGAGCGTGCTTTGAACGCAATTATTCCATCGGCCCAAGCAGGCACCCTGCCTGCGCCAGATGCAAGCTCAATCGTTTGGGATGATGCGCCACAAGGCGGCCAGATCGATGTCGGGTCCATTGCATGGGACGATGCCCAGCCAGCGACTGGTGAGCCCATGCGCATTGATATGGCTCATCAAGGCGGCGCTGAGCCTGGCGCTCAGGGTCAAGAGCAGGCTTGGCAGCAAGACAGCACTTTGGCAGCGCTGGGTGCAGGCATTGGCGCTGGCGTCGGACAAGTGGCCCTGGGTGCTCAGCGCTATCTAGGAAAAGGCTTGCAAGCAGTGGGCGCTGATTCAGCCGGTGATTGGCTGGTCCAAGACGCAGAGCAGGGCCGCGACCGACTGCGCCAGCAGCTCGCTCCATACAAACAAGAGAGCCCGATTGCTGTCGGTGGTGCGGAGTTGGCGGGCGAGATTGCCGCTACGTTGCCTGTTGGTGGGGTTTTGGCCAGAGCCGTGCGCGCTGTTGCCCCTGCGATAGGCAGTTTCGGTGGCACCGCCAACCGACTGGCTGAGTCCCTGTCAACCGCTGGGCTCAGAGTTGGCGCTACACCGCAGTCGGGCATGGCTGGAAATGCGCTTCTACGGATGGCTGGCGGCGGTGCTACAGGCGGAATCTCTGCTGGGCTGGTCAATCAAGATGATGCTGGCACCGGCGCTGCCGTGGGAGCGGCATTTCCTGTTGTTGGCCGGATGCTGGGCGCCGGCGCTCAGTCAGTAGGGAGGGCTTTGCGTGGTGGTGAAATTTCTGAGCCAGTTCGCGCCTTGGCAGCCCGTGCGGCAGATTTGGGTATTCAGATCCCGGCAGATCGCATTGCCAATAGCAGGCCGCTCAACGCCGTGGCCTCTGGCCTAAATTATGTCCCTCTCAGTGGTCGCTCCGCCGTTGAGGATCGGATGCAGGATCAGCTTAATCGAGCCGTCACTCGTACGTTTGGACAGGACTCCACCAATGTTACCCAGGCTCTTCGACAGGCCAGCGCTGATCTTGGCCAGAAATTCGAGGATGTACTGTCCTCAAATGGCGTGCGTTTAGATGACCAGTTCCTGAATGACCTCGTGGTTGCCTCTGAACGAGCAGCGAGAGAGCTTGGTGCTGAGCAGGCCGGAATTATCCAGCGGCAGATTGATGAGATCGTAAACAAGGGAGCGAGTGGCGTTATTGAGGGGAAAGCCGCGTACAACATCAAACGCACTTTGGACAGAATCGGTAAGCGCAGCACGCCGGAAGGCTCTTATGCTGACGATTTGAGACGCGATCTTATGAACGCGCTTAACCGATCTTTGGGGGAGGAGGCAGCGCAAGGCTTCGCTCAGACCCGACGCCAATACAGCAGTATGCTGTCATTGGAAAGGCTCGCGCAGAACGGCGCGGAGGGTGATATCTCTATTGCCCGACTGGCCAATATGCGTGACATCCGCAACCCGGAGTTGCAAGAGCTTGCTGATATTGCTGCGCAATTCCTGCGGCCACGCGAAAGTCAGCATAGTGCTGCACAACGCGCTTTCGCTGGGCTTACCGCAGGTGTTTTTGCAGGCCCTGCGGCTTTAAGTGGCGGCATGCTCGCTGGGAACGTAACAAATCGATTGTTGGATAGCCAGCTTGGCCGAAATGCAATTATGAGTCGGCCTGGACAAACAGCGATTGATTCATCGCTAAATCGGCTGCTGCCTTTAACGTATCGGGCCGCACCAGTTATCAGCGCCCAGTGAATCCTTTCCAAAAGCCAACAATGGCGATCACTACTAAAAGCGCTACGGCTTTCCATATCTTGTATTCGATGTAATCCATTCGTGACTCAATACGCCCTTTTTGGGCCCATGGGTTTAGAAAAATAAAGCCCCGTCAGACTGCAATCTGCGGGGCTTTTTCTTGTTCCACGCCGGTCGACCTGAATCAAGCATGCGTGAATTTTAACCCGGATTGCCCATAGAGCATATCCGATCGAACACAAACTGCCTCGCCATGTGCGGGGCATTTTTTTTGGATCAATGCCATGCCTGCATCCTACGTTAGCCCCAGATTTGTGGCGTTGGACGACAAGGGCACTCCCTTGGTTGGTGCTCGTCTTTATACGTTCGCGAATAAAAGTACCACCCCAAAAGCCACTTATCGTGATGCCACTGGCAGCGCGGCAAACACAAACCCGGTCATTCTTGACGCAAATGGCTCGGCGGTTCTTTATCTGACCGGAAACGAGCTATATACATTTGTCCTGAAAGATCAATTCGATGTCTTGCTTTGGACTCAAGATGACATCTTGGGTCAGCTTGATTTGAGCGACCTTGATGCCGCTGTTGATGAGGCAACCAGGAAATCGACTGAGGCCGCTCAAAGAGCCGCGTTAGAGGCTAATCGTGCGGAGGAAGCACGGGATGATGCAGTAGTAGCTGCAGAGACTGCCGTCAACGCAAACCGCACAATATTCCGTGCGACATTTGCTGAGTTGTTAGCAGCAATGCAAGGTCCACCCTCACAACAAAATGAAACGCCTGGACGGGTTACTAATGATCCAGATAGCGACCTGAACGGAGATTGGGTTTGGCGGAATGGGGGGCTAGTCAGATCTGCAATTCAGCCGGCCAACAGTGTCGATGTAAAGCACGTTAACGATAAGGCGGATTATGCAATTACACGCGCCTATGCCGCCCAATCTCGATGGGCATTGCCGAATGCAGACTACTACTTGACCCTACCCACTGAGATTGTTGCCGATCGGCAGGGGCGCATCATTCGTTCCAAGTACGCCAACGGCTCAAGCAACTCACTATACCCAGGGGAAGTGGGGCATACGCTCTACCCATTTTGCGCGTTCGGTGATGATTTCCACAGCTACAAGGTAGACGTGCGCGGCGCTATTGTCGCCCGACTCGACGGCTACAGCCGCTTCATTGCTTACCCTTACCGTTTTTTTGCAGATGACTTCGATGCTGTGACGGTTGATGTAGAGGGCGGCATTTTGCCGACCTCAGACGGTCCGACGCCGTCTGAGTGGGTCGGTGCTGGCCCTATGTATGTGCGACTGTCCGGGTCCGATCTTCGCTGCGTGTGGCAACACGGCGAGGACCAAATGCTACGGGTGCGTTACCTACCCAATGGGCACAACAGCCTTTTCAACTGGCGATCTACCGAGGTGGCGCCACTGGGTGATCCCGCAAATAGCGTTTGGCAGACTATCCACGCCGCTACGTCGGATTGCTGGCCGCCTTATGTCGTGCGAGCCCTGCAAAACGGGGATGGCTCGACATTTGCAATCTATACCGGGGGCAACCACGGCTCCAATGGTGACGCAAGCGGTCTGAAAACCGCTCGCATGACTTCAATTGCTTTTTGGGTGGATGGACGCAGGTTACTTCCTGGAGAGAAATTTGAGGGGTATGCAAATTGTGTTGATGTGCAGTGGATCAACGAGATCATGGCGTACAACACGATAACGTTGGGTCGATACGTGCTCGAGCAGAAAATCAGAGCGAGCTTTAAGCCCGGTGACGTATCGGGGTTTGTTTGCACAACCGCGTTGGAAGAGGTGCATGTCGAACGCGACAATGGCCCGCAGTTTTTTTGGTCGGGATACGACACCTATCACTTTTTGGATGGGGAGCAAGAGGCTCGGCTACCCATTCCTACCGACGGAAGCACGCTCACGTCTGGCGTGTTCAGCGCCTATCCCTCCTGGGCGACGGTGCTCGGTAGTGATCAGAATGGCTTCCACGGGGTTTGGATGGATAGAGGCTTCGAGGCGGGTGACGGCAGATTTATCCGAGGCATAGTGGGAGCTTTTCGCAAGGGCGACGGGGGAAAGTTCTACTCCTGCGTTGTGAGCGGATTATCCGCGAACGCAATATTTGGCCCGGGAGAATCATACGAATGGCACGGCGGGTACTTCTGGGCCCCCCCTGACGCGGTGGCTTTCGATGTGGATTGTGCGATTACGTTTCACCGTCGAGGCATACCTCAACTAGGGTTTTCTCAGTTGCAAGCGGGGGATGGGCGGCTGATGACCCCTCCCTGGGCGGTTGGCAAGGAGGTTCTTGGCGTGGGCGTTATTGGCATCAATGGTCTTCTGGTCACGTCGACCGGCTACTCAGCGACTTTCAGTGAAATTAAGGAGTAAATCATGCGTTATGTAGAATTTTTGGATATTTCGGTTTCTGGTGCTGGCGCACTCGGCACCATCAAATTCGACCCATTCTTGGCGGCTGCTGCATCGCTAAAAACAGCTAGTGGCCAACCCCTGATATCGCACTGGTTTGATCCTACCCCCGCACTCAGCGCGGTTATAGAAGGCCAATTCCGCCTGCGGGATGCTGCTCATGACGGTGTGTTAGTTCAAAGCGGAAATGCTGGCCGACCGGTGCATACGAACGCGCTGAACAGCCAGCCCACGTTCACTGTGGCTGATCCTGCATCGTTGCAGATACTTAGTTCCCCGGGCATCAACGCAAGCGCCTGGAGCTTGATTTCTGTCCAGAGAATGTCGTTGCCTGCCGCCAACACCCGGCAAGACATCTTCGGCATTGGGGCCGGCAGTCTTGGAGAAAACGTCGTGTTCGCGGGAATGTCAGCCGAAACCACTATCAATGGCACGCCGCGACTAATTTCCCGACAAGGCGGAGTCACGACACCGCGCATCTCTTTCGATTCTACTGTTCCCATCTTCGGGGCAACGGTCATCACCGGCGTGTGCTTTTCTGTCGAGTTAGGTATTTCCGCTTTCGTGAACAACTTTGCAAGCTATGCCCGCAACGAAAGCGACAAGCGCCAGCTTACCGCCACGACGTTTGCCCTGTGGGGCAACAGGAATGCACAGTCGCCCGCCCTTGGCGACTTTGGAATGTCATTCATTTTACGAGAAGACATCTCCAAGCCCGAATACAAAGGCGCTGCCGACATTCTCCTAGGCGGCCTAATGGCAAAGTACGGCATCGTCTAACGGCTACATCGGAGGCCGCTATGCCCCAAAGGATCAGAAAAATGGATCAAACAACGGAAGTCTCCTGGCCGCTGGCGAAAGTGCTGTCAGTCTGGGCAGCATTTGGCATTACGACCTGGCAGGAGGCTGCTGCGTTTGCCGCCTTTATTTACTCGCTCTGCCTAATTGCTGAGTGGCTTTATAAGCGAGTCTGGCTCAATGTGTTCAAGCGGGGTAAAGAATGAGCCACGCACGTAAAGCAATTGCCACCCTGGCCGTCAGTCTGGCTGGGGTGGCAACATGGATAGCTAGCGAAGGCAGCAGCCCAGTCGCTCCAGGGCCCGACGGAACCGTGCTGCTTGCCCCGCACATCCCAACCAAAGGAGACGTGCCAACGATTGGGCACGGCAGCACGCGCTACGAGGATGGCACAAAGGTCAAGCTGACGGATGCACCAATCACCCGCGAGCGTGCTGCTCAGCTTGCCCGCAACCTGATGAGCGAAGATGAGGCGCGTTTCCGTGCAAGCCTTCCTGGCGTAAAGCTGCATCAAGAAGAGTACGACCTGTACATCGACTTCGTGGGGCAGTACGGGATAGGCCGCTGGCGGTCGTCATCGATGCGCCGCCATCTGCTGGCAGGCAATTACACGGCGGCGTGCAAGGCGCTGCTTTTATATAAGTACTCGTCCGGCTATGACTGCTCGACCCCTGGCAACAAAATCTGCTATGGCGTCTGGGATCGTCAGCTAAAGCGTTACAACGCATGCATGGCGGCCCAATGAAAACCAGCCATGCCATTCTTATAGGCGCTGGGGCTGTCGTCTTTGCTGCTGTGGGTATTCACCTGTACGGCAAGGCGGAGTTTCGCGCTGGTTATGAGGGTGCCCAGAAGGACGCACAGGCACAGGTACAGCGCATCGAACAAGGAATGCAACATGAGAAAGAACAGGCTGATGCTCGGTTTCGTGGTGCCGTGCTGGCCCGTGAGTCGGCTGAGCGTGATCTGGCTGCTGCTCGTAGCAGTCTTGACGGGCTGCTCCGCGCCCATGGCCGTGATACCGCGAATCCCGCCACCAGCCCCCGAGCTGATGGAGCCGACCCCGACTGGATCGGAGGTTTTGCAGCGTGCTACGCACAATATGGGGAACTGGCATCAGATGCTGCTGTCTGGGCAGACCGAGTAAATGGGCTTCAGGACTGGGCTAAGATGGTTCTGAATGCCAATCGAAGATAAATTCCAGGCACAAAAAAGCCCGCTCTATGGCGGGCCTCTTTTCATCTGCGGGAGTTTTGTGGGAAACGAACAGTTGCCAGTAAGCGCTTATGAGCACTTAGCCTCATTTAAATATTCAATGATTTGTTTATAATCAATGACTTGGTGATAGTTTGCTTGCATGGGGTGCAAGGGGTCGAAGGTTCAAATCCTTCCGTTCCGACCAAATTTAAAAAGGCCTACAGCATTTTTGCTGTAGGCCTTTTTTATTGCTGTAGTGGTTTTATGGGATGTGCCCGCCAATGGCGGGTAGAGCAGGATCAGGCTTTCAAAGGAATAACGCTCCAGGAGGCGTATTCTCCAAAATTCGCCCGGCAATGCGGGCAGGTTTCGCTGAGCAAAGGGATTATTTGGTCGCAATTTGGACATGTGCCTTTCGGACCGAGGTCAGCAAGTCGCTTGTTTTCCCGACGCGCTTGTTCTGCTTCCAGAGCCGGGTCTGGCCAATTTGGCGAAGAGAGCAGTCTTGCCTTGAAGGTTTCTGCTTCTGCGTCGGAAATTGTGCCGCTGATCAGTTGATCCTCGATCACTCTTGCTCTTTCATGGCGCCATTGGGTGTTCAGAAAGCGCAGGCGGACAAAGATACCGCCCAGAAATATGCGTAGCGCTGCGGGTTCCATCAGGCTGTAGTGCAGATGGAGTTCACCAAAATTCGTGGTCAAAACAATAAATGTTTGTGTCGTTTTCTTGCTGGTTAAGGCATTCAAGACACCTGCTATTGCCATCCCGGTCAGTGCCCCATCGACATCGAATCCACCTCCAATAAAACCTCCGCCGCTTACGACTGTGCCGGGACCATTGACAGAGAGATCGGCAACTTCGATTAGAGAGAAGGGGATGGTTCTGGTAGCCGAGTTGCAGCTTACCGTGTCACCTTCAAAAACGAGATTGACACTATCGCCGGGTAGAAACGGAAATCCGGGAGCGCCCAGGACGGTGCATTCATGAAGAATGATGGGGGAGTTTTGAGCTTGATTGGTCATCTGCCTACGGCCGCTTATCTATTTGGAGTGACTGTTTTAAAACTGGAACTTTTGGGGAGCACCGGATTCGCTTATTTCCATTTCGATGCAGCTCTCTAAAATGGAATAACTGCCGCCGGTCGTGCGTGCCACGCGGTCGCAATAAGTGCTTGTCTTGCTAGGGACAGACTCCCAAATTCTTTTCAAGTTGTTGTAGGCAGTCTGCTCCATTTTGATGCATTCGTTTGTGATCATTGCCGAACCTCCTGAGACAGCGGAGACGCTTTCACAGTAGGAGTTTGGGTCGTATCGGGGTAGCTCAGCAGCATACGCGGCTGATGACATACAAAAAGCAGTGGCTCCGATCAAGGCTGTTCTCATCTTCATAATCTCTCCAATGATGATTTGCTTGTAAAGGTCAGGAGCCAGGTGGCTCCTGGCTTCTTTAATGGTGTCTGTGCTGCAGGAAGTTTTCCAGGGTGTACCTTGTGCAAGGATTGAGGCCAACCCTGTCAGACAGATGATTTGGAGGCTGTGTGCCTGTGTTTGGCCTACCTGGATTCTTCCGCCAGAAGTGTTTTGAAATCCGCGTGGGTAACCAGTGCGCGGATCGCATCCTGAATGGCACCCAAGCCTGCCTGTGCCGTTTGATTGCATGCCGTTTCACCATAAAAACTGGAGGTGTATTTATGGGTGTTGTTGACGGCAATTGACTTTCCATTTGAAGAGCTAAGTTCCATACCCACTGTCCATGTTCCGCCCATGGAGTCAAAATCCAGGGTAGTCAGCCTGCCTGTAAGTTCAAGGGTGGATTCTTTTTCATAAATATTTGCGATGATCAATTCGCTAATTAGCGCTTTGCGAACATAGTCGGCATAGCTTTCTCCATCAGGTGTTTTGATGGGCCCGACTGCACGACACATGATTTCCCCAGGCTGACTGTCTTTATTTGTGGGACTGTCGTTACGGAAGTCCCCAACACTGGCCTTTACATCGCCAACAGCCCGTAGAGCGACTACTGTATCGGTAGAGATGCTGTATCGTGGAACAGCATAAGTAGAACAACCAACCAATACGGTCGAAAGAGCTAAAACTGCGATTGTTTTCATAACGCTATCTCACCTTCCTCTATCAAACTAAAATTTTGTTACTTGATTTCTAAAAAATAAGGAGCCGAATTGCTCCTTTTCTTCTTTTGCTTAATTTTTCTTGTGTAAAGTCCTCAAAGCTTGAACTGCGTTCGTCGTCATTGCTTGTTCGTTCGATTTATATTCTCAAGATTGATAGGGGCATGAGATTTCAGGATGTTTTTCTTGATTTTTTCCGCAGTAAATCGTTGCGCCTTATGAATTTCTTGATGTTGTTTCATAGAGCAATTTGTTGTTCCCTTAATCAATAGCCTGTCGATCATAGCTATTTTCTTCTTGAATGGCGATGGAGTTATTCTTGTTGATTTGATGAGTATTGGTGAAAGGGATTGCTCGCTTGTCTCAAGAGTGGGGAAAGTCCAAGTTGTTGCGGTGCGTCTAGCTATTTAAAAAGCCCGCATTGCGGGCTTTTTATTTGATCAGGTTCTGACTAGCTTTATTACCACCCCCAGCAAGTCCCCGCCGCAGGCTTGCCGCAATTGCGGTAGTTCACTGCAAACCACAGCTTTCCTGCACCCCGTGGGCTACCGTCAGATTTGACGTCGTTGCGTGGCAGTTCTTCCAAGGTGTCGCGCGCTGTTTTAGTGTCGGAGTCACTGGCAGCGTCCGGTTCCAGGACGATACGGCCTAAAGCTGCTGCATCACGGTCTTCAAAGACCAGATCCGTGTCTTTCAGAGCCGTCATTTTCAAGGCTGCATCGCGCACGGCAGCCGCGTAGCTGTCGTTTGAACCACCGGGTTTCAAGGTCTTGTTCAAGGTGCTCAACGCCAGAATCTGGGTCGGTGTGGCGGGTGGGGCCATCTGGTATTCGTCCAGCTTGGGCAGTTGGCCCTCGGAAGCTTGGCGGCGCAGCCAGTCGCCCCACAGAAACTCTGCGTATTCAGGCAGCTTGCCGTTTTTATAGGCAAGGTCGCGGGTGAAATACACCAGGGAGCGATAGCGATCTTCCTGCATGCCACCGGCTTCTTTTTCGTTTGCCAGCCCAACGCGGGTGGGCAGTTGCTCGACAGTAATAGCCTGGTTTTCACCATCACGCAGCCAGACCAGTTTCTCTTTGCTCATGCGCTCCCAGAAGGCGGACGCTTCGCGGATGTCGCTGTAGTTGGCGCTGACTTTTACCCAGACGGGCAGTTTGGGGCCGCCGTCCGGGATTTCGCGCAGGGATGAGAAGGTGTGGTGGCCATCGGTCAGATAAAGATTGCCGTCCCAGCCTACGACCACGGTTTTCAGGTTTTCTGTTTGCGAGCCCAGAGGGTCTTTGCACAGATACGTGGTGGGCTGGTCCAGGCGGGCAGCTTGAGCCTCAGCGATGGTCAGAAATTTTTGAGCACGTTCGGTTCCGCCCATATCCTCGCAGTAGTCGTCAAACTTCTTGCCGATGGTGCGATTCAGGTAGTCCAGTTGCTGTTTGGGGTCCTTAGCCCAAGTGGGCCGATCCAGATCGCCTTGCCAGCGTCCCAGCTTGTAGTAAACCTGATCGTAGCCAATGGCCGCTTGGGTGGGATGCAGTTCTTCGATGCGGACCTTGATGACATCGCCTGCCTTGCTGTCCAGATAGGCGGTGTTGCGAGGTGGTTCCGGTTCTTCAGTGACCGGTGGCGTGACGACGGGGGCTTCGGGGGAGTGGCTGCCGCCTGTGCTGGAGCCGCTGTCGCAGGCTGCCAAGGCCAAGGGCAACAGGGCGATACCCAGGGCACGCAGAAGCTGTTGTCGGGCGGGGACAAGAGAGTGCAAAGAAGCGAGGTTCATGGTCCGTTGGGGATTTTGTTGGAAGATCCTAGATCATGAGGGATGGGTATTGCCGGAACATTGCATTCAGAAACATTCATCGCTTGTGCGGGATAGCTGCCCGCTTGTCACGGCCGGGGCGAAATTGTGACCAGCTTGCTCAGTCCTCTCCCATGCGGACTGAATCCCGTAAACTGTCCACGCTTGAATTAAATCGCTAAATCACTTCCTGGCTGTGGGAGCTGGTTTTAAAAGGTCATTAATGTCGCTCTACAAAAAAGCCTGGCTGTTCACCTTGTTCAATATCTTGCTCCTGGTCGCCTTGTATTTTGGGCTGCCTGTGTTCGACCGTGTGTTGGGGACCTTCGGGTTTTTAGTCTTTGGCTTTTATATTCTGGGCCAGGGCTTGGTAGCCATGACCGTTTTTACTTGCCCAAAGTGCGGTTTGTCGCCGTTCATGGGTAGCCAGAGCTTGTTCACCAGTTATTCGCCCTTTCCGCGCAAGAAGTGTGGACAGTGCGGGCATGACCACACTCAGACTGAGTAGGGCAAGTTGCGATCCGGCGGCCCGGCGGCCCGGCCCGGTGCACTGATTCCTTGTTGACTCAGTCCTTGCGCAGCGGGTTCTCCTTCCTGGATTAGTCGGGTTGATGGTTGTGATCCACCACCATATTGTCTCCAAAGGTGGAGAATTTGGCGGTGACCTCGGCGGGCAGTTTGGCTTCAGCCTCGCTGGAGTTCTTGACCAGGCGTTCTGCTGCTTCAGTGCTCATGCCTGCCATGGTTAGAGTCTCGACATCGTTCAAGCCATCGCCACCACACATATGAACATTCCATTCCCCATGACGACTCTTTAATAGCGCACGACCACCACGTGTCAGTTGCGTCCAACCCGCCAGGGCGTAGTCACCCTCGATTACGATAGGCTCCACCACAAGAGGGGCTTCGGGGCTGTCCCAAATCGCCTTCATGGCTTGGGAGATGCGATCGGCCTCTGATGGTGCAGCGTGAGCCATGCCCGTGAACATAGCGAACAAGATGAATAAAGCCATGGCGAAGAAAAGCCCATGGAGTGCCACTTTGAAGGTCTGGCGATGTTGTGAACCGGTTTTCATAAAAACTCCTTGTTTCTCAAGCTAATAAAAGACAGGGTGGGGCTGTCGCCCCGAGCAGAGTGCTTAGCTGACTTGTGGGCAGCCAAGAGGCAGTGATCCGGCATATAAAGCGCGATAGCCGCGATTTGACGGGCATGACGAACCTCTTAACAAGATGAAAAAAAGCGGGATCAATACTGGATCTGCACACCAGCAAAGACCGATCTCCCTGTGCCCGGCTCGAACAAGGGCGAGAAGGCTGTGGCATAGTCGGTAATGCTGGCGCTGGCGATGTATCGACGATCTGTCAGATTGCGGCCATCTATATAGAAGGAGTAGGGGCCGCGTTCCCATCCGGCTCGCAAGCCAAGCAAGGCATAGGAGCTGGTCTTGGTGGTATTGGCGTTGTCGACGTAATAGGCCTGGGGCACCCATTCCACATTGGGGCCAATGTGAAAGCCCGACGGGTGTTTGTAGATAATCTCTGCCCGAAGATAGTGCTTGGGTACGCCGGGCATTTGATTGTTGTTCCAGTCCCGATCATTGTCGAATTTGAAGTTGCTGTAGGTGTAGGCGCCTTTAATGTCCAGGCTGTCACTTTGCAGACCTTGCACCAACAAGCCACGAGCGGCCGGCCACTGCACACCCAGTTCTATGCCTTGATGGGTGGTGCGATCTGCGTTGACGGTTTTGTCGCAAATGTTCCAGGGCGCGCTGATGCATTGCAGCTCGTTTTTGACGCGGGCATGGTACAGGGAGACGTCCCAGGCCACGTTTCCGTTTTCCCCCCGGGTGCCTATTTCGAAGGTGGTGGCACGTTGAGCTTGCAGACGATCCAGATCATTGCGGGTCGAGAACGTCATATCGTCAAAAGTTGGCGGCTCGGCGCTGCGGGAAATATTTCCGTAGATTTGCCACTGCGAACCTGCATCCCATAACAGGCCTAATTTGGGATTGAAGAGGTTGTAGCTTTTGTCCCCGGACCGGGTGGCGGGCAGGCCGCCGTTATACAGATCCTGACGCTTGCGTTGGGCGTGCATGTATTGCAGGCCGGTAATCAGAGATAAGTCCGAACCAAGACTCCAGGCGTTCTCGGCATAGGCGCTCAGATTGCTGGCCCTGTCTTTGCTGGCAGACAGTTTCTCCTGCCGTTTGCCTCCTGCGTTTACAGAGTTTTGAGCATCAATCTTGCCTGCCGACCAAGTCAAGCCTAGCGTGAAGAGGTTGTCTCTGCCTGCCAGCGGGCTGGTGTTGATCAGCCTGCCGTAAGCGCCGTAGCTGTTTGTGTCCCTATCAATAAATTGATAAATGGGGTGCCGTAGCGAGCTTTGCTCGAACCAGCCACCCAGTTCATATTGGGTCTCTCCCATGAGCAGCACTGTGCGGTTGGCAATGCGGCCTCCGTCCAGGTTGAGCTGCCAATCGTGCTCTTTATTTGCTTTGGCAGCTTGCCGTGGATTATTCAGAGCCTGATCGCGGCTGACCGAGCCGGGAATATCCTGATGAATTTGATAGCCGCTCAGGTAAAAACGGGTTTCTGCCCGGTCTGAAAGCTGCCAAGCCAGGTTTGCGCTGGCCCGCGAGGAATGGCCAGCACTTTGTTCCCTATACCCATCCTGGGTTTGCCAGGAGCCGGAAATCACGCCATCCAGTTTCTCGCCCGCAAAACCGCTGCCAAGTTGCACGCGCCGCCAGCCAAAGCTACCGGTATCCAGACGCCCTTGAAAGGCGTCGGCATCATGGCCGGTGGGGGTGACGAAGTTGATAGCCCCACCTAAAGTAGCGGCTCCGTACTGCAAGGCATTGGCGCCTTTATAGACCTCGGTATAGCGGTAGGCTGTAGGGTCGATGCGATGAAAATTGCTGCTGCCGTCCGGGTCATTTAATGGAATGCCATCCTGATACAAGCTGATGCCGCGCAGATGGTAATACCGCGACAGGCCCGAGCCACGTATGGACAGACGTGCATCATCTCCCCATTTGGGCTGTGCAAACACCCCCGGTGTGTAGTCCAGGATGTCTTTGATGGAGGCGGCTTTGGTATCACGCCAGGCGCTCTCGGACACCAAAGCCACGCCGCCCGCGGTTTGTTCAATGGTTTTTTGAGCGCTTTGCAGGTCTGGAACGGTCAGACTTTTACCACGCTCTGGAGTGACGATGACGGGAGCCAGTGTTGGCGTCTGTGCATGAGCAAGGCTGGTCCAGGAGCTGGAAAACAGCAAGGTCAGAGCCAGGACGCTGCTTCGTGTGCGTGGTGATGTTTGTGCCGAGTGACGAGAGGGTGAAAAAGGGGCGGTCTGCACGGCGCATGCCTGTGCAGAAACACAAAAAATGGACATAAAAAAACCTTGAATGACTACGCTGAAAAGCGACTGCACATACGGCAGTCGACGACGAGAGATCAAGCAAGGTTGACAGGGGGAGCGCGTGACCCTAGCGGTGGCCCCAAGGCAGGCAGGGGCGGCAAGCTCTGATTACGGTGTACTAGCAACAAAGGCTGATGAAGCGCTGGGATATCCAGGCTTGCCATATCAGCGCTGGGCAGGGCTACTTGGGACAGGACCAATGCGTAAGGGCACTTCTGCATATCCGCGTGTTCATTGGATTGCGGCGGATCGGCCTGTCCTGTCAGGCTCATCCAGATCGTGCTGGGTGTTCCTCCTGGGGCACAAAGCGTGACGGAAAAGAAGCCATTCTGTTCACCCAAGCTACCGGGCATGTAGCCTGCCGGGACCAGCGAACGGCTCAGAAATGACAGGATCGCCAGGCAAAAAAGAACTTGCCAGGCTATGCCATCTTTAACGAGAGAGCAGTGCCGTTGGACAGACATGGCGCGATTGTATTACAACTGCTTCTCAATTAGCTTTGATTTATCTGATGCCCGGACTCCGTTATTAGTGATGGATCACGATTTTTCCAAAGCGATCGCGCTGTTGCAGATAGCGGTAGGCTTCATGAGCGTTTTTGAAATCGAAGACCCGGTCGATCACCGGATGGATCCGGTGCTGGCTAATGACTCGATTCATGGCTTCCAGATCACTGCGACTACCTACACCAATGGCTTTGTAGTTGGCCTGACTAAAGACCAGATCCATGACATCCAGCGATTGCACGGATTTTCCCAAGGAGCCGATCAAGGACACTTGCCCACCTACAGCAATCGCTTTGATGGATTGCGCAATTGTCACCGGACCACCGACATCGACAATACGATTTGCGCCTTCGCCATGTGTGTAGTCTCGTACAAACTCGGACCATTCTGGCGTGTCTTTGTAGTTGAAAACCTGGTCAGCCCCTAACTGCAGCAGCTTGTCGAACTTATTGTCTGAAGAAGTGCTGGAGATGACGCAGGCTCCCATTGCCCTGGCCAATTGAATGGCAAAAATGGACACGCCACCTGCTCCTTGTGTCAGCACTGTATCGCCTGCATTAATACCGGCCAGTGCGGACCAGGCCGTCAAGGCTGCGCAAGGCAGGGTTGCTGCCTCTTCAAAACTCAGATGGGAGGGCATAGGCGACAAGGCCTCTGCCGACACGACTTTGTATTGAGTCAGCCAGCCGTCATGCTCAACACCATATTGTTCCCGGCCTGCGTAGGCTGGGCCACCGAACCAGTTCGGGAAAAAGCTGTTGATGACACGGTCGCCCAACTTGAAGCGCTGCACGCCGGGGCCAAGGGCATCAATGATTCCTGCTGCATCTGACAGTGGTACAGCCCCTGGCGTAGTGGGATAGCGCAATGTATCTTTCATGACCAACAGGTCTCTGAAGTTCAAGGACGAGGCCATGACTTGAACCCGCACTTGTCCGGGGCTGGGTTCGGGAAGCGGTTCCTGACCTCGTGTCAGGTAGTCCAAACTGCCATATTGTGTAAAACGGTAGGTGTCCATGCATGCTCCTGTTGATACTTGCATAGAGCATGCTAGGCCTGAGACTTCAGACGATCTATAGTTAAAAATCCGATTTTCCTGTCTTATCGTCTGATAGTCATGAACCCCTTTGATGAAATTCTGGATGGCATACGTTTGCAGCATGCTTTGTATGCGTGCTTCCAACTGCGTGCGCCTTGGGGCGTCAGCTTTGACACCGGCGAGTATGCGCGGCTGTTGATTGTCAGCAAAGGAGCTTGTTATTTGAAGGGAGAGCAGCGGGCCGATCCCGTGCTGCTGGAAGCGGACACCTGCATGCTTGTTCAACCAGGGGTGCAATTCTCGCTGTGTTACGGCAAGGAAAATCCGCTGGTTTCCTGTGAGACTTTGGCTCGGTATGCGCATGCTGAGCCTATCATCCATGGGGGCGATGGAGCTTTGACTGAAGTCGTGACGGCCCGCTTTGCTTTCAACAAGTTGGCTGCCGAACCCCTGTTCAGTGCGCTTGGCCCCTTGGTACACACTCGCTTGAGGGCGGAAGATGCTGTCGCCATAAAAAGCATCCTGCATGTGCTGCAAACCGAAGCGCAAAGCCGGGATTACGGAACTCAGCTGATTAACGCCCGCCTGGTTGATGTGATGTTCATTCAGGTGCTGCGGGCTTTATCGCACTGTGCCACCTTGGGGGCAGGGCTGTTGGCGGGTATTCGAGACCCCCGAATGGCCCCGGTCTTGCAAGCTGTGCATCAGCAGATTGCGCATCCGTGGTCGGTGGAGGAAATGGGCGCACTGATCGGGCTGTCCCGGTCCACCTTTTCTGCTTTGTTCAAGGCGGCTGTCGGGCAAGCTCCCTTGGCGTATCTGACGGCTTGGCGTATCTATAAAGCCAAGCTTTTGTTGGCAGCCGGTTCGCAGACGATAGGGCAAATTGCCGCGCAGGTGGGGTATGACAATGAGTCCAGCCTGAGCCGTGCTTTTAGCCGTTTGGAAGGAGTCTCGCCCGGTGTGTGGCGGCAGAGGCAAAGAGCCGGAGTTTGATGTCCGGCCCTACGTCAGAAGATTGAACAGGCGCAGCCTTGCCTGAGAGCCTGTTCTGTCAGTTTCCGCTTACAGGCTGCGCCCCTTATCCAGATAGGTTTGAAACTCCGCCTCCGGCACCATGCTACCGCCCGTTCCCCAAACCAGGTGGGTAGCGTTCTCCAGCTGAACATGCATAAAACCCATACGCTGCAGATATTCAGGCGAGTTCAATACCCGCGCCATGCCGGGCACGCCAGCCAGGGCGGAGGGTTCCAGTTTGACCTTGTCCTGCTCATAGGCAATGACCATCAAACGGTATAACTCTTCGTCCGTGACGGTGTAATAGCCGTCGATCAGACGCTGCATGGCTTTGCCCACGAAGCCCGAAGTGTCCGCCTAGTAAAAACCCTCTTGGATGTTTTTCTTGGAAAGACCTACTATTAGCCCTCAATTATCGGATATGAGAATTTTATGGTGTACGACTACGTAATTGTTGGAGCCGGGATGGCAGGCGTGTCTTTGGCCTACCGTTTGCCCGAAAGTGCCCAAGTGCTGGTTCTGGAAAGAGAGTCCCATGCTGCGTATCACTCCACGGGACGCTCGGCCGCGATGTTTGTTGAAACCTACGGTACGGAAACGATTCGTGCCTTGACTGTTGCGGGCAATGATTTTTTCAGCCATCCACCCGCGGGCTTTAGCGATCAGCCAATTTTGCTGCCGCGCGGTGTGCTGTATGTGGGGACCGCCGATCAGCAGGATTTGCTGGACAGCCAGTATCAGGATTGGCATGAACAAGGTCTGGATGTTAGCCGCTTGAGTGCCGAAGAAGCCTTGGCCATGGTGCCCTGTCTGGACCCTGCGCAATTGGCCGGTGCCTTGTATGACGGTCAGGGTCAGGACATGGATGTACATGCCTTGCACCAAGGGTTTCTGAAAGGTGCACAAGCTAAGGGTGTGAAACTGCGTCTGGATACGGAAGTGGTGTCGGCCAAGTGGGATGGCGAATGTTGGGAAGTTCAGCTCAACGCCGAGCCTGCAAGTTTGCGCACTCGTGTGCTGGTCAATGCGGCGGGGGCCTGGGCTGATACCTTGGCAGAACGCTGTGGCGTGCAGGCCTTGGGCATTCAACCCAAACGTCGTTCCGCTTTCCTGTTTTCGCCGCCCGAAGGTGTGGATCATCGTGACTGGCCCGCCGTCATTGATATTGGCGAAGAGTTTTACTTCAAGCCCGATGCTGGCATGTTGCTGGGTTCGCCTGCCAATGCCGACGACGTGGATGCCCATGATGTCGTGGCTGAAGAGCTGGATGTGGCCACCGGTATTTACCGTATTGAAGAGCGCACTCAGCTCCGTATCCGTCGTCCCAGCCACACTTGGGCGGGGCTGCGCAGTTTTGCTCCTGATGGCGAGCTGGTGATTGGTCAGGATGCACACTGCCCCGGCTTTTTCTGGCTGGCCGGTCAAGGTGGCTATGGGATTCAGACCGCCGCAGGCGCGTCCTTGCTGGCGGCCAGTTTGTTGCAAAAGCAGGATCTGCCCGATTCTTTGAAGGCCCTGAATATTGATCCGGCTGTGGTATCACCCGCTCGTTTCAGAACATAAAAACAGCAGCACTTTGATCTCCCGGAGGAGAAAGCATGTCGAATATAAGAAATATCCTGGGCATTGCGATGGCCTTTGTCGGTGTGGTGGTGGGGGCCGGCTTTGCATCAGGACAAGAGATATTGCAGTTTTTCAGCAGCTTTGGGTATTGGGGGCTGCTGGGAGGGGTGGTCAGTGGTCTGTGCTTCACGATACTGGGCATGGCGGTGGGGGAGCTTAGCCAGGTTTCGGTATCGCATTCCTTCAAAGAGGGCTTGTATCTGATTTGTGGGCCGCGTCTGGGTGTGGTGGTCGACATCATGATTACCTTCTTCATGTATGCGATTGCCGTGGTGATGTTTGCTGGTGGCGGCTCGCTGATGGAGCAGCAATGGGGCGTGCCGGCGCAATACGGCAGTATCGCCGTCATGCTGATTACCGTGCTGATTGTGTTCTTGCGCGTGGATCGGGTGATGGCCTTTATTGGCAGCATCACGCCCATCCTGGTTCTGATGATGATTTTCCTGTGTATTTACAGCTGGAATACGCGGGATTTGCCATTGGAAGAACTGGATGTGATTGCGCAGACTAAACCACAAGGTGCGGGGCATTGGCTGGTCGGCTCTTTACTGTACGTGTCCTACAACATGGTGGTGGGGGCGCCGTTCCTGATGATTGCCGGTGCGCAAGCGACTTCTCGGCGCAATGCCTTGCTCGGTGGACTGGTAGGTGGCTTGTTGCTGGGCTTTTTGATTGTGCTGATCAGCGCCGGTGTGTTTGGCCGTATCGATACGATTGGCTCGGCGGCCTTGCCCATGCTGATGCTGGCTACTGAACAGTCCAAACTGCTGGGAACCATTATGTCCGTGGTGATTTTCGCCATGATTCTGACAACCTCGGTGGGTGTGCTGTATTCCTTCTCGGCCCGGATTTTTACGCCCAATACCCGTAAATTCAATATCGGTACGGCTATCGCCGGGGTGCTGGGACTGGTGGGCGCCAAGATTGGTTTCATCAATCTGGTGGGCACGGTATACCCGTTTTTCGGCTACCTGGGCTTTGTTTTGATGGCCTGGATTCTGATTGCCTGGTTCCGTTTGCGCCGCTTACAATCCAGGAATGCTACGTAATGAACTGCTCAGCAAGGAACAGGTAGGAACCCGCCTGCGCCAAGCCCGACATAATCAAAAACAGACACTCAAGCAGTTGTCTGAAAAAACCGGCTTGGCGCTGTCCACTATTTCCAAAGCAGAATTGGGGCAGGTCACTTTAAGCTATGAAAAGTTTGTGGTCCTGGCCCGTGCCCTGAATATTGAAGTCGGTTCTTTGTTTGCCGTTCCCGATCAGGAAACTGCGCAGCCATTGCCCACCACCGAAGTGGGCATTTCCAGCCATAAATCTACGGCCACCCCTGGCTATGCCACCCGCAACTATGAATACGGCCTGTTGTTTGGCGAGCTCAGCGGCAAGCACATGAATCCGATTCTGGCCGTGATTGATTCACGCGATGCCAGCGAGTTTGACGACTATATCCGTCACGCTGGGCAGGAGTTTGTGATTGTGCTGTCCGGCTCTATTGCCATTCAGTTTGAAACTGGCGAAACCCTGTTTCTGGAAGTCCACGAGTCAGCGTATTTTGACAGCGGTATCGGACATATCTATTTATCCACCAGCGAAGACGACGCCAAGGTTGTGGCTGTCTGTACCAGCGGATTGCCGCCGGGGATTGTTTAAGGTTCGTCGCTTGGTTTGCGCTTGTCCGTTACATCATCAAAAATCGTTGGCAGGATGGTGTTTTGCGTAACCGATGTGGGTGGCGTGCCGTTGGTTTTCAAGGGAGCCACACAACGCGCGGTGGCGTGCTGGAAATACACCGTGCCTACTGGGCGGCCTTTCAGACGAGCCAGTTCGGGCTTGGCGTCAATAGCCGCTTCCGACAAGGGAAAGACAATGCCGCGTGTGGGGATGGTGTGGCGTGAGCTGGCTCCCTCATTGCTGCCACCTTTGAAAATCCGTACGTGGGCTGGATCACGGGTCGGGTCTGAGATCACCCATTCATGCAGGCCATTGGCCATATCCTGAATGCCCAGCGGATTGGGTGGGAAGGCGCCCGTCTTGTTTTTGTCTGCTTCATTGCCTTGCTCAGGCACGTTGCGGCCTGCCTGCCACTGGCCGTTGTCGGTTGCCCAGGGAAAGGGCTGGCCACGGCTGCGGGCCGCGTATTCCCATTCAGCCTCTGTAGGCAGGCGCATGTCCAGGCCGGTGTTTTTTCCTAACCAGGCGCAAAAGGCTTCCGCTTCGTCGTAGGGCATATTGGCGACTTGTTCGCCATCGCCTTTTACCGGCTGCCAGCGCGCAGGGCGCTTGGTTTGCTTCAAGAAGCGATCGTACAAGGCGTTATTTGCCTCTTTTTTCATGATGGAAAAGGCGTTGACCTCTACCGGGTAGGGCTCCAGAGCCCCCTGATCCGGCTGCGCCACCCATTGCACGGACAACTCACCGTCGGAGTTACGCATGGGAACCTGAAAATTGCCGGCCATAAAAGAGCCACCTTCTACCTGGATCAGTTCAGGACCGGGTTCGGGGCGCGTGGGTAGTGATCTCAGCACCAGCAGGAGCAGGACGCTGGCAACGATGAGGGTGGCGCTGATCCGAAAGGGGGTATGACGCAATCTTGTTTCCTTGCTCTCACCGCATGTGAGCTGAGAGCTTTGTCGATTAATTTCGCTTATATGGCCCCGTATTATTCCATGCCTGTTTATAAGACGGGTCTGTCTGAGCGCAGAGTTTAATGATTTATTGGTATGGAGGGGGCGTCTATTATGTTTATTCAGCGTTTTTAGACGGTTTTTCAGGGACAACCGTCAAAGGAATGCGGATAGCCTGGCCTTCCTGGATCATAAAGTGCCAGCGAGTGGCATCAAACAAGGCTGGGCTGATCTCAAAGACTGCGACATCCGAAACGCTCACCAAGGGGTTGATTTTGTCAGGGCCAACCGTGTCCAGATCATGAGCGTAGCGATAGTCCTGTGTCGCTCGCTGATTGGGCGCTACTTTCTGGCCTGAAGGGTCAACCAGAAACAGGCGTGGCCGATGGATCTGCGGGCTCAGTGGGCGTGGGCTGGTGTTGGTGTAGCGGTAGTGCAAGACGATAAACAGATTGTCCTGACGCGCCGGAGTCGCCAGTTCCCCGGAGTCCAGCTGAGTCTGACGCTGCCATTCATCCAGGTAAGTATGCAGGCGCACACCCTGATAGTCGGGCGTGAACAAGGTCGTCCCGTAGTTCAGAACGGGGGCCGCAGGCGGGATAGGCGCAATGCCGGGAAGGGAGCCTGGCTGCTTTTGTGTAGATAGAACCCGATCGTTTTGACTGTAGGCAGTGGCAGAACACAAGGCTAAAGCGGCGCACAGCCAAAAACGGGGCAGGGTGACAGTCATGGATGTGAACAGGGCCACTTCAAGAGGTGTAGGCAGGGGAATGGGGGCCTTAATCGCAGGCAAAAAAATAAACGGCTCATGAGCCGTTTTTCTTAACTACTTTTTTTAGATCGTCCAGCTCTTTGCGCAGGGCGACAACTTCGTCACTGAGCAAACCAATAACGGCCATTTGACTTTGATACATTTCGACCAGCGGGTGGTAGCTAATCCCACGGCTGGTCAGTTCCCGGCAAAGCGCGCTAAGCCCGGTGCCAGCGCGCTTGGTTAAAGTAGCCATCTTCCTGTGATCCATAAGCCTGCATCCTGATCAGTAGTTGTTCGATGTTTACATCCATTAACCATACCAAAATTCGGTGACAATAGTCGTTTTTCTTAAAACTTCTTGTATATCTGTGGTTTAGCGACAGGTCTAGCCCACTTGGAAGTTGCCTTCCGGGTAGCGAATACGGCTGCGTTTGCGTGTGGCCAGCGAGTAAATCAAGGTTAGAGGCCCGAGTCGGCCTGCAAACATCAGCACCATGATCAGGATCTGGCTAGGCGTGGACAGCTTGTGGGTAATGCCGTGACTCATGCCGGTGGTACTCAAGGCCGACGCGGCTTCAAACAGCAGGCTGGTAATGGGCATGTCCTCAAACAAGGTCAGCAGCAAGACGCTGATGAAGTACAGTGCGCCGGTAATCAGGAAAAGGGCCAGGGCTTTCTGTACGGTTTCTGGAGCCACGCTGCGTTCCATCAAGACCACTTCTTCGCGTTGACGGATGTAGGAGCGTACCGCCGCCAGCAAGACAATCAAGGTGCCGATTTTGATACCGCTGGCCGTACTGAGCGAGCCGCCACCAATCAGCATCAGCACAATCAGGGTCAACTGAGTGCTGTCGCGCAGGCTGGCAATGTCCATGGTGGTAAAACCCGCGGTACGGGTGGCCGCATTCTGCATCCAGGCGGCCAGCGCCTGATCGCCCAGGCCCAGCATGCCCAACGTATTTGGATTCGTGAATTCCAGCGCCCAGAGACTGAAAAAACCAATCAGGTTCAGGATGAGTGTTCCGATCAGGATCAGCTTTGTGTACGGCAAAAGTGTTTGCCAGCGTTTTTTCTGGCCTACGTCGGCCAGTACGGTAAAGCCAATCCCGCCCAAAATAATCAGGCCGGATAAAGTCATGACTGACACGAAATCCCCGGAAATGGGGATCAAGGAGTCATGAAATAGCGAGAAGCCCGCATTATTGAAAGCCGTGACCGCATGGAACAAGGCGCGATAAAGGGCTGTGGTCCACGGTAAATCAATGGTCCATCGCAGAAACAGAATGGCGGCGGCGATCAGCTCAATCAGGGCAGCAATCTTGAACACTTGAAAGGCTGTACTGCGGATGCGGGACACGCTGGTTTGATTAAAAGCCTCCAGTGCCAGTGCCTGCTGGCTGACACTGATGCGTTTGTGCATGGTGATGGCCGCAATCACGGCAAAGGTCACAAAGCCCATACCGCCAATTTGCACGAGCAGCGCCAGCACAATTTGCCCAAAGTGCGTCAAGTCTGTTGCCGGATCAATGACCGCCAGGCCCGTGACAGTGACGGCCGAGGTAGCCATGAACAGCGCCTGAAAAATCCCCAGCCGGGGCGTAGCTGCTTGTGGCAGGCTCAGCAAAATCGCGCCCAGAATAATCAGGGCCATAAAACCCAGCGCCAGCACCAGTGGCGGGCTGGCGCTCAGGGTGCGGGTATGAGGATTGACCTCAAGACGGCGAGTCAGACTATTAGGCAGCCAATTGCGCATACATCAGACCAATTTGGGGGCGGCGGTACGAAGTGCTTGCAGTTGTCCAAGCAGGATCAGCAGATCCTTGGCATGCAGGGCAAAATCAGCATCGGGCTGGATGGTGGTTTGGCCACGACGTTTGACCAGCAGGACCTGCACGTCGGCCATTTGCTCGCGCAATATGTCCTTGATGGTCTGGCCGTTCATATTGTCGCTGGCGGTGACTTCCACAACATAATCGCCGTTACCCAGGGAAATGTAATCGTTGACCATGGGGTAGCTGAGCATTTGGGCGACTCGTATGCCCATTTCTTCTTCGGGGTGAATAATCCGGTTCACACCAATCTTGGCCAGAATCAAATGCTGGGTATGGGAAATGGCTTTGGCCCAGATTGTCGGGACACCAAAACTTTTCAGGTGAACCACGCAAACGAGGCAGGATTCAATATCAGCTCCAATCGCAACCAGAACTACGTCATAATTGTCCAGCCCCAGCTCTTCCAGAGCCTGGCGGTCAGTGACATCGGCAATGACGGCACGGTTTAATTGGTCCGCATATTTGTTGACCAGTTTCGGATTGGTATCCACTCCCAGTACGGAGTGGCCCATTTTCATGAGTTCCAGGGCGCAGGCCGAACCGAAGCGGCCTAATCCTATGACGGCGAACTGTGCCATAGCTTATTTGATCCGTTTGATGCTTGAAACAATTTCAAGCCAAATTAAGCGTTGATGGTATAAAGACATATCTGGTAAAAACCCTTATCGGGTATTCCCTTGGGCGCGTGTCGTTCAAGCCCTGGCGGAAACATCAATAGTGGACAGTGTAAAACAATGGTTAGTTTGTTTGATCCAATCAAACTGGGTGATATTGAACTCATGAACCGCATCATCATGGCGCCCATGACACGCGCACGCGCCTCGGAGGGCCGTATGCCCAATGATTTGATGCGTATGTACTATTGCCAGCGGGCCAGCGCGGGGCTGATTGTAGCCGAAGCCACTTCGGTATCGCCGCAAGGTGTGGGCTATGCCCACACGCCGGGCATCTGGAGTAGTGCACAGGTAGATGCGTGGCGCACGATTACCGAAGCCGTCCATGCCAAGGGTGGCCGTATTGTCTTGCAATTGTGGCATGTGGGGCGTGTGTCTGATCCGGAATTTCTGAATGGCCAAATGCCGGTTGCGCCCAGCGCAATTGCCTGTGAGGGCATGGTCAGTCATTTAAGCCCGGAACGTCCTTTTGTGGTGCCGCGTGCCCTGCGCAGTGAAGAAATTGCCGATATTGTGGACGACTTTGCCGTTGCCGCTCAAAACGCGCTGAGCGCCGGCTTTGATGGGGTGGAGATACACGGTGCCAATGGCTACCTGATCGACCAGTTCCTGCATGATGGCTCTAATACCCGCACGGATGCTTACGGTGGCTCGATTGAAAACCGGGCTCGTTTCCTGTTGGAGATTGTGGACGCCTGTGTCGCCATTTGGGGCGCTGGCCGAGTCGGTGTGCATTTGTCCCCCCGTGGTGGCTTGCATGGCATGAAGGATTCCGATCCGGCCCGTTTGTTCTCTTACGTGGCTTGCGAACTGGATCGCCGTGATATTGCCTTTTTGTTCCTGCGCGAAAGCCCGGCTTCGGACAGCTTGTTGCCCATGATCAAATGCCAGTTTGGTGGCGCGATTATCGCTAACGAACATTTCGATTTGCCGACAGCACAGACCACTTTATCCAAAGGCATGGCAGACGCCGTGTCGTTCGGTAAGGCTTTTTTGTCCAATCCGGACTTGCCCTTGCGTTTGCAGTTGCGTGCGCCCTTGAATGGCTGGGATCGGGATTCGTTTTACACCCAGGGGCCTAAAGGCTATACGGATTATCCATTTTTGAAATCCAACCCGGAATGGGATCAGCCTGTGGGTGAGGATTTGCAGGCGCATTAAGCTTGCCTGTGATTAAGTAGGTGGAAATAAAAAAGCCCGTTTGATACGGGCTTTTTTAATGGGCTTTATTGTAGATCGGTAGCAGTTTGGGGCAGCGTGCCACTTTCCAAGGTGTATTGCACCTGGTGTTCAGCTACCGCGCACCACTCGAAAAGTGGCTGCCGCTTTAACCAGCAAGCGTTCCTTCTCGTCATACCCGCCACCTTCGCAGTAAGCGGTATCGCCTTCCAGATACAGGCATTGGGCCTTGAACCAGACATCGCCACGAGCAGGCAGTAGAAACTGCGAGTTCATGTCTATGGTGGCCATCCCTGAGCCAGGACGTTGTGCCCGTGCGGCGGCGCTAAGGGTGAAATCCAGAATCGCCATCAAGGTGCCCCCGTGCACATCGGCACGGGAGTTGGCATTACAGGCTTGCCAGGGCAGAAAAGTAATCACTTCCTGCTCGGTGCTGCTCACGGTTTGCAGGCCCAGGTGCTGCATCAGGGGGATATGTGTGCCGAAAAAGTCCTGTTTGGGCTGCGCCAGTTCGGCCTGCAAATGCTTCATGGGTTCAGCTTTTGCTTCACTTGAGCGGAAACCTGGGACATATCGGCACGGCCAGCCAGTTTGGCTTTCACCAGACCCATGACCTTGCCCATCAATGCGGGGCCTTGAGCGCCGTCAGCCTGAGCCTGGGTAATCGCATCGGCAATGGTCGCATCAATTTCGGCGCTATCGGCTTGCTGTGGCAGGTATTCCTGCAGAATCAGCAATTCGGATTTTTCTTTCTCGGCGCTTTCGGTACGGCCAGCAGATTCAAAAGCCTGGATGGATTCGCGGCGTTGCTTGACTTGTTTTTCAATGATGCTGCTTACTTCAGCATCGCCCAGCTCGGTACGTTCGTCCACTTCGCGTTGTTTGATCGCGGCTTGCAGAAAACGCAAGGTCTCCAGGCGTCCGCTATCGCGAGCGCGCATCGCCGTTTTGATATCTTCAGCTAAACGGGTTTTGAGTGTTTGACTCATGGTGGTTCCTGGTTGAACGGGCAAAGCCCTAGTTTAACGCAGGGCGGGGGTAGGGAAAAATCCGATTATTGAAAATCCCGGCTGCGTGCGACCAGATCACCAATCAGGTGATTCATGGATACCAGACGGCGGGCAATTAAATGGCAAACGCTTCCATCCCGTTGCCAGACACCATAGACACCCAGCAGGCGAGATTGAAGCAAGGCCTGAGATTGCGCCTGCGCCAACTCTTCACGCACGATGACATTGACACTGCCGGTTTCATCTTCCAGCGTTACAAATACGGTGCCTTTGGCGGTGCCGGGGCGTTGGCGGGTGGTCACCAGCCCGCAGGCTCGTGCCAGCCGCCTATCCGGGCAAGCTTGGTTGAGTTGTTCTGCGGTGGAGAATCGCAAGGGGGACAACTGTGTGCGTAGCAAGGACAGGGGGTGACGATTCAGGCTCAAGCCCACGGCCTGATAATCACTTAACACTTCCAGCCCCACACTGGCTCGTGGCAAATTCGGGGTGTGCTCCGGCGTTTCAGCATGACTAAGCAATCCTGCCTGACTGGGGCGTCGGGCGTCCCAAACACTGTGGCGGCGTTGGCTATAAGCACTGCGTAAAGCATGGGCCTGGGCCAGCGCTTGCTGATCGTGGGCTGACAGAGCCAGCTCCTGGCGCAAGCAGGCCAGATTCAGCGTACGTTCCGGGTGGCTTTGCCGGTAACTTACGATGGCTTGTGCGCCTTGTTCGCTCAAGCCTTTGACCATGTGCAGGCCCAGACGTACCTGAGGCGGGCCGCCAAGCTCGGAACACACGTGGCTGTCATACAGGCTGTATTGCACATCAACAGGCAAGACCTGAACGCCGTGACGGCGTGCATCCTGGACCAATTGGCTGGGGCCGTAAAAACCCATGGGTTGAGAGTTCAGCAAGGCCGCCAGAAAGTGCTCCGGGTAACGTGCTTTCAGATAGGCGCTGAACCAGGCCAGTTTGGCGAAGCTGGCCGAGTGACTTTCCGGAAAACCGTATTCCCCAAAACCGCTGATCTGATCGAACAGGCGCTTGGCAAATTCTGGAGAATATTTTTTGGCAGCCATACCATCCAGCAACTCCTGTTCAAAAGAGCCCAAACCACCACGACGACGCCAGGCCGCCATGGCCCGCCGCAAGGCGTCCGCTTTGTCAGCCGAGAAACCCGCCGCCTCCATGGCCAGTTCCATGGCCTGCTCCTGAAAAATAGGCACGCCCAGGGTGCGTTCCAGCACATGGCGGATTTCGGGAGCGGGGTAGTCGACTTTGCTGTGGTCGCGACGGCGTTCCAGATAAGGATGCACCATGCCCCCTTGAATGGGGCCGGGGCGCACAATGGCCACTTGCACCACCAAGTCGTAAAAGCATTGGGGACGCAGGCGCGGCAACATGCTCATCTGGGCGCGGGACTCGATCTGGAACACGCCTATGGTGTCAGCGCGCCGTATCATCCGAAAGGTTTTGGCGCTTTGCAAAGGGATGTCCTGCAAGCGGAATGGTTTGCCTTTTTGCTGGCTGATACTGTCCAGGCAGCGACGCAAGGCGCTCAACATACCTAAGGCCAGAATATCGACTTTCAGCAAACCCAGCACATCCAGATCATCCTTGTCCCATTGCACAACGCTGCGCCCTGGCATGGCGGCGTTCTGAATCGGCACCAGCCTGTGCAAGGGTGTTTGTGAAATTACAAAACCGCCAGGGTGCTGGGACAGGTGACGTGGAAAGCCCATCAACTGGCGGGTCAAGGACAACCATTGATGCGCTTGCTCTGGCGGGCATTCGGGAAAGCGTGCCAGGACTTCATCCTGAATGTGGCTGTCTTTAAGCCAGGCACGGTCGCATTGAATCAAGGCCTCGATCAAGGCGGAAGGAATGCTTAGCGCCTTGCCGGTGTCCCGCAAGGCGCTGCGGCGTCTATAGGTGGTGATCACCGCAGTTAATGCTGCTCGTTGCCGGCCATATTTGCGGTAAATGTATTGAATAACCTCTTCGCGACGCTGGTGCTCGAAGTCCACATCAATATCGGGCGGTTCAGCCCGTGCGCGGCTGATGAAGCGCGCAAACAAGGTATGGCTGCTGGCAGGATCAACTTCAGTAATGCCCAGGCAGTAGCACACGGCCGAGTTGGCGGCAGAGCCTCGGCCCTGGCACAAAATCCCCTGACTGCGCGCGTAACTGACGATGTCATGCAAAGTCAGAAAGTAGGACTCGTATTGAAGGTCTGCAATCAGGCTGAGTTCCTCTTCCAGGCGCGTGCGCAAGCTGTCGCTAATCCCTTTGGGGTAGCGCTTTTGCGCGCCACGCTCGGTTTCCTGTCGCAGATACTCAATGCCACTGAGACCGGGCGGGACAATCTCGACCGGGTACTCGTACTTGATTTCACTTAAACAAAACTGGCATAGCTCCTGGATGTGATCGGTGGTCTCACGCAGTTCGGCCGGGTAAAGATTGGCCAGTTGGAAACGACTGCGTAAGTGATGTTCTGCATTGCTGGCCAGGGACCAGCCGCATTCTTGCACAGGTGTTTTCAGGCGTATGGCTGCCAAAGTATCGTGCAAAGGCTGGCGAGAGCGCACGTGCATATGGACGCCGCCTAACGCGGCACAGCGTAATCCACATGCCTGCGCTGCCAGCCTGACGGCGCGCAAATGCTGCATGTCCTGATCGCGCCTATGCAGACTGATGCCTAAAAACAGTCGGCCTGCAAACAGGTCCAGCAAATGCTGTGTTTGAAGACGGATGTGCTCGCTATCCAAGCCATAGGCCGGCTTGTAGATGACAAGACAGTCTGGCAGAACCTGTTGTTGGGAACCTTGGCGGGCTTGTTGCAAAAAAGACCAGTCAATCGAGGCTTCCTGCTTCAAGTCCAGTGATTGGTGCAGGTGCGAGATGAATTGACAGAGATTGCCGTAGCCTTCCTTGTTGCGCGGCAGAATCAGCAGCTCATGGGTCTGAGTGCCGTTGCAGGTTCTTGTCTCAGCCTTGGCGACTTGTGGACGCTGATTGTCCCAAACCCCCGTAAAGCGGAACCGACTTCCAACCAACAGACGAATTTCCGGATGCAACTTGGCCTGCGCATAAGCGCGCACCACACCGGCCATGGAGGCGTAATCGCATAAGGCCAGCGCCTTGTAGCCCAATTCGGCAGCGCGGCTGATCAGCTCCTCGGGGTGGGACGCGCCATTCAAGAAGCTGTAATTGGACAGGCAGTCCAGTTCGGAATACAGCAGGTCTATATGGGGTTTCATCCAAAGACTCCGTGCAGATACCAGGCATGCTCCTGGCTCAAGTCCCGATAAACCCAATACAAGCGTCCCTGCGGACACAGGGCAATAAAGTAGTCTCGCTGCTGATGCCCGGTGCCGCTCCACCAGCCTGTCTGTACCCGTTCTGGACCCTGGACCAAGCGCAAGCGCTGCTGATCCAGAAGCGGGGATTGCTGATCGTGTTGTAAAGGCTGAGCCGGGTCCAGCATCCAGCATGGACGTTGCAAAGCCGGACGGTCCGCATCGGGGGGCTGGCTGCGGGACAAGGGGAGCCATTGATTCGCCTGTTCAGGCAAATAGCTGGCTTGGGCGGCAGGTGTCAAAATCTGTTCAGCCCCCAGCCTGGCCTGCAAGCGCTCCAACAGTTGTTGATCCTGCTCTTGCCAATGACGCGCATCGGGAAACAGGCTGCTGGCATGAGTTTGGCGCGGGTGTAGTTGCTGTGCCTGCAGCACCATGCTCTGTACGGCCGCCTGTAATTGCAGTTGCTGGAACTGTTCTTGCCATACGGGCAAAAAGTCCTGGCTACGCCAGCAGGACCGGGCCATTTGCAACTCCAGGCGGGTGGTCGTGGGGTAGTCCTTGTATCTTTCCGTGCGTAGTACTAGTTCCAGACGTCCACAAGCCAACTGGTACTGATTCAACCAGGCCTCCAGCTTGATCAATAGGCGATTTACGGCCCGCAAGACGGTGGGTTTGTTATTGGATGGCGTATCCATCTCCAGCTTGTCTGTAAATTGCGGGGCGGCATGCACCCATTCCAGCGCCCAGCTTTGTGTGCCGTAGGCTTGGTCCAACTGCAACAGCAGGGCACGCAGCCCGCGCTGGGATAGACCATCGCGGGGGAGTTGGTGCAACTGGCCCAGGGTATGGCAGCCCAGACTATGCAACCATTGCAGCTGGTCGGCAGGCGGAGCCAATAAGTGGATGGGAAGCGGGTTCAGACAGGCCTGCAAACGTCGTGCACAACGACGCTGCTTGCGTCCGGACAAAGCCAGCAAGCAGGCCGCACGGGCAGTGGGTGCCAGGGCCAGGCAGGGCTCGGGAATAAGGGCTTGCAAGTCAGCCCGGACCTGTTGGTACAGACGACGCAAACCACCAAACAGCCGGATGCTGGCACTGATATTCAGTACCCATAAATCGGCTTGAACCTGTGCCAGCTGGGGGCTGTAGCGCAGCAGAACGGCTTGAATACCGTTCTGCTGTTTTGGGCTGGCCTCAGGCGTAAGCAGGCTCTGGGGCAGTCGCAGGCACAGGTACATGAGACGGAATGGCCGCTGGCGGCATCAGGGTGTGGTGAGGGGCCAACGCAATGCTGTCCTTGCACGGAGGCCCCCGTCGTTTGCGGATATGAACATCCAGCCAGGGCTGCCCCTGCTGGTCTTGGCGAGTCTGAAGTTCAAGACGCAAAAGGGCGGGGCTGTTGGTCTGACTGTGCGCCGGACGTAAACAAAAAAACAGGCTGTCGCTATGGCTGGCTAATAGCTGTAGTTGACGCAAGGCCGCTAAAGGCACATGGGCAGGCAGCCAGCTCAGCACAGCCGCACAGTGGCCGTGACGCAAGGCCTGGGCACTGGCCCACAAAGTATCGTTCAGGTGCTGGCTGCGTATCCAGAGCATGCGGGCGGGCAAGGCGTTTTCTGATGAGCTGTTTTGCTTGTTCGTAACAGGAGTACCACGCCACAGTTGTTGCATGGGTTGATAGGGCGGGGCGACTAAAACACGCAAGCGCTCTGCCTGCAGCGTGTTCAAGGCTGGCAACAACAAGGACAAGGCACTGCTGTCTTGCTGTGCATGCAGTTCGATCAGACTGCCCACAGGCCAGCCGCCTCCTGGCAGTTCGTCATCCAGGGCGGCAAACCCGCTGGGCAGGCAAGTGCCTGCGGCATGTGCATAATGCTTGCCTGTCCAAAGGGAAGGGTGAAGATCTAAAAGGGAACGAAGTGCGCTTGCCATAGGTATGCTCCTGATTGCTGTATAAATATACAGTAAATCTGTTTGCCAGCAAACCAGGCATCTGTTTCAAAGCAGAACTTTTATATACTGTGGCCTTCTGTTTGGCGCTCTCGCATGAATTCTTCCCCTTCTACCCGACCAGGCCGCTGTGCACAGTGTCAGCGGCCCTTGGCTCGTTGCTTGTGTCCCTTGATCCCTTCGATAGAAGCAGCGTGTCCTGTGCTGATTTTGCAGCACCATTCCGAAGCCCGGCATGCGCTTAATACTGCGCGCTTGGCGTATTTGGGTTTGAAGGGGGCAGAGCTATGGGTGGGAGAGCAGTTTGCTGAGCTGGAGGCCCGGCTGGCACAGGCGCATCGTCCTGTTTTGCTGTTTCCGGGACCAGAAGCCAAGGTGGCGGGCTCAACAGGCCCAGGGGAGAAGCCGGATCTGATCGTGGTGCCAGATGGCACCTGGCGCAAGGCACGCCTGATCTTGCACAGCAATCCGGTTTTGCAAGCCCTGCCGTATTGGGTATTGCCTGAAGGACAGGCGTCGCGCTACAGACTGCGTAAAGCGCCCGACCCGCAGGCTGTGTCGACCCTGGAAGCAATTGTCCGGCTGATGCAGATTATGGAGCCGGAGCGGGATTTCAGCCCTTTGCTCCGGCCCTTCGAGCAGTTGATTGAAGAACAAATCCAGGCTATGGGCCTGGATACGTATCAGCGTAACTATCCTACTTCCAGGTGAAGTTCAGTTCGCGGGGCTGGCCTTCAACAATAGTGGCCTGGCGCTCCTGGGTTTGGCCCTGGTAAGTGGCAAATACCTTGTAATTGCCGGGGCCAAGACGGATCAGGCAGTAGGGGCCGTCGATCAGGCTGTTCAGCACGGTTTGGTCGTTGCTGTTACGGATAACCAGCTGCACATCGGAAATATAGCCGACGCGCTCACCCTGGTTGGCTGAAAAGTTCACGGACAAGGGAAAGGTGTTGCGCACCATGCGAAACAGTTGGGCTTCATCACTACCTATGCCGCCGCTGATGTATTCGGTTGAACCGTAATACTGGCTGGGGGGCAGTTCCTGGGCGTGCACGATGGGGCTGCTCAATAAGGCCAGCGACATGGCAATGCCGATCAATGAAAGACGAGGACTCATGAGGTTTCCTTGCTTGAAGTAAGGTGGCTAAGCGGGCCCTCAGGGGCCCTGTTGCTGTTATGAGAGGGGTGGGGCTGGCTGTCAGGATGAAAGCTGGGCCACAACAACGGCCAGTCATGCTGACGGGTCGGTTCTGCCTGCGGATTGAAACTGCGTTCACGCAGCATTCCATGTCCGCGCTGATTAATAGTGATGACGGTGGTGCAGCGGGTGCCGTAATTGGGGCTGACAATAAACGGGCTGCTTAACAAGCGTTCGTGCTCAAGACTCAAGCCGGTTTGGGGCAAGTCGGCATCGGCTGCGACTTCCTGATTGCGTAAACCCTGAAACAAGCCTTCTACCGCTGGTGGCGAGCCATCAAAATGTTGTGCCTGCAGGGTTTCTTTCAGGAACAGGCTTTTGGGCCAAGGTGTATTAAGCCAGGCATTGCTCAGAACATGTACGCCTGGTCCCAGCATGTGCGGGCTGCCACTGGGATGACGGTTGCTGTAATAGCCCATGCGTAAAGGCTGTTGCTTGTCCGGCCATTCCAGCACAAAAAGATTGAAGCCTGCGTAATCGGCTCCTTCCTGGGCGAGTTGTTCCAGATAGTCGGCGGGACTGCGCTTGTCTCTTAGAAACTGTGGGATCAGCTCGCCGCGTGAGCGTTGCTTGCTGTGTTTGTTACTGGGGGCTTCGCGGTAATTGGTCAGCAAGGCTAGCCGTCCACGGCTTTGTGTCAGGCCCAGCCAGGTACCTCCGGCTTGCAGATCCCGACCCGCCAGAATATCGGGCTCGTCCCGCCAAGGTTGGGCCGCTTGGCTGGGGCGAGCATGATATTCGTCGCGATTGGCGGCAATAATCAGCGGCCAATCTGCATTAACTCCGACGGCGATATAAGCGATGCACATGTGCCGATTGTAGGATGGCTATGCAGGCTTTGGTAGCCAAAGTACCGCCAAGTTCCGCTTTTTTTCTCGGTATTGAGAATGCCTCTTTAGGCTTGGCATTCAGGGCTTGAACGTCAGATTTAAGCGATCTCTGAAAGGGCGTCGTAGTTTTGTGCCAGACGCACGACGGTGACACCCGGACGTAGCTGGCGCAGCGAAGGCATGACCAAGGTGCAGTTATCGTAGGGCGTCAGCCAGGCTTGGCCATCAGCTTGTCCAATCGCTGTGCCGGCATCGGCCAAGGTTTCCAGGCCTTGCCAGTTCTGATCGAAACTGACTTGCATGGAAGGGGCGACAATCGCATGGGTGACTTGCAGAACGCGTTGCGTATCGGGAGACGCTCGACGCCAGTCCGAGGGCAAATCCTCTTTTTCCACAATCTCGGAGGCGAGCAGAAAACGGGCAATCAGGTCCAGTGCGATTGCCGGTGTATCAGGATCGCCATGAAAGCCGCATTCCAATAATAAGGAGCGCGCTTCATGTGCTTCAGGGTCCGAGAATCGACCGTAATCGCGCATGCGTACGCCGTCTTGATGGCCGCTATCCACAATCACATGCTCGGGAGCGCCCAGAGTACGAGCCAGCTCGATATTGCGTGCCAAGGTGCCAGTCAATAACAAGGGGGCGCTGGGTTCATGCATGGAGTGCAGATCCAGCAACCAGTCGGCTTGTTCCAGCCAAGGCAAAATGGCTCGTGCGCGACGCTGTTCTTGTGTCTGTGTTTGAGCCAGCTTCTGATCGCTCCAGACGCGGTTCATGTCTTCGTCCACGTAGCGGCTGGCATCGTGCTGCTCAGGATCAAAGCGATCAAAGGCGTCCAGATTGCAAAAGGCCAGAATCAGCTTGCCACGACGGGGCTTCAGGCCACTGGCCAACACGGCTTTCAAGGCCCAGGCCCCACAAAGTTCGTTACCATGAATCAGGGCGCTGATCATTACGGTACGGCCCGCTTCGCCCGAGTCCAGGCACCAGAGTCCAGGGACACCGGTATTGCCCTGACGCTCTTCTTGAATGTCAGGCAAGGAAAGAGAAAATTGCATGGAAAGACTCCAGCGCCCCAGCAGCTAGCCGGGGCGCATGTGTTTTATTCGGCTTGCAGCTTGGCCAGTTCGACCAGACGAGCATATTTGTCGACCTCTTTGGCCTGGAACTCTGCCGCGTTCATGCCGGGTGCGTAAAGCGTGGCTCCATTGGATTGCATTTTCTCTTGCAAGTTGGCCGATTGCAGGCTGCTGTCCAGAGCCTGACGCAAGGTGCTGGTGACGGATTCAGGCAAATCCTTGGGGCCATACAAACCAAACCAGACGTTGATGTCGACCTTTTCAAAGCCGGGTGTATCGGCCAGCGGCGGGATCTCCGGGGCAGCAGGAGAGGCATGGGTTTCGGTAATGCCCAAAGGCACGATGGCGCCTGCGCGAGCTTGCGACAGGCCCGAGGACAGCACAAGGTAAGCCGTATCCAGTTGACCACTCATCAAATCCGAAACCAGGGGTGGGACGCCACGGTAGGGCACGTGCATGGCGGTGGTACCGGTCGAGGCGTTCACCATTTCACCGGCTAGGTGCAAGGTAGTACCTACGCCGGAGGAACCAAAGCTGAAGGCTTCCGGTTTGGCCGCCCGCAGCTTTTGCGCATAGTCTGCCGCGGAGCGAATACCGGACCCTTTGGAGGCTGCCAGCAACAAGGGCTGGGAGGCAATCATGCCAATAGGCGTGAAGTCTTTTTGCCCGTCGTAGCGCACGGCTTTGTTGATCATGCCGGCGATGATCATCTCGTTGGTAGAACCCAGCAGCAGGGTATAGCCGTCGGCGGCTGCACGTTGTACGCGTTGAGCACCAATGGTGCCACCGGCACCGCCTGCGTTTTCCACGACGACGCTTTGGCCCAAACGGCTGCTCAGCTCTTCAGCTAACAGGCGGGCAGTCAGATCCACGCTGCCTCCGGCGGGATAACCCACGACCAGAGTCAGGCTGCGTGAGGGGTAGGTGTCGGCGTGGCTGATTGAGGCTTGCAAGAGGCTACAGGCGCCCAGAATGCCAAGGACCAAGCTGCGCTTGGGAAAAGAAAAAGACATGATGTGCTCCCCGTTCAATGGATAGGTTTCCAAGCAGCGGCCGGTGTGCGCGCTGCGGGCCTGTTTATCCTTAGTTATGAAAGGGTATTGTGTCTGTTGCGGCTACTTGCGATGTGCTGTTGCGGCACATGGACGTGCTTTTTCGGTTGCTTGTGCGTTTATCGCCCCTGCTGGGTGAAGGCCCAGACGGACTCTGCCAGATCCGAGAGCGGGGCTCGGGAGCGATACAGACGAACTTCAAAGGCAATCTCGTCGCCTTTGCCGCCCAATTGCACCAGCGTGCCGCGACGACATTCATTGGCAATCATGGACAGGGGTAACCAGGCTACGCCCATGCCTTTCAATACCGAGCCCATTGCCGTATCCAGAGAATCGCAACGCACCGTGCTGACCAGGGGATAGGGAAAGTGGTGCAGCTTGTCACCCAGAATGCGGGCCATGGCCAAGCCGCCTGAATATGAAATCAAAGGAATGCTGCGTCCGCTATCGGCATTGAGTTCATATAAAGGTGTGCCGTTCTTGCGGCGCTGACAGGTAGGCACCAATTTGTCAGTGGCGATGGTCATATACGTCACCTGCTCGGCCAGCAGTTCAATTGACAAGGCCGGGTGTTCATAACAGCACAGAAAGTCGGTTTTGCCTTGGGCCAACAGCTTGGCCATATCGGCCATCATGCCGGTGCTGATGTCGATAGGTATATGGGCCGACAAAGGGGCGTGGCTGCCTTTTTGCAGACGGCTGACCCAGTCCGTGACCAAGGTGCGTGCCAGGCTACGGCCGGTAGCAATGCGCAAGCTGCCTTGTCCGGCTTGATCCGAGGCCTGCAATTGCCGGCGAACGCGGTTCAGTTGTTCCAGCACTTGATTGGCCGTGTTGTAAAACACCTGTCCTTCCGGCGTTAGCGTGATGGGCAGGCTGCTGCGCTCCACCAAGGGTGTGCCTACCCATGTTTCCAAGGCCCGAATGCGGCGTCCAAATGCTGGGTGTGTGACGTGACGTTGCTCTGCTGCCCGAACAAAACTGCCCGCACGAGCCAGGGTTACGAAGTCTTCAAGCAGTTTGAGCTGGGGCACGAAGGGCGTCTTACAGCATGGCCAGGCCGTTGGATTTTTCAACCAGATCGCGGATACGTACGGCGTCACCGATACGCGAGTAACGTCCCGAGGAGTTCAGCAGCACAATAGCCACTTCACGATCTTCGATCTTGGTCAGCATTACCAGGCATTCGCCCGCTTCGTTGATGAATCCGGTTTTGGAGACCTGAATATCCCAATTGGCGCTTTTCACCAAACGATTGGTATTGTTGAACACCAGTTGGCGACCACGTATAGGCTGCACGGAGTATTGATCATTCGTGGTGTATTGCTGGATACGGGCATGCTGGCTGGTGGCCGTCAGCAACTTGACTAGATCACGCGGGCTGGATACGTTGTCGCTGGACAAGCCGGTAGGCTCTACAAAACGCGTATTGCGCATACCCAAGGCACGTGCCTTGTCATTCATGGCGCGCACAAAAGCAGACAAGCCACCGGGATAGCTGCGCCCCAACGCGTGGGCAGCCCGGTTTTCCGACGACATCAGCGCCAGGTGCATCATGTCGGCACGGCTCAGTTTGGAGCCAACGCTAAGACGCGAGCTGGAGTATTTGACGCGGTCCACATCTTCGTCGATGATCTCCAGCATTTCATCCATGGGCAGGCCGGATTCAGCCACGACCAGGGCTGTCATCAGCTTGGAGATGGAGGCAATGGGGCGAACGGCGTCGCTGTTTTTCTGGTACAGCACAGTAGACGATTCCAGATCCTGCACAAAGGCAATTTCTGACCGCAGGGCTGCGTGCTGAATCAGGGCGTCGTGTTTAAGGGCATTAAGCGCGCGGCGGCTATCGTTCTCGCTATAGCTGATAGGCTGCAGGTTTTTCTCGAAAACCAGATGCGGCACGTTGTAGCTGATGGCGGCTGTGGCTTCATCCAGTGTGGATGGCTCGGCCAGCGCCAGTGTCTGCGCAAAGGACGAAATCGAAAAAGGCGCTAAAAATAAAACACATAGCGCACGTCGAATGAATTTATTTGTTCTGGTCTGAGGCATTTTTCAGTTCCCGGTAGGCGAGAAACAGAAGGGCGGAGAGAATTTATGCGCTTATGCTACCAGAAAAAATCCTCTTTATATTAGTATCTTACGGCTCAAAGTTAAAAAAAAATTAAGATGTCTGCGCGGTATCATTAAGAAACTTATTTTTATCTGTATAAAAACACAGCTTATGCTTTTTCTGAAAGTCCAAAATAATAAAAAAACTGTTTATAAAAACAGCTTTTTAAATCGATTCCTGCTTTCTATGGTTCTGGTTTCATTACCGCTGGCCAGTCATGCTGCCTCCTTGGCCTGGGACGGGGAACAGCTTAGCAATGCCATCACCACCAGCTCGCCCAGCACCCAGCAAAGCTTCCTGCCTGCAGAGGCGGTGCGAGCACAGGTTTCAAGCATAGGCAAGGTGGAAGTCAGTTATCACCACAATGGGCGCGCCATTCTGAAAAGCCGTTTGTGCTTGCAAGGCGGCTCCTGTGTGGACATGAATGGTTCGGTATTAAGTACCAGGGCCTTTGCCGGTCAGGATGCGCGTCTTGGCTTTGTGCTGGTGCATGAGGTGTGGAGCTGGGCGGGCAGCACAGAGCCTGTGCGTGTGCAGGCCTCGATACGGGTGAATTACCAGCGCTAGCCTGAAATAAGGCGGTTTCCTAATAAACGATTTAATTGCTCTTGTACTTGATCCACCTCAAAGTCCAGACCTAAAGAAACCTGCCGTACTGCCGATATGTAGTCCTGATGCCCATCGGGCCATAACCAGGACTTGTGCATGAACCCCTCTACTCTGATCGGCATCGTAGCCAGCGTGCTGCTGTTTGCCGTGATCTTGTTTTTTACGGCAGAAAACCCCGCCTTGTTTGTGGACCTGCCCAGTCTGGCCGTGGTGCTGGTAGGTACCTTGGCCGCGACGTTCATCAGTTATCCCTTAAGCGAAGTTGTCCGTATTTTTGGTCTGATCGGCACCGTGCTGCGCAATGAACGCCTGTATACCCAGCAGGATATGGACGAGCTGATCAATATCTCCCGCCTGTGGATGATGGGGGATATTCGCGCGGTGGAAGAGGCGCTGGAAAAAGTGGCCAACCCTTTTCTGAAAACCGGCGTTCAGCTGGTGATTGATCGGGCACCCCAGGAAGATATTGAAGACCTTTTGCAATGGCGTATCAGCCGTTTGCGTGCTCGTGAACATGCAGAAGCGCAATTGTTCCGTTTGATGGCCAGCTTTGCACCGGCCTTCGGTATGGTCGGCACGCTGATTGGCTTGGTCAACCTGATGTTTTTGCTGGGCGATGGTGACATTACGTCTATTGGTCAGCAAATGGCTCTGGCCTTGATGACGACGTTCTACGGCGTGCTGCTGTCCAATCTGGTCTTCAAGCCCGTGGCGGTGAAGCTGGAGCGTCGTACCGAACAGCGTGTGGTTCTGATGAACATGATCATGCAAGGTGTGTCCATGATGAGCCAGCGCCGTGGCCCGGCCTTGATGCGTGAGACGCTGAACTCCTTCATGGCTCAGTATCAGGACGAGATCAATGACCGGGGCGGCCGCGATGATGATGCGGACCCGGCTCCGGAACGGGGCTGATCCCATGGGAAACATGGAGCAGGACCTGACTTTGGGTGAACTTGCTGACCGCCAGAAAGCCTTGCAAAAGGAACTGGAGCAAGCTCGCGGCGCCAAAATCGAACAACAACTGGCCAGCAATCTGGGCAGTCGTCGTCGTAGCCGCCCCTGGAATGATCCAGGGCTGGCGGTGCCCGAGGAAGAAGAAGCCTGGTTGACCACGTATCTGGACATGATGACCTTGTTGCTGGTCTTGATGATTGTGATGCTGTCCTTTGCGGGTAAGCGGGCGCAAACGGCGGCGCAGGGACAAGGGCAGGGAGGGGCTACAGTCGTGGCCCAAGCAGGCAAGGACGGAGCCGGTTTGTTGCCTGCTGGGGCGGGCCTTTTCCCGGACGCTGGTCAGGGTGAGGGACAAGGCAAAGGCAATCACGGTCTGGATCTGGACGGCTTGGGCGACAATATCGATGTGGTCATGAACGACCAATCCGTGAGCTTTCGTATCAATAGCGAAATTCTGTTTAACTCGGGCGGTGCGGATCTGGGGCTGGAAGGTTTGACGGTATTACGCCAACTGGCTGCCGTACTGCAGAAATCCACCCATCCTATTGTGATTGAAGGTCATACGGACTCGGTGCCGATTCGTAGTTATCGCTACCCATCCAACTGGGAACTATCAGGTGCGCGTGCCGGTAGCGTAGTGCGTTATATGGAAGCCAACGGTATTGGCAGCCAGCGACTGAGCGCTGTCGGTTATGCCGATACCCGGCCTTTGGGGGATAACGGCACCTCGCAAGGCCGTGCGACGAATCGACGGGTTGAAATTATTGTGCAGACTCCCCAAGCACAGCCTGAAAGCCCCGTCCCATAAGCCTTTGAAAAAAAACCCGGTTTGCAACATACAAACCGGGGTTTTTGTTTTGAGCCGAAATTCAACGCGTCTGACTTAGTCCAGTACGCGCGTGGAGGAAGCCAGAGAGCCTAGATCGAACTTGGGCAGGTGACGACGCAAGGGCATGACCAGAACACTGATCACTACCGGCACAATCGCGGCCAGCAGGAAGGACTCCAGCAAGTAATCCATAGGACCATTGGGGCGCGGGAATACGGCCAGACCGGCGACCAGACCACCGATGGTGCTGATGGTGGCCGTAAAGCCATCGTAGCGGCGGCTGTACAGGCCAAAGAAAACCGGGAAGGCCGCTGCCGAGCACAGCAAGTCTGCCAACAGGAACAAGTACAGTACGCTAAAGCCTTGTGAGGAGGCGTAGAGCACAGGGATGGAGCAAATCCAGATCAGGGAACGCGCCAGACTCATCATTTGGGCGGTGTTGCGATGCGGCATGATGCGGCTCAAGTCCACGGCAATCAGGCTGGAGACAGCGCTGATTGCGGTATCGGCACTGCTCATGACCAGGGACAGGCCTAACGGAATCAGCAGCACCAGGAACCAGACAGGTACGTGCGGCAAAATTACATTGAACAGGGCCACGGAGCTGTCACCGGGCGAGCCCAGACCAACAAAGGCCAGGCCAAACAAGCCCATCAGGAAAATGAAGGGCGCTACAAACAAACCACCCAACAAAAAGCCGCGACGCATGGACTTGGTGTCTTTGGCGGCATAGATACGTTGCCAGTTACCTTGGTGAAACAGGCCGGTCAGCAAGATGGCGACAAAGAACGTCAGGCCAGCCTTCACGCCTACGGGATCGCTAAGCTCGATCAGTCGAGGAGCTTCCAGTTTCACGTTGTCAAACAACTGTACCGGGCCGCCCACCGCTTGCCAGCCGAACATCACGATCAGGAACAGCATGGGCAGAATCACAAACATCTGCACCTTGTCGGTGAAGATGGAAGCACGCAAACCGCCGTAAGAGGTGTAGATCAGCGTGGCCAGCAACACAATGCTGGCAGTGACCCATAAAGGAATCGGGGCAATCAGGGTGATCATCTTGGACATGGCAGTGATTTCTGCCGTCATGGAGATGAACATGTAAAACAGCATGATGATCAGGGTCAGCGCATACATGGGACGACCGTAGCGGGCGATGACAAACTCGCTCAGGCTATGGCCGCGAGGCAGCAATTCGCGCATGCGCTTGCCGAGTGGAATCATGGCCAGACGGGGCGACATGGAGCCAATGGCATAACCGATGACAGCGCTTAAACCGCCCCAACTGGCTGCCTGTGCGGGCGAGAACAGAATCCAGGCACCCAGCGAGGAGGCCAATAAAGTCAGAATGGTAGCGACCGAGCTTTGGCTGTTGCGAGCCACCACAAAGTCTTCCAGGGAGCTGTTGTAGTGGCGGGCGTACAGCACCCCGGCCAAGGCAAAAGCAGCGGAAAAAACGATGAGCCACAGGAGGGTGGCACTTTGGTCCAGCATGAGATCTCCCCAAAAGCCTGCTTGAACAGGCACAAACCGGCCAGGCTGGCAGGATGCCAGAACAGGGCGCAGAAAAATGGAGGGATTGAAATGGGGCGTGTGAGCTTGTGAATGCGCCGCATAGACAAGAGCGGGCAGGCTGCCAGGCCGCGTTTCCTTTCCCTTCGCCGGCATGATCCGGATCAGGTTCTAAGGGTTACCGCTTGAATGCGGAGTCTCAGCCCGTTAAGGACTCCCCCAGGAACAGGCTAGAAGAGTAGGAGAGCTTCTTTCAAATGTCAATAATCCGGTTGAGCTTGATTTATGCTATGGTCTGCCCTGCGGCACGGGGTGTCCTTCTTGGAAAGGGCTGAGATAAAACCCGTCGAACCTGATCCAGCTCATACTGGCGAAGGGATGTCCGAATCCATGGCCCTGCGTCTCAAGCAGGTCGACATCCTCGCCGAATTTTTGCAAGGAATGTCATGTCTGTGGAACACGTCTCGGAACTCTCTCAACAACTTGTCCTGGTCACCGGCGGCGCACGCGGCCTGGGGGCTTGCCTGGTACGCGCCTTTGCAGGCCAGGGCGCAAAAGTTGTGATCAATTACCTGAAAAGTGAGGCAGCCGCTCAGGCGCTGGCGGACGAATTTCCGCAGCAATGTCTGGCCGTGCAAGCGGACGTGACGGATGCGGCTTCGGTACAAGCCTTGTTTGCCAAGGCGCAGGCGCACTTTGGCCAGCCCGTCACTACCGTCGTCAATAATGCCTTGCCCGAGTTCTCCTTCAATGGCGATGCTCGCCCTCACGCCGATACCTTGACGTGGGCTCAGATGAACCAGCAACTGGAAGGCATTGTGGGCGGGGCCTTGAACACCACACAGGCCGCCTTGCCCGGCATGAAACAAGCCGGTTTTGGTCGCATTATCAATATCGGCACGAACCTGTTTCAGAACCCCGTGGTGCCTTACCACGATTACACCGCGGCCAAGGCGGCCTTGTTGTCCATGACACGCACCTTGTCGCACGATCTGGGGCCCGATCAGATTACCGTGAACATGATTTCCGGTGGTTTGCTGCGCACAACCGACGCGTCCGCGGCCACGCCCGAAGCGGTGTTTGACTTGATTGCGGCCAGCACACCCTTGCGCCGCGTGACCACGCCCGAGGAGTTTGCCGATGCGGCCTTGTTCTTCGCCGGTCCGTGGGCGCGTGCCGTAACAGGACAGAATCTGGTTGTGGACGGTGGATTGGTGAAAAACGGATGAGACAGCTGCATTTCAATTTGTTCATTATGGGCTGCGGGCACCACAAAGCAGCCTGGCGCCATCCTGATTCGCAGGTCGAACGTTTGGGCGATGTCCGGTTTTACGAAGAGCTGACCCAAATTGCCGAGCGCGGCAAGCTGGACGCTATTTTCTTTGCCGATGGTCAGTCCAGCGATAAAGTGTCCGATGGTCCGCGCTGGTTTCTGGAACCCTTGACCATGATGGCTGCGCTGGCGCGAGCCACCGAACGTATCGGTTTGATCAGTACCGTTTCCAGTACCTTCTACACGCCGTTTGTGGCGGCACGCATGTTGTGCTCTTTGGATCATGTATCCAATGGGCGGATGGGCTGGAACGTGGTGACATCCATGTTTGATTCGGAAGCGCGTAACCACGGCTACGAAGCCATGCCCGATCATGCCTGGCGCTATGCGCGTGCTGAAGAGTTTGTCGATACCGCATTGCAACTGTTCGACTCCTGGAGCGACAGTGCTTTGGTCATGGACAGAAAGGGCGATTACGCCAAAGTGGATCAGGTTCGCCAGATCCTGCATAAGGGCGATCACTTCCTGGTGGATGGGCCCTTGACCTTGCCACGTTCGCCGCAAGGCCAGCCGGTGCTGTTTCAGGCAGGTGCTTCTGAGCAAGGCCGTGATTTGGCCGCGCGCAAAGCGGAGGCTATTTACGCTGTGGCTTATGATTTGCCCTCGGCCCAATCCTATTACCGCGATATCAAACGACGCGTGCGTGAAGCGGGCCGCGGCGTGGATGTGCCCGTGATGCCGGGTTTGGTGACCTATGTGGGCTCCACCATGGAAGAGGCGCGCCGCAAGCAGCAAGAGCTGGACGAATTGCTACCCGCCGAGACATCCTTGCGTCAGCTGGGCATGTTTGTCGGCCAGGACTGCATGAATTGGGAGCTGGATGCGCCAGTGCCACCGCTGCCGCCATTGGAAAGCTTCAAAGGCCCCAAAGGGCGCTATGCCACCATGCTGCGTATTGTGGAAATGGAAAAACCGACAGTGCGCCAGTTGCTGGGCCGAATCGCTGCTGGCGGCGGTCACTGCACCATGGTCGGTACGCCGGAGTCCATTGCGGATCAGATTGAGCAATGGTGGCGCAACGAAGGCGCGGATGGTTTTAACCTGATGCCGCCTTCCTTGCCCAATGGCATTCGTGACTTTGTTGAGCAGGTGATTCCGGTTCTGCAAAAACGCGGGCTGTTCCGTCAGGAATACGAGCATGCGACCCTGCGCGGCCACCTGGGCTTGGAGCGGCCTGCCGCCTGATGCCAGGGCAAGAAAAAAGCGGGCATTTCCATAGACGGATTTGTCCGCTTTTTCCCTAGGGTGAAGAGGCTACGACGTGCCTGAAGTTTGCTATCCTTAATGCTTTAATTGTCGCCTGCTTAACGAGCAGCGAGCTGTATAGGGATCGCACTATGAAAACCGCCGTTGTCACCGGGGCCTCCTCAGGGTTTGGGGCTGCGCTTGCCCGTAAATTGGTATCTGAAGGACACACCGTGCTGGGTCTGGCGCGTCGCCAGGACAAGCTCGATGCCCTGGCCGCCGAGCTGGGCGAGCGTTTTGTACCGGTCAGCGTGGATTTGACCGATCGTGCGCGAGCAGAAGCGGTGCTGGCTGATCTGACAGCTCGTTTTCCCAATATTGATGTGCTGATCAATAATGCCGGTCTGGCACTGGGCGTGGACAAGGCGCAAGACGCCAAGATGGATCAGTGGGACACCATGGTGGCCACCAATATCAGCGCGCTGCTGCACATTACGCACGCTTTGCTGCCGGGTATGGTCAAGCGCAATCAGGGCCACATCATCAACCTGGGGTCGACTGCGGGCGAATACGCTTATGCAGGCGGCAATGTGTACGGTGCTACCAAGGCTTTTGTGCATCAACTGGGCCTGAACCTGCGCGCCGACCTGTCGGGTACCGCAGTTCGTGTTTCTACCGTGGCTCCTGGCCTGTGTTCCGGTACGGACTTCTCGACTGTGCGTCTGGGCGATAAAGACAAAGCCGCAGCGCTGTACCAGAACGTGGATGCGCTCACGCCTGACGATATCGCCAATACCATTGCCTGGATCATGAACGCGCCTGCCCATATGAACGTCAACTACATCGAGTTGATGCCAGTGGCGCAAAGCTTTGCCGGCTTGAGCGTGCATCGCAAGGCTTAAGCGTGGCGACCGGCGCGGGTCTGGCTTGATTAGACTTGGGCTCCGGTCTTACACTGCAAACGTCTTCAGGGCGGGGTGAAATTCCCCACCGGCGGTAAGGGAGCCATTCCCCAGCCCGCGAGCGCTTTCCGCCAGGGAAAGGTCAGCAGATCAGGTGAGAAACCTGGGCCGACGGTCAGAGTCCGGATGAAAGAAGATGAAGCATCGCTGCCTTGTGATCAAGGCAGCGGCGTGTTTTATTGCTGCCCGGAGGACGCATTGTTTAATCAAGGATGCGTTCAAATGAAAAATCTGAAAATCTCCCCTGCATTAGCCGTTGGTCTTTTGCAAGAATTCTGCGAAGGAGCGTGCTGATGTATACCGGAATTGTTAAAGCGGTTCGTCCTCTTACAGCGGTCAAGGCCGAGCTGGGCCGTACCGAGTTTGAAATCGACTTCACCGACGAGCTGCTGGTGGATCTGCAACTGGGTGCCAGTGTCAGCGTGGAAGGCACGTGCCTGAGCGTGACCAGCATCTCTGGCCCTAAAGTCACCTTTGATGCGATTCCCGTCACGCTGGAGCGCACAAATCTGGGCACACTCAAAACGGGTGATCTGGTCAATATCGAACGATCGGCCAAGTTGAACGAGGAAATTGGCGGCCATGTGATGGCTGGCCATATCGCAACGACGGCTGAAGTGCTGGAACTGAGCATTACCGAGGCCGGTAACCGCCTACGTTTTCAGATGCCGGAAGATTGGGCGAAATACGTGTTTCCACGTGGTTTTCTGGGCGTGAATGGCTGCAGCTTGACTGTGGCTGATGTGGAAGACGGTGTTGTGACCATCAACCTGATTCCCGAAACCTTGCGCCAGACGACGTTCTCACGCTACAAGGTGGGCGATAAGCTCAATATCGAAGTGGATCAGCAGACGGTTGTGCTGGTCGATGTGCTGGAGCGTACGGTTGCAGGCACGTTGACACGTGTGATGCCTGGTTTGAAAGGCTGATTGACGCCCAAATGAAGTAAAAAGAGCTGTCAGTTTCAAGACTGGCGGCTCTTTTTTATGAGGGGCTTTTACTGTCTATGTTGCGGTACTGATGCTTTGGGGCTTGTGGGCAAAGTCTGGAGTGAACCGCAGCCCGAAAGCAGAGTGTGGAGCCGTGTGAGCCTGCCCCTTCTAGCGATCGGCACCTTCCATAATAAAGCTGCACTCACACTTGAGTTAGCGCCTTCAAGACAAAATCAGCACGCTTTTCTACGCTTGTTTTGGGCAGCAGGCTCACTTGGTATCCCAAGAGGGGATAAACACGCTCCAGGCGCTCATACTCACGCAAAGCAGCGTTCATATCGTGACGACGTTCTGGATCAGCCTCGTATATTTCAGGCCAGGGCGGCGTTAAAAATACCTGTGAATGATAAGGGCAGGTCTTGTTGAGTTCATCCAGCAGTGGCGTTCCCTTTAATTCCTGCAAAGCCGCGGCCGCATCAACCAAGCCTCGATCAAAAAACACCCAGCCACCATCTTTCGGAGCGCTGCAATAGTCATCTTGCGCGGTCTTTATCGCTTCATTCAGGAAGGCCTCCATATCCAGCCAGGGAAGGGCAGAGCCACCGCTGGCCAGTTGTTCCTGCACGATACGTCGCCCAGGTTCCTGGATAACCGTATAGCCACGATTCTGCAGCTCGGATAACAAAGTAGATTTGCCGCCACCAGAGCAGCCGGAGAGAAGGACAAAAGGGTTCATAAGCGTAGGTCAGTAGAAGGTGAAGACTTGTACAGGCGTGTTCAAGCCCCGAAACTGAAGCCGGATGTAGGGATGTAGGGATGTAGGGATGTAGGGATGTAGGGATGTAGGGATGTAGGGATGTAGGGATGTAGGGATGTAGGGATGTAGGGATGTAGGGATGTAGGGATGTAGGGATGTAGGGTGGGGAAGCCTGGAGCAGATACCCGCGAAGATTGTGCAAGTTTAGCGTATTTCTGCATTTCCCATACTCCATACCCAGCCAGCTAGTGACCAGATCGACTTGAAAATAATAAAATGCAATTAACGGAAAAGAGTTTTTATCATTGAAAAGAAGGTCTTCAACAAGAAGAGAGCGAATTTACTTACCATCGGCTCGCTTATTGATGCGACATCAGAGGGAAGTACTGCGATAGGGAGCATTTCTGTTCTCATACTCTTGTACCCACGCATTCACACCAAGGGCTTGCTTCAAAACCAAATCGGAGCTTTGAACAAACAAGCCTCCATACATCCATAAGCAAGCAAAGAAAAACGCCGATCATCCAAAGGACAATCGGCGTTCTTATCTTTCAAAAACCTCTTGAAAGAGGGGGCGCTTTTAAGCCGACAACTTTTCTACCTTGGCTGGCAGGCCTTGGCGCACGGCCGCGCCAGAAACCCAGTCAATCCAGACGTTGTCCTGACCATCGCCACGGGTTGGATCAGCAAAACCCAATTCGTTCAGGTTCACACCTGCAGCCAGATCGTTCAGGTGAGGCATGGCCTCACCATCAATCTGGTGCGAACGTGCACCCAGTTCGGTATGCCCAAAACCGTGTTCGATTGCAATGGCTCCGCGCATAATACCGCCACGAACCAAAGCAACACCTTCAACCGCACCACCTGGTGTGCTGACACGAATACGATCGCCATTCCGAATACCCAGGTTCTTCGCATCATCCAGATTCAAGGAAATCGGATTGTGCGGGTGGACCTGGCGCAGGCGGGACATCCCGATGGACATGGAACTCATCAGATTGGATTTGTAGGAGCTCATCAGCAATGGCCATTCCTGCTCAGAGAAATGCTCGCGCATTGGGCTGCCGTCAGCCAAACGAGTGGGGTACCAAGTAGGGCAACCGCTAAGACGTTCACCCGTCATGGTGTGACGCATCTTGGCCAGGTCTTCATTCCAGATCTGCAAAGCATTGCTGTAGCGATTTTTCAGCTGATTTCCTTTCCAGGCGTTTTCGATTCGGTCGAATCGGCCACCGCGTGTCAACAACATCGCTACTTTGCGCTGCTCTTCAGGATGCAAACGCGCTTGAAGATCAGGGAAGAGACGATCCACACCGGTGATGCGCATATCGTCGTCGGATGCGTCGCCAACCGGGCGGCCAGCACCAAAGGCAATATTGGCCATGCCCCGCAGATAGAAGTCCTCGGCGCGCAGCAAGTCGTGGGCATTGCCTGCCTTGTCTTTCAGAACGCCTTTACCAAAACCTGGCAATCCCAAACGCAAAGCTACTGCAAAGAGGAAACTTTCCAGGTTGATAGGTTGACCGTCAGCCGTGCGATCCACTCGTGGCTCGACCACAGGCCAGCGCAGGGTCGAGGACTTTGCGATCACGTCAGCCCAAGGTGCCGAAACACCCCAGCTTTCGTAAGTCACCGTATCTGGCACGATGTAGTCTGCGTAAGCATTGGTTTCGTTGATAAAGGGATTAACCGAAATCGACAAGGGCAGAACTGCAGGGTCTTTCAGTTTGTGCAGCAAGGCATTTTTAAAGCCAGCAATCGCATAGACCGGGTTGCTCATGTGGTTGATCCACACTTTGCTGGTGTATGGATAGCCATTCAGGCCCGATGCAATCATTTCACTGCTCAAGGCACCTACAGCGGGGTACCAAGGAGCAGGAGCGGGGTACAACGCTTCACCATTTGCTTGGCGGCGCTTGAATTCGCTGGATTTTTCGTAAGCGAAGCGATGGCGCGACAAAGACACGCCTTTGGCCGTCACTTTTCCGGGGAATTGAGCAAAGTTGTAGCGTGGGCCGGGGCCAAAAGGACCAAATGGGCCCGCATCCAGCACCAAACCGCCTTTCAGGTTCAGGTTACCCACCAAGGTATTCAACATGGCAATCGCGTAAGCCGTGTAGAAACCGGAACCGTTCATGGTGCCGCCGTGTGCGTCAGCCACGGCTTGGCGACCGTAGCTGGTAAATTCACGGGCCAGTTCGATCAGGGTTTCTTCGTCCATGCCGCAGCCTTTGGCGTATTCGGCAATGGATTTTTCCTGACTGCGCTCGCGCAGCATGTTCAGCGCAGTACAGACGCGTACATCCTTGCCTTCCAGCTCAATGGTACGGTCAACAAACAGCGTCGCACGATCCAGATCGGTATGGGCGCGCAACTCACCTTGTTCGTCCTGAACGATAAAGGGCGATTCTGTACCTTCGGGCACTTCCCAACCCAGGTCTGTACCGCGCAAATAGCGGCCGAAACCAGGATGCTCGGGATCCGCAATCAGCAAATGGCTAGCGTTAGTCCAGGAAGCGGTATTTTCGTCCTGCTCGGCAGGCGCGTGAGGCAGGGACAAGTGTTCTGCATCAAAACGCTCTTGTTCCAGAATCCAGCGCAACATGCCCATGACCAGGGACAAGTCAGTGCCGGGCAGAACAGGCTGCCAGCGGTTGCCACTGCCCGAAGCCAGGCTGGAGGACGTGGGCAAGATCGGGGAAACAACCACGTACTTGAAGGTGTTTTCAGGACGCGAACGGGCTTCTGCCAGCTCACGGCCTTGACGCTGGAAGGGATTACCGGATTGAGCCGGTGCTGCACCAATAAACAGGCCAAAACGGGCGTTTTTCCAGTCAGGTTTGCCATGAGGCATACCTTTGATGTCGCCCATGGCAGCGCCTGTACCGACACGGAAGCTTTGACCACAGTACGAGCCGTGGTTGCTGACGTTGATCGTGCCAAAAGCCTGCTCGGCAAAGCGTTTGACCAGCGGTGTACGACCTTCGTTCGCGGCATCCGTGAACAACAATTGGTTGGCCAGTGGACCAAACTCGGGGTTTTGCGGGTCAATCAGGGTTTCATGATCCCAAATTGCACGCAAACCGTCGACATGGCCTTCTTTGAACAGATCGCCGCCCTCACAGACCTCTTCAATCAACTGCTCAAAGCTGATGCGCTCCCATTGGCCTGAACCACGCGGACCGACGCGCTTCAAAGGCGACAGAACCCGGTAAGGGCTGCTGTGCTGCTCCAGCATGGAAGCGCCGCGGGCACAGGCGCTGGCACGGCCTTCCAAGCCATTCTCACCACCCAGCATGGCGTAAACCTCACGTACGGGCTGCTCCATGGGAGCAGACTGCGTGGTTGCCAAAGGATGGTAAGGATTACCGGCGATACGCAGAATCTTGTTGTTCTCCGTATCAATACGTACGCGCACACCACACTGCGTCCAGCAGCCCAGGCAACTGGAAGGGCTCACAATCTGACCGGGCTGCGTATCCAGCAGACCCGTGATCGGATCAATACGGAATTCAGCCTGCAAGGAGTTGCCACGGGTTGCGTGTGCGGTGGGTACACCGGCTGTACCTTGGCCCAGACCTTGGACCGCCTTGACTACCGTGTCGCTATAACCAGCCGCAAAGGCAGCCAGACCACCCACAGCAGCACCGCCGCGGGTCAATACCTGTCGACGCGACAGGTTAGGGGTTTCTTTTTTCTTGCTCATGACGATAAGTACCTGAAAGCTAGTGAGTCTGTAGGGCCTAGGCCGTCAAAGACGAACGGCGGGCCGGGAACAGAGAGAGCAGGGTGGTGCTGGCGGCGAGCAAGGCAATACACAAGCCCAGCACACCCAGCATCCCCAGCAGACCATCGCTGCCTAAGGGCATGGTGTAGAGGTACAAACCGGCACCGTATTTAGGCACTCCTTGTACCGCCATGAAAATAATCCAGCGAAACATCCAGGCAGAGCCGAGCATGAAAGCAGCACAGAACAAGCTATAAAGATTGCCTTGCAAGGTATGGACAGGACGGCTGAGCATGTACAGAAGCAGCAGACCGAACGCCGAGGAACCCAGGAAGCCCAAACGCCATACGGGATAGGTCTGAAACAGTTCCCAGGCCGAACCAAAGGAGTGGCTGTAACCCATCAGACCGGAGCCGACCCAGAACAGGGCCACGACGATCAAGGTCAACACCACGCCCAAAGACCAACGGCGTACGTACTCCAGCGGCAGATTGGCCACGCCACCGGGCAAGAAGCGAGCAACCAGCAAAATAGCGCCCAGACTGGCCAAAGCAGCTGTCAACGCGAAGTTGATGGGCAAGAACGCGGTATTCCACAAGGGGCGTGAACGCAGCACCATGACTTCAAAACCGCTGTAAACCAGAATCGACAAGGCCGAAACCAGCAGAGCCAGGCTCAACCAGCGCCACAGAGCACGTTTGTTCAACCACCAGGCCAGCACGTTGGCCATGGATAGGCCCACGAACAGGGGCAGCAGTACAGCACCCAGCGACATCCAGGACCAAGGAGTGAAGTGGGCATAAAAATGCCAGAAACGGCCAGGTTGGTGCAAGTCAGCCAGCAAGGACACAGGAGCGGCAATGCTGCTGCACAGAAGCACAATCATCAGCGCAGGCTCCAGACGACGCAAAGCGCTGTCGCTGGACCAGGCGCAACGCCATACCCAGACGGTGCTGGTGGCAGCCATACCGACCAGGAAAAAGTATTGAACCGCCCAAGGTAACCAGGCAACTTCGTAGGCGGGGGTCAGAATTTCGATAATAGACATAACGGCCCCTTAGAACTGATTGGTCAGACGCACACTGGCCTGCCCATCCACACCATCAACGAACTCATCGGGCAAACCGATGTAGAACACATGCGGGTTGGTATTCATGCCGGGCTTGAGTACACGGATTTCCTCTTTGTGCTCTTTAAGCAGCTGGGAAATCGTGCTGGTTTCATCGTTCATATCGCCAATGACGCGTGCGCCACCCACGCAGCTTTCCACGCAGGCGGGCAGCAGACCCACTTCCAGGCGGTGCTCGCAGAAGGTGCATTTATCGGCGGTCTGGGTTTCATGGTTAATGAAACGGGCATCGTAAGGACAGGCTTGAACACAGTAGGCACAGCCGACACAGCGCTCGTTGTCGACCAGTACCACACCATCTTCGCGCTGGAACGTCGCCTGTACAGGACAGACCGGCACACAGGGCGGGTTGTCGCAGTGGTTACAGAGGCGTGGCAGGCTCAGCATGGCCGCCTGCTGCTGTTCATCGAGCACCTCATATTGCAGAACCGTGGTGCGGAACTGCCCGATAGGGGGTGCATTTTCGATAGAACAGCTGACCGTACAGGCCTGGCAACCGATACATTTTCTTAGATCAACCACCATGCCGTAGCGGGCCCCATCTTTCCCACCGCTACGTCGTGGAGGCTGGCTGTTCATGGCAGCATGAACAGGCTGAATAGGAATAATCGTGGCCCCGGCACTAAGGCCCAGCAATTCCTTAAGAAAACGTCGCTTGCCCTTTTTGGGCTCGGCGCTTGGAATCATGTGTTTTCCTTTCCTATGCTTGGGTTGAACCCATTGACATTATTTGTAGTTATAAGCATATGAAGAATACAAAGTTCCGGTCTTGATGAAGGTCAAACAGAACATTTAAAGGTTGAAATGTTGACGCTCGGCTGTATTTTTCAGGCACAAAAAAAAGCCCCTCCAGGAAAGGGAGGGGCGCTATATACCTGAGTTGTGGATAAAACCGCTTAGAACGTTCCGCTTAAGCCCAGGAAGAAAGTGCGGCCGGGTTGGTTGAATGTGTAGGCCCCAGCACCGTAGATGTAATTGGGGGTACCCAGGTTCACGCCGATGGCATTGCCGCGACGGAACAGACGCTTATCAAAGAGGTTATCAACCCCTGCATTGATGCGGAAGTGCTTGTTGATCTTGTACTGCGTGCTCAGACCAAACAAGGCGTAAGGGGACACCTTGTCGGTTGCAGAACCCGTCAAAGGCTGACCGTAGTAGTCGTACTTCGGTGGCTTTTGCTCGCCGTAAAAGGTTGCCTTGGCGCGCAAGGACCAATCGGCATTTACATCCCAGTCCAGAGTCGTATTGATCGTGTATTTAGGGATAGTGGACAGCGCTTCACCCGTAGTCTTGTTCTTGGATTCGATCATGTAGGTGAAGTTGGTGGACCACAGCCAGTTTTCGGCCAAAGGCAGCGTCAAGTTACCTTCCAAACCCGAAACTACGGCTTTGGGAATGTTTTCCCATTGCAGAATCAATTGTTGATTGTTCAAGGCCGTGAAGCTATCGATTGCAAAACGGCCCGCTTCTACTTTGTTGCGGTAATCATTATGGAAGTAGGTCAGGCTGGCACCCAGGCCGTTGTCACCCACGTACTCGACACCCAATTCTTTATTGATGCTGGTTTCGGCCTTCAAGTCCGAATTACCTTGCAGGAAGCAACCCGTGCTACTGCCCGTGGTATTGCCCCAGCAGCCGTTACCCAGGCTGTACAAGGTATAGCCGTCATTGCTTTGATACAGGTTAGGCGCCTTGTAAGCACGGGCGATACCGGCTTTCAAGAGCCAGTTATCCGTCACGGCATGAGTCAGGTTAAGCGATGGGCTCCAGTTGCTGCCATGCTTGTCGTGATAGTCAAAACGCAAACCTGGGGTAACCGTGGTCTTGTCGGTGGCATAAATATTGTTTTCAGCGAAAACCGAGTAAATATTCGCCCGCGACTTGGGTTTGTATTTGTTTGGGACACCAGGAATACGGGTCGGGTTACGTTGTGCCAAGTCCGAGGACTTGTCGTTCAGCTCCTGCCCAACCCACTCCATACCGATAGTGGCGTATTGCTCGACGCTACCGGTCTTGAATTGATGGCTGGCCTCAGCGTGGGCCGTCATGGTGGTCAGGTCCGCTGTGCCAAAACCTCCATCCTTGACTCGGGATGGATCATTAAAAGCACCCTCAGTCCCTCCGGCCAAGCCTTCCAGCAAACGATAGTTACGCGTCTTTTCGTACTGGAAGTAGGCCAGGGAGTTCGTCTTATCGTTCCAGTCCCCACGATGCGTCAGCGAATAGCTTTGGCGATACATCTTGTTGGTCTCGTCGCCCAGCTGACGTTTCACCTCGTCATTGGTATTCGTGTTCTGGGTATCACCCGTATAAATATTGCCTTGGCGGCTATAGGAGGCCTCCAGATCCACCGTTTGACGGCTATCAGGACGCCAGGACAGCAAACCATTGATGTCCTTGTTACGTACGCCTTCACGTCCAGCAGGCAAGCTGTTCGCATTGGCACCACCACGCTCGGTCTGGTGTCCTTTATTGATCTCCGGATCGTCCGAATCCGTCTTGTTCAGGTTCCCATACAAACGGAAGGACAAAGATTCGCTGATCGGGCCACTCAAGCCAAAGCTCATGCGTCGCGTGGCGCCTTCATCGCTATGTTCGGGCAAGTTACCATACAAGGAGTAGGTGCCCTGGAATTTGTCTGTTGTGGGTTTGGTGATGATGTTGACCACACCACCCGCAGCCCCGTTGCCGTAACGTGCTGCTGCCGGGCCGCGCAGCACTTCCACGCGTTCGATCTGCTCGGCAGGTACCCAGTTGGTATCCCCACGCGAATCGCGCTCGCCACGCCAGCCGAAACGCACAGCAGAACGCGAACTGACGGGTTTGCCGTCAATCAGAATCATGGTGTTTTCCGGGCCCATGCCGCGAATGTCGATCTGGCGATTATTACCGCGCTGGCCGCTAGCCGAGTTACCTGTCAGGTTCACGCCCGGCATGGTGCGCAGAACTTCGGAGATATCGTTGGCGGGAGGGGACTTCTGGATGTCTTCGGCGGTAATGATGGACGAGCCCAAGGTCTGCTTGAGCTCCTGCTCGGCCTTGACCACGATGCGGTCCAGCTCCTCGACCTCTTGCGCTTGCGTCTGATAGGGAAAGGCCAACAATAAAGCCACTGCCAGACTGCTTAAAGGCATAAAAGATACGCCGCTAGGCACCTGGCGCTTAGCGGCGAGAGACGAGGACACCGACATAATGAACACCCAGTAATAATGAGATTGATTCTTGATTATAAACAGAATGTTTCATGTTACCGAGCGTGAATCTCGTAAAACCAACACATCCGTCTGGGCAAATTCAGCCAGAACTACGTCCGCCGACGTTAAAGCTGCGGCCTGTCAAGGCTGACAGCTTGCGCTGCAAAGGGGCTGATTGTATTTAGGCGCAAACGCTGCAGCCAGGGCCCATACAGGTATGGATGACAGAATTCCGGGTGCTGGAACGAGTGCCGGGCCCGGTCACATTATTGCCGGCCAAAGCTTGTTGAGGCGTCAGACCGCGCGTGGGGCTGGCTTTGCTGAACAGGCGTCGTGGCGCGCTCAGTTGCAGCAAGAGGCTGCCTTTTTCACAAGCAGGGCAGGTCTGGGGATCGTTGCGGGTGGCAATGCTGCGCAAATGGCTGCTGCGTTGCAGGCAATGATTACAAAGATAGTCGTACAAAGGCATGGCAAATCCGAGTAAAGCAAGCCCTGACTCCAAGACGAAGCCAGGGCCGGAGACCGATCAGGTCAAGTTACAGCGTGTGCCTGGACGGCCAAAACGGGCCGCGTCATTCAAGGCACCTTTAGGCAAGATATCGGTATCAAAAATACCGGTAGGCAAGGCCAGAGAAGCGGAGCTGTTAGGCAGATCCACCACGCCGCCGTAACGGCCCTCAACGGGAGCAGCAGTCAGCAACATATAGGCTTGCGCACGCGACAGGTCTGTCGTGCGGCTGATGTAATCGATCGCAGCCAAACAGGCCTGACGGTATGCAACCGTAGAATCCAGGTAGTAGTTGACGCCTTCTTCCACGCTGATGCCCGTGAAGTGCATCCACTGATCGTACTTGGGATCATGACGGCCTGGAACATAGATAGGCGCGGTCAGATTGTATTTGGCCATGCCACCTTTGATCAGATCAAAGCCAAGGTGGGCTGCGCCGTCCATTTCAATGGCACCACAGAAGGAGATTTCGCCATCGCCCTGGGAGAAGTGCAAGTCGCCCATGGACAGGCCAGCACCCTTCACATAGACGGGGAAGTAAATCCGCGAGCCAATGGTCAGGTTCTTGATATCCAGATTGCCGCCGTGCTCACGTGGAGGCACGGTACGAGCAGCTTCAGCCGCCATGCGGTCAAACTCGGCCCCTTTAACGCCGCGCAATACAGCGGTTTTGGCATCAGGCGGATTGGCGTGGCCCTTGGGCACCAGCAGGGCTTCACGGCGGTTCCACTCGCGCAGCAGTTCGTGCGAGGGCAGGGTGCCGATCAAGCCAGGGTGCATCATGGCCGCAATGCGTACGCCAGGGATGTGACGCGAGGTGGCGTAAACACCATGCAGGTCCCAGATGGCCTTGTCGGCTTCGGGGAAATGCTCGGCCAAAAAGCCACCGCCATTTTCCTTGGCAAAAATGCCCGAGAAACCGACAGGCGTAATGGCGCGAATATCCAGCAGATCCACCACCAGAATATCGCCTGGCTCAGCGCCCTCTACGTGGATGGGGCCCGTCAATGGGTGGGCGCGGGTCAGGTCAACGTCGCGTACGTCGTTGGCGCTGTCCGTGTTTTTGATCTGGGCGTCCAGAAAGTCCATGCATTCCAGAATCATTTCCTCGCCAGGCTTCACGCTGGTCAGGTCTGGAATATCAGGGTGCCATCGGTTGTGCCCGATTTCAGCTTGTTCGGCCAGGGGTGCGCCGGGTTTGATTTTTATATGCTGCATGTGTTCTCCGAATAATGTGTGCGAGGTCAGCACAACGGCGCTTTTAGTGCGCTTGGCGACACAATTAACACGACTGGACTGGCACGGTCAAAATGTGTGGATAAGCGGTTTTATATGTTTTTTTATGCCAATAAATAAATTCTTAAGCGAGTCAATGATTTAGGCTTTAAGTGATTAAAGGACAATAGTCCCAGGTTTTTGTCCAGAGGATAAATCCTGATTTTGAGCAAATTTTTTATGTCCCGGAATACCGTAAAAAAACGGGCTGCTCTCTATACGACAAACCTTATAGAAGGCATAAGAGTTCCTGAATGGCCTAGCAGGACTCAAGGCTTGGAGCGAAAAAGGGCACGGCTAAGGCCTGGCTCTAAATAACCCTTATCACAGCAGGTATATAAGTCGGCTAGTCGAACTGACAACAATAAAAAGCAATAAAACGCAGGAGACACAATAATGACTAGCCGTTCCCCGATCCTGTGGATTCGCAATCCACTGGCCTGTTCAGATGCACAAGCTGCCGGTGGCGTACTGGTGCAAGATAGCCGCATTATCGAAAAAGTGGCCGCCGGTCAGCAGCCCAAGCAGGCTTACGACCAAAGCTGGGATGCCTCCCGGCACGTTTTGCTGCCCGGTTTGGTGAATACGCATCATCACTTTTACCAAACCCTGACACGGGCCTATACCCCAGCGCTGAACAAACCCTTGTTCCCCTGGCTGACCACCTTGTATGACGTGTGGGCCGGGTTGGACGACGAGCAAATGCAGGTGGCCAGCGAGCTGGCCATGGTGGAACTGTTGCAGTCGGGCTGTACGACGGTGGCTGACCACCACTATGTGTTTTCGGGCGCCTTGCAACATGCCATTGATTGCCAGGCTGAAACCGCTCAACGCCTGGGTGTACGCGCCGCATTGACCCGTGGTTCCATGAGTGTGGGCCGGGATCAGGGAGGCTTGCCCCCGCAAAACGTCGTACAGGACGAACAAACCATTCTGGACGACAGCCTGCGCCTGATTCGCCAATATCACCAACGCGAGGATGGGGCGATGATCACGCTGGCCCTGGCTCCGTGTTCGCCTTTCTCTGTCAGCCGCGAGTTGATGAGCGAAAGCGCCAAGCTGGCCGAACGCGAGGACGTACGCCTGCATACGCATCTGGCTGAAACAGACGACGAAACTGCCTACTGCGAGCGCCTCTTTGGTATGCGTCCACTGGACTATCTGGATCAGCAGGGCTGGTTAAGCAATCGCACCTGGCTGGCACACGGCATTCACTTCAACGACGAAGAAATCCAGCGTCTGGGCCGGGCAGGCACAGGTATTGCCCATTGTCCCTCGTCCAATATGGTCTTGGGCAGCGGCCTGTGCCGCACCATCGAGCTGGAAGCCGCTGGTGCACCCGTGGGGCTGGCCGTAGATGGCTCGGCCTCCAATGATCACTCCAATCTGGCTCAAGAGATGCGACAGGCACTCTTGCTGGGCCGGCTGCGCTACGAGCCGGGCCAGGTTACCCATCAAGCCGTTATCCGTTGGGCGACTCAAGGCTCGGCCCGTTGTTTGGGTCGCGAGGACATTGGTGGCCTGAACGTCGGGCAGCAGGCCGATCTGGCCTTGTTCACCCTGGATGAATTGCGCTTTTCCGGCGCTGAGAACCCCTTGGCGGCCTTGCTGCTCTGCGGCGCAGACCGGGCCGACCGCGTGATGGTCGCCGGCCAGTGGCGCGTGATTGACGGCCAAGCCTGCGGCATTGATTTGCAAGACCTGATGCAACGCCATCAAGCCGCTGCGCGTCGTTTGCGCGACAAGGTACTGGATACCGTAGCGACAGCTTGAGTTCGGTAGTGACAGGGCCCCTAGAGCCCTGCCTATCTATTTTCGGAGACAAACAATGACAACACCTACAAGGGCGACGGGTGCAGCGACTGCGCAGCGCCCCGAAGACGAGAATCTGGGCCTGGGCGCGAATCTTGCCTACGGTTTTCAACACGTATTGACCATGTATGGCGGCATTATTGCCGTACCCCTGATCATTGGCGAGGCCGCTGGCCTGCCTGCCAATGAAACCGGCTTGCTGATTACCGCCTGCTTGTTCATGGGCGGCCTGGCGACCTTGCTGCAAACGCTGGGCGTGCCGTTTTTCGGCTGCCGTCTGCCGCTGGTTCAAGGGGTATCGTTTTCTGGCGTAGCCACCATGATCGCCATTTTGGGTACGGGCGGCGGTTTGCCAGCCGTATTTGGCGCAGTCATTGTCGCGTCCCTGCTAGGGCTGCTGATTACGCCGGTCTTTTCACGGGTGATCCGGTTCTTCCCGCCTTTAGTCACGGGCTGCGTGATTACGACTATTGGTCTGACCTTGATGCCAGTGGCCGCATTCTGGGCCATGGGCGGTAATCCTTCCGCACCGGATTTTGGTAGCGTAGGTAATATTTCCCTGGCCGCCATGACCTTGCTGATCGTGCTCTTGCTCAGCAAGCTGGGCAGCGCCACGATCTCCCGCCTGTCTATCTTGCTGGCCATTATTATCGGCACCATCATTGCCGTCGCCATGGGCCATGCAGATTTCTCTGCCGTCAGCGAAGGCGAGGTCTTTGCCTTGCCCAGCCTGTTCCACTTTGGCATGCCCACTTTCCAGACTGCCGCGATTATCTCCATGTTCATTGTGATCATCGTGACGCTGGTGGAAACTTCGGCCGACATTCTGGCCGTGGGCGACATTATTGAAACCAAAGTGGATGCTCGTCGTCTGGGTGATGGCCTGCGTGCCGATATGCTCTCCAGCCTGATCGCCCCTGTATTTGGCTCTTTCACACAAAGTGCCTTTGCCCAGAACGTCGGTCTGGTGGCGGTCACCGGCGTGAAAAGCCGTTACGTCGTAGCCTTTGGTGGCCTGATTCTGATCGCACTGGGCTTGCTGCCCATCATGGGCCGTCTGGTTGCCGCTGTCCCACCCGCGGTACTGGGTGGCGCGGGTATGGTCCTGTTTGGCACCGTCGCGGCCAGCGGTATCCGTACGCTGGCCAAGGTGAACTACGAAAACAATATGAACCTGATCATCGTCGCCACCGCTATCGGCGCCGGCATGATTCCTATCGTGGCTCCCAAGTTCTACGAGCACTTCCCAACCTGGTTTGCGACGATTTTCCACTCCGGCATCAGCTCGGCTGCCCTGGTGGCGATTGTGCTGAACCTGTTGTTCAACCACTTCACCTTGGGCAATCCGGATCAGCCCTCTGTGTTTGCTGCGGGTGGAGGCCGCTATCTGCGGGTCTCGGACGTGGCCAATCTGAACGAAGGGGACTATGTTGAAAACGGCAAGGTCATGGACAAGGACGGCAAGGAGATCCCGATTATTGCTGATGAGCACTCCGCACCGGAACAGGCCCCTGTGCTGCACACGAAACCGAGTTTAAGCAGTACCTGAACAAGTAGAAACATTGCTAAAAGAACATAAGATCGTACCTTTGGCCGCCTTGTCTCTTTAGGGAGCAAGGCGGTTTTTTTTAGCTAAGCACTTGAAATATCGGGAACTAGCCTCATCTCTTTTTATGTAGGCGATCGAGCCCACGCCTTCCATTGCAGCAGGGCTCAGCAAAGGAAAAATGGAGATCAAGCATGGCAAATAATTTGACACGTTTTAATCCGTTTGGTGATCTGGCGGGCCTGGACACGTGGCGAGATATTGAAGACATCTTCCGACGCGTTCCTGTTGTCGGCTCCCTGGCCGGAAATACACCGCCCGCCATTCGTCTGGATGTCAGCGAGAGCGAAGAGGCCTATCAAGTCAGCGCGGAAGTGCCAGGTATCAACAAGGAAGACGTGCATGTCAGCGTCGAAGGCAATGTGGTTTCTATCCGCGTGGAAAGCCGTCGGACTCAGGAAGAAAAGGACGGCGATACGGTCTTGCGTAGTGAGCGCTATTACGGGGTGCAGACACGTCGCTTCAGCCTGGCGCAGGATATTGACGAGTCCCGGGCCAGCGCCAAATGCGAAAACGGCGTACTGGAGCTGATTCTGCCCAAGAAAAAGAGTGGAACAGGGGCCAAGAAGCTGGAAATCCGCTAAATAAGCTTGTTAAATTGAAAACCGCGCCATTTACGGCGCGGTTTTTTTGTTCTCCATCTGAAACCATCAAGAGGCTACGGTTTTTTGTGATCCATCATATAAGTCAAAGAGCTGGCCACTAAAGCACGAGTACCGATGCGCAAAGCCTTTTCATCAATCATGAATTCAGGCGAATGGTTAGGTGCTCCCATCTTGTCGGAATATGTCGAGGCATTCAGACGCCAGAAAACCACGGGCACGTTCTTGCCAAAGGCGCCGAAGTCCTCGGAGCCCATACCAGGGGCAACTTCCTTGGCCCCAATCCCGTCCGTTGCCAGCTCCAGAGCAGGAATCACAGTTTGGGTAGCCTTAGGATCGCTGACCAAAACTTCGTAGCCAGTATCGATACGCACAGTGGCCTTCAAATCGTGGTTCGCAGCAATGTTTTGCGCGTAGCGCTGAATCAGCTCATGTGCGGTTGCCTGGTTTTGCTTGGACAGGGAGCGCACCGTACCACTGATATCGGCACTTTCCGGCAGAACATTGGGGCGATTACCGCTTTGCAACGAACCTACCGTCACGACAGTAGTGCCGTCCTGGGGATTGGTACGCTGGGCGATAATGTTGTTCAAGGCCACAACGGTTTCAGCTGCAGCGACAACCGGAGAGGCAGCACTCCAGGGAGAGGAGCCATGGCCACCTTTACCTGCCAAAGAGATGGAGAACACATCGCCACTGGCCATCAAGCTGCCTTGACGGTAGCCAATACTGCCGGCAGGGTAGGAAGGACCAATGTGCTGGCCCATCACTACATCCACTTTAGGTTGATCCAGCACGCCTTCAGCCATCATCGCGTTAGCACCACTTAACGGTTTGCCAGGGCCTTGCTCTTCAGCTGGTTGGAACAGCAACACAATCGTACCAGGCAGTTCGTCGCGCATATCCGAAAAGACCTTGGCCGCACCTAACAACATGGCAACGTGGGTGTCGTGGCCGCAAGCATGCGATACCGACACTTCCTTGCCTTGCCAAGTGCCTTTGGCGACAGACTTGAAGGGCAAATCATTACGTTCCTGCACGGGCAGGGCATCCATATCGGCTCGCAAGGCCACAACTGGCCCAGGCTTGCCACCTTTCAATACTGCCTTGACGCCGGTTTGAGCAATGCCGGTCTGGATCTGATAACCGGGCATGGTTTCCAGAGCGGCTTTGATATACGCCGCCGTATCGTGCTCTTGATAAGACAGCTCAGGATTCTGGTGAATATGACGACGCCACTCAATAACCTGCTGCTCCAAGGCGTCGGCCTTGCTTAATGCAGTATCCATGATGGGATTGCTGGCTTGCGCCAACGCGGTACCGGCCATTAAACATGTCGCTGCCAACAAACTCAGGCGCAATGAATGCTTCATACAGTCTCCTCTCTTTTTAGTAGTAATAGCGACTGATCATAGCACCGGTATATACAGTGAACGGAGTAATTATTGACACTTCCACTAACTAGAACCCCCGGGTGCACTCGCCCATTACTGTCTAATCAAAATAGCGCTTCTGGCGACCATATTGGCCGGGAGTCAGGCCCGTCTGTTCCTTGAAAAAGGCAATAAAAGCGCTGTCGCTGGCAAAGCCCAAGTCTGAAGCTAACCGGGTGACACGGCCCCCGATAGAAAGCTGCTCGATCGCCTTAAGCAAACGCCACTGTTGTCTCCACTGCTGGTAATTCAGACCAGTATCTCGCTTGAAAAGGCGGCTGATGGTTTTTTCACTGGCGCCCAGATAGCTGGCTAATTCATTCAGAGCGGGAGGCAGGCTGTCCAAGGGAATTTGTCTTAAGCGGCTATCAAGCGGCAAGGGCAGAAACAAAGCCTGATCGGGCGCCCGTTGCAGCTCATCAAGCAAGACCAGCATCACATGATGGCCCGGCGGCTGATCCCAGTCCTCGTCCAAATCAGCTTGGGCAATACGGTCCAGCGCGGCAGTCAGCAAATCGTTCGCCGCCAGTAGTTGAACCTGAGAGGGCAAGTCAGGGTAATGAGTCGGGTCCAGATACACCGATCGGTAATCCACCTGCTCGCTCATCTGTGCCTGATGGAGCAGCAAGGGAGGGATCCAGATCAAGCGTCCCGGTGGCAACAAGCACAATTGCTGATCCAGGGTGACAGTAATGCAACCGCTGTGCGTGTACAGGATCTGGCCCCAGGGGTGCTGATGCAGGCCGGAATCATGTTGCGCCAAACGGGCAGCAATACCCAATACATGGTGATCTGTCAGGTCGGGAAAGGGGTCACTAGCATCTAACCAAGGCATGATTGTCCGATTTCATTGGTTTTTTATCAGAATACTTGTAATAGAAAAATCCAGCCAGACTTACGCTGATTCTTTTTTCCCAATTCAGTGTGGTTTGCATGTCTCGTTTCCTATTCTTGATGATCGCCTTGATCATGTTTCCACAGGTGGTGGAAACCGCCTATAGCCCGGCTTTACCCCTGATCGCCGACAGTTACTCCGTGTCGGCCAGCCGCGCCGGGCAGACCTTATCGGTCTACTTCATAGCCTTTGCCGCAGGCGTGCTGTTCTGGGGCTGGCTATGCGACAAGGCCGGGCGTCGGCCCGCTGTTCTGGCCGGTTTGACGGTTTATGGCCTGGGCTGCCTGCTGGCTGTGTTCAGCCCCAGCTTCGGTGTTTTGCTGGCTGCCCGCATGATCAGTGCATTTGGAGCGGCGGTCGGCTCGATCGGTGTACAAACCATGTTGCGCGATCGCTACCAGGCAGAAGATCTGGCCAGGATCTTTGGCACCATAGGTGCCGCTCTGGCATTAAGCCCCTTGTTAGGTCTGGCAATGGGCGTCGCTCTGACAACAAGCGCAAATCTCATGCCCGTCTTTCTGGGACTGTTCGTGTTGGCCTTGATCTTGTTTGCCGCTTGCCTGTTTCAGCTTCCTGAAACCCGCCCGCTTCAACACAGCCAGGCCAGCATGGTGAATGTGCTGTTCCGCTTGCTGCGTGACCCGGCAATTTGGCAGTCCGCCATGCTGGTGGCTCTGTTCAACGTCACGATTTTTTCCTTTTACCAATGGGCACCTTTCCTGCTGGAAGGCCTGGGCTCCGATAACCGTCCCATGATGGTGGCCGGCCTTTTACTGGCTGCCGGAACCTTTATGGGCGCTTTTCTGAATCGCCGCTGGCTGGCGGCAGGACACCGTGCCCGGCATTTGGTGTGGCGGGGGATTTTGATTTTGGCCGTGGCGGCTACCGGCCTGGAGTTGGCGGGAACACATCTGATTTTCCTGCTGCCGGCCATGTTGCTGGCATTGGCCTACGCCATCGCCATCCCCAATCTTTTGTCGGCTGCCTTGCAGGACTATCGCTCGGTGGCAGGGAAGGCAGGTGCTGTCTTTGGCCTGATGTACAGCCTGTTGCTAGGCATCGGTTTGGCCTTGTCGGCCTGGTGGGGGAGTCTGGCTGACGTGAGTGTTGTTTGTGCTGTGCTGGCCGCTATTTGCCTGGCCTTGCCCCTGAAAAAGGCTTGAGAAAAACCCTGATACGCCATTCGTAAGCCGCCTCATCATAGGGTATATACTAATACATATGTATTGACATAGATTAAGCCAAATCACCATAATCCTTCATGTTTAAAGCAATTGAAGAGTGTGCCTGACAAACACTCAGCTTGAACATTTATCCAAAAGGAGAGGATGACATGGTGGAACAGGGGGTTATGGGCAATCCGCTCGACAAGGTCAAGCCACGCGGCACAGTGGCCTTGCTCATGCTGTTGATGGCCGTGATGGGCGAAATGTGCCTGGCGGCCGACTTTTACGGCTTTGCAGCTGTTATCAAAATTGTCTCGGCAGACCTGTCACTGAGCCCCGCGCAAGCCGGGCTGGTGCAGGGTGCTTTCGGTGTCTCGTTTGCACTGGGCATGTTGTTCTGGGCACCACGTGGTCGCTCCATGAGCTCGGCCCGTTTGTACCTGATTGGCTTGGGTGGCAGCGGCTTGCTGATGCTGCTGCAGACTCAGGCACAGGATTTCACGCAGCTATTTTTACTGCGTCTGGTTGTGGGCTTTTTTGACTCTGCAGTCTGGGTCGGGTCCATGAAAATCGTCATGCAGTGGTTTGCGCCACGCCGCCAGGGTCTGGTGCTGGGCATTATTCTGGCCGCCTATTCGCTGGCCATTACCCTGGACTTTGCCTTGGGTTTGCCTTACGCCATGGCCCATGGCTGGCGTGCTTTCTTCCTGGTCCTGGGCGGGCTGACCTTAAGTGCCTGTTTGATCACGCAGCTGGTGGTACGCGCCGGTCCTTATCAAGATCCACACGACAAGATCAAAACCGATGCCGGTGTGTTGCGCTCCATCGCCGCACGCCCCTGGATCTGGGTAGGCATTCTGGCCATTTTTGGGGCTTTGTTCTCGGTTGCGGCAACCGCGACCTGGCTGATTCCAGCGCTGATTGATGTGCAGAAAATGGCCCCCGAACAGGCTCCCTTGTTCGGCACCATCATGGGCTTGTCCCAAGTCTTCTTCCTGATTCTGGGCGGTTATGTCAGCGATCGCTTCACCCGTGTTGGGGTAATGCGTGTGGGCATGTGGTTGACCATTCTGGCGGCCAGCGCCTGTGTTCTGGTTGCCTGGCAGGCATTGCCCTACAACGGCCTGCTGATCGTGGCCATTCTTTGTGGCGTAGGGGTCTTTCATGGTGGCGCCATTTTCAGCTACGTGGGGGAGCGCTATGGCGTGAACCTGGGCCCTAGCGCTGCTGGCTATGCCGAAATGGGCGGTGTGTTCGCCACCTTTGTCGCGCCGTCCCTGCTGGGCCTCTTGCTGAGCCTGACTGGTTCCTACATCTGGGCCTTTGGCAGCTTCCTGGCGTTGGAAGTGCTGGTTTTCATCGGTTTCCTCCTCTTGAATCGCTTGCCTTCGGCGCAGGCGGAATAAGCAATGAACAAACTTGTTTTCGATCCAGCAGACCTGGAGCAATACCGGCTCCAGGCCTCGGTGGCTGATTTTGACGCTGAGATGGCCGCCTACAAGCAGGCCAGTGAACGGGCCCGTGCAGCTCTGGAAGCCTGTTTCAGCACCCACGCCTATGGCGATGACCCGACAGAAAAACTGGATATCTATGCGGCCAGCCAAGCTGGCGCCCCGGTTTACCTGTTCATTCATGGGGGCTACTGGCGCATGTTGTCCAAGGATGACTCGGCCATGATGGCGCAAAGCCTGCATGCCGCCGGTGCCACGGTGATTTGCCTGGACTATGGCTTGGCTCCGGCTTACCGCCTGCCGCAGATCGTGGCGCAATGCGAACGCGCCTTGCAATGGGTCCACGCGCACGCGACGCAATTTAATGGCGACCCGCAGCGTATTCATATTAGTGGCAGCTCGGCAGGGGGCCATTTAAGCGGCATGTTGCTGGCGGCCGATACCCGACGTGAACAACGTCTGATCCACAGCGCCAGCATTATCAGCGGCGTCATGGATTTGCATCCCCTCTTGCAGACCGCCGTGAATGACTGGCTGCAGCTTAACGAAGAACAAGCCCAACGCTATAGCCCGGCCTTGCACCCACCAGCAAGGGGAACGTCCGTGCTGGTGGCCTGGGGGGCACTGGAGCCTGCCGTCATGCAAGAACAAAGCCGTCACTACGCCCGGCAATGCGAGCTGGCGGGCTGCCTGGTGCAAAGCATGGCCGTGCCAAACCGTAATCATTTCAACGTCTTGATGGATCTGGAGCAGAGCGACAGCGCATTGACGCTAGCCGTGTTGCAGGCCATGAATCGTCATACCCAGGAGAAGAGACTATGACACAAGCAACTTCCCACTCCATCCAAACCGCGTGCTTTGAGCCCCGCCGTCTGGGCCACGTCAACCTGTGGGTTGACGAACTGCAACGCGGTGAAGATTTTTACAGCCAGGTCTGCGGCCTGAAAGTGGAATTTACCGAACCGGATCTGGTGGCGACCTTTTTGGGCACCGGCCACACGCCCCATGATCTGGGCATGATGGAAACGACCAAAGGCGTGAACCGGTATGGCCGTGACGGTCTGCTGCAACTGCCCGGCACAATTGGGCTGAAGCCCGGTCTGAATCACCTGGCCTGGGAGCTGGAAAACGAAGCTGAACTGGTTGCCGGCTGGAAGCGCGCAAAAGAGCAAGGGCGCGACATTGACATGACAGTGGACCATCAGGTTGCCCATAGCGTCTATATGTTTGACCCCGATGGCAACTACAACGAGTTCTACTGCGACACCATTAAAGACTGGCGCAGCGTGCTGGGCGGCCCCATGGAATTGCTGACCAGTCGCTGGGATCCTGAAGGCCAGGAGCCTTTTACCGAAGGCCGCTACGACTCCAACCCCATTCTGGAAACAGTCGCCGACGCCCCGGTACAACCACGTCGAGTCACCCATGCCGTGCTGCGTACCGCTCAGTTGAATGCCATGCGCCGCTTCTATACCGAGGTCGGTGGTCTGGAAGTGGTTTATGAAAACGAGCAGGTTGTCTACTTGCGTGCCGGTCTGGCCAATTATGATTACAGCCTGATCCTGGTACGTGATGAAGAAGCCTCCTTCTCGCATGGCAGTTTCGAGCTGGCCGGCGTCCAGGATCTGGAACAAACACTGGAGCGCCTGAAAGCCCGGAACATCACTCCCGTTCACGATGTGAACCTGCCCTGGAAGCGCGCTTTCTTCTTGCGTGACCCGGATGGTCTGCTCAGCGAGTGGTACGTGACTCTGGCTGGCGAACGTGTTCTGGATAGCAATCACTCTTTGCCTTTGTGGGCGCAAGTTTAAGGAAACCAGCATGTCCGATAAAAAACTAAGTGCCTTGATCGCAGGCGGTGGCCTGGGTGGTTTGGCAACCGCCGCCGCTTTGGCTCAACGCGGCTGGGATGTCACTGTGCTGGAGCGCCAGTCTGAATTGCGCGCCAATGGCTCCGGTATTTATATCTGGGAAAACGGCCTGCGCGTTCTCAAAGCCCTGGGAGCGTACGAGCAAGCGATTGAAGGCGCTTTCTACGGTAGTCACTTTGAGCAGCGCGATCTGAATAACGAGGTCATTGATTGCGGCCCCACACCGCCCGATCGCCGTCTGATTACCGTGATGCGCTCGCAACTGCTGAAATCCCTGGAGCAAGCGGGCAAACGCGCTGGCGTAAAGGTACGCACGAATGTGGAAGTCATCGCCGCCAGCGCACGCGGGGAAGTTCAATTGGCCTCGGGCGAGCGTCTGCGTGCTGATCTGGTCGTAGGTGCCGATGGTATCTGGTCGCGCATCCGCCAATCTCTGGGTCTGGAACTGGTGCACGAGCAAACCCGTGAAGGGGCCTTGCGTACCATGATCACCCGCAAGCCAGACGACACTCCGGAGCAAGACGCTCAAAAATACATCGAGAACTGGAACGGTCTGCATCGCTTGCTGATTACGCCCGTCAGCGAAACCCAAACCTATCTGGCCTTAACGTGCCCGTACGACGATGTGCGTGCCAGCAATGTCCAGATCGACAAGGAATACTGGTCTGCCTTGTTCCCACACTGGGCACACTTGATTGAACGCGCAGATGGCCCGGTCAGTTGGGGTCGTTACAGTGTGACGCGCTGCAAAACCTGGTCCAGTGGCCGTACCGCGATTTTGGGCGACGCCGCCCACGCTCAACCGCCGAACCTGGGGCAGGGTGGGGGCATGGCCATGCAAAATGGCCTGGCTTTGGCCACGTTCCTGGAAAAGGTGCAGGATGCCCGCGATATCCCCGAAGCCCTGGAAGCCTGGGAAAACAACGAGCGCGAGATTGTAGAGCACTGCCAGAAGTGGTCCTGTCTATATGGTGAGATCAGCGCCTTGCCCGATGCCGTGCGTACTCAGGTCGTGCGTTCTGCCATGGCCAATCCCTGGAGCTACGCGCAGATTTTCCGCGCTGCCAGTCACACGCCTACGGGAACCGTCCAGGCAGAGCTCTGCTAGTATACTGACGGTCCGCTTGTCGCTCCGATTTCATGGAGCGACAAGCGCAGGATTGACTCTCCCAAGGCATTATGAGCAAAACTCCCGTCTCCATCCCTGACAGCAGCGTAGAAACCAATCTGGCCTTCCAGATGGCCAACATTATCTACAAGTTGGACCAAACGCTAAGATCGACCACCCTGCGTGAACACAATATGACCTATGTGCACTTTCGGGTCTTGCAGTACCTGTGGGATAAGGACGGGCGCAGCATCGGGGAAATTGCCAAGGCCATCGTGGTGCATCAGCCGGTCTTGAGCCGGGTGATTGACCAAATGGAAGAACGCGAATTGGTGCAGCGCCGCACGGACGAAAACGACAGCCGCTATATGCGTGTGTATCTGAGCGAAACGGGCCGTGAGCGCTATGCGCAAGTCTGGCCCGCCGCCAAAGAAATGATTGATGATGCTCTGTCAGTGCTCAATCCGAATGAGCGCGAGGATTTGGGCCGTATGCTGCGCAATGTCGCCGCCCATCTAGCGACCTGAGTCACGCTTTAAGTCTTGGCCAGGCCCGGTAAATTGGCCCGAATCAAACGGCCCGCAATGGAGTCTGTATGGGGCAGATCGGGCAGGGCGTCACCCGGGCCAAACCAGCGCGCGTCATTGATTTCGTCAGCTTGAATGCGCAGATCACCCCCGGCGTACTCGGCGGTATAAGCCACCATTAAAGAATGTGGGAAAGGCCAGGACTGACTGCCGAAGTACTGAATATTGTCCACGCGCAGCCCCACTTCCTCCATAACCTCACGGTGAATGGCTTCTTCCAGGTTTTCACCGGCTTCCACAAACCCGGCCAGAGCCGTGTAGCGCGCCGTCGCGTAAGTGGAATGACTGGCCAACAAGATACGGTCCTTGTCGCGGATCAGTACCATCATGGCCGGGGAGATGCGGGGATAGGCCGAGAAACCACAAGAGGTGCAGCGAAAGCACAGTTCATGCTTCACACGCTCCATGGCCGAACCGCACACACCACAGTAACGATGGCTGCGCGCCCATTCCGAGACTTGAAAAGCCCGATTCACCATACTGGCTTGATCTCCCAACTGCGACAGCACGCCGCGCAAGTGACGGAAGGTAAAGCCATCCGGAGCCGGGGCCTCGGCCGCTACGTGGCAGGCAAAATCCTGACAATCGTCACCTGGAAAAAGAGCATGCCATTGCGCTGGCGCTAAATCCAGTGCGGGTTTGGCAGGAATCAAGGCTTGTCCTTCCTGGCTGCTGACCAATATTTCATTTCCACGAAAAATGAAATTCATGTGTTTTCTGTCCTTTAATAAGCCGCCTAAGAGCAGCACAGCGCTGGCTATTGTACGGGAAGGACGGAGGCAGAAAAAAGCGGAGAAAAACCCAAGGGGCCGAGCAGGGCGTTCAGACAGCGGCCAGAAAAATCCGCCGTTTTAAAACCAGAAACACAACTGTCAAAAAGGTGACGTGTTATCTGGCCTTGTCGAGAAAATCCCAGGACAAAACCGGCAAGCTACCTAATTAGCAGACAGATAATTAAGCATGAATTTATTTAAAACCAGTGATTCGTTTTTAAGCTTTTAAAACCGGATTAATTATTTATAAAAACCATTTCTTATTTTTGTTTTATTTTTTTATTTTAAAAATCGCTATTTTATTTTTATATATTAAGGCAGCTTATAAAGCGTCTGTATTTATTCCTGGCTTCACTAGACCACTTTCAGAAAAAATAGCCCTAGGGAGTTTGAGGATGATCAGAAAAGTCCACAAAAAAACCGCCTGGCCTGAGCAAGACGGTTTTCTTGAAAAAACCGCATAAAACCTGAGGTTTCACGCGGTTTAAGCAGACAGCACCTGCTGAAAAAAATACTGGCAGGCAGAAAATAAGGAACTGGCTGGTTTACTCGATGTTTTGGGTCTGTTCGCGCAGTTGCTCAATACATAGCTTCAAGTCGATAGAGGCGCGCGTCATGTCCATGCTGCCTGCCTTGGAACCCAAGGTATTGGCCTCACGGTTCATCTCTTGGAACAGGAAGTCCAAACGCTTGCCAGTGCTGCCTTGGCGCGTGCTTTTCTTGTTGGACGACACGCTGGTATCACCGTTAAGAATCAGTTCCAGCTCGGTCAAATGCGAACGCAAGCGGGCAATTTCCTCGGCCACATCGATACGCAGAGAGAAAACAGCCGCTTCCTGGGCGACGCGGGCAGACAGCTCTTCGCCCGAAATCAGGGCAAAACCGTCCGGGCTGGCTTGCAACAAGGCGTCATGCAAGCGAGTAGCAATCTTGTTCTTCTGCTCCGTCAGGATCGAGGGCAGGTGCTGCTCGACCTCGTCCACAATGACGCTCATGTCCTGGCGAATATCCAGCATGGCTTGTGCCAGCCGCTGGCCTTCGCGCTCTCGGGTCGCCTGAAAATCCTGCAAGGCCGCCTCGAAAGCCTGGCTGATCATGGGCAGCCAGATTTCGGGATCCATGCCCGAATTATTGCCGCTTTGATTGCTCAGCAAGGTATGAAGCTCGGGTGCAGGCAGATCGGGAATGGCCACGCGTGCCACTTGCAGCATCTGTGCTGTGCGTTCCACCGCCTCCATATCCAGGCTGCGTTGCTGATCCGTGCCGCTACGGGCAAAGTTGACCCGCAATTCCAGCTTGCCACGCTGTACGCCTTGGGCGGCCAGCTCGCGCAGCAGATTCTCCGCAAAACGCAGTTCCTCGGGCAAACGCAGATTCAGGTCCAGAAAGCGGTTGTTGACGCTGCGCATCTCGATATTGATGGTGCCTGCTTCGGACTCGGCCTTGGCGCTGCCAAACGCGGTCATGCTACGGATCATGGGTGGGTCACTTTAAGAATGGAATAAAGCCGCCAATTGTACTCTCAGGTCCCGACTTTGGCCGCTCCTCTCGCCGCGACAAAGCTCTATACTTTAGGCATTCAAGGCCTGTAAGAGCCGATTTTTTTACCAAATCTAAGGGCAGTCATGCTACGAATCCTGCATACAGCCGATTGGCAAATAGGTCGCCAGTACTCGCGTTTCGAGCTGGAGGACGCGGCCGCCCTGGCTGAGGCACGTTTCAAGGCCATTGAGAAGCTGGCAACGCTAGCTACCGAACATCGCGCCGATCTGCTTGTGGTAGCGGGCGATGTCTTTGATTCGCAAACCCTGAGCGATCGCAATCTGCGCCGCAGTTTCAATGCCATGGCGGGTTTCACCGGCCCCTGGCTGCTCCTGCCCGGCAACCATGACGCGGCCTTGAGCGAAAGTGTCTGGACACGCGCGCGCCGCTTGAACTGCATTCCAGATTATGTGCATGTGCTTGATACACCGGAGCTTTTTCTGCTGGACGAGCTCAAGCTTGCGGTCCTGCCAGCGCCGTTGACACAACGCCAGACTTATCAGGACTTGAGCGACTGGTTCGATCAGGCCGAAAGTCCGGCGGGTTACTGGCGTCTGGGCTTGGCGCATGGCAGCGTCAGTGGGGTGCTGGAGCATTTGGACAGCCATAACCTGATCGATCAAAACCGCGTACAACGCGCCAAACTGGACTATCTGGCACTGGGGGACTGGCACGGCACCGTCAAAATTAACGAGCGCTGCTACTACAGCGGCACGCCCGAGCCGGACCGCTTTCGGGATAACGACTCTGGCCAGGCTCTGCTGGTGGAAATCAGCGAGCCGGGCGCAACACCTGTGGTTCAAGCCTTGCCGGTTGCCCAACACCCTTGGCGCAGCATTCAGCACCATTTGAATGACGACACGGATCTGGACCTGCTGGAGCGGGAACTGAATGCCTTGGCCGATCAAAGCGTGGTCGAGCTGGAGCTATCAGGTCAGTTAAGCCTGAGCGGTTTTGAGCGTCTGGAAAGTATTTTGGGGCAGTCCCAAGCCCGTTGCCGCGCCTGGGACTGCCAGCGCGAGGCCTTGCGTCTGGCACCTTCTGAAGAGGATCTGGACGCCTTGCAAGCCGATGGCTACTTGCAAGCCGCGTTGAAACAGTTGCAGGAACTGCGTCACGGCAGCCAGCAGCAAGCCGCTGAAGATGCCTTGTTGATTCTGGCCGGTTTGCTGCGCGATAAGGAAGGTGGTCATGCACATTAAGTCCCTGCGCGTCGAGCAGTTCAAGCGCTTTCGTCAGCCCGTCTCACTGGACCAGCTGGAACCGGGCCTGAACATCATCAGCGCCCCGAACGAGGCCGGTAAAAGCACCTTGGCCGAAGCTTTGCGCACGGTGTTTTTCGAACGTTATGGTACAGGTAGTCTGGCAAAAATCCTGCCTTGGGGTGATTCTTCAGCCGCACCGGAAATCGAGCTGGATTTCAGCCTGAACGGCCAGGACATGCGACTGAGCAAACGTTTCCTGAAGCGCAAACGCTGCGATTTATACATTGGCAATCAGCATCTGGACAATGACGAGGCCGAACAATTCCTGGCCCAGCAAATGGGCTTTGAGTACGCCGCCAAAGGCAGCAGCCAGGCCCGTAACTGGGGCGTGCCGGGCCTTTTGTGGATTGAACAAGGGCAGGGCCAGGACTTGCGCAGCTCGGTCGAGCACGCCAGCGGCACCTTGCAGCAGGCTTTGGGTAGCGAAATCGCTGATTTGACCAGTGCAGACGGGGATTATCTGATCGAACAGGCCCAGCAACAGCTGGACCAATATGTGACCCAGGCTCAAGGACAGCCACGCGGCGTCTGGCTGGCAGCGCAGAAAGAAGCCAAGGAGCTGGAAGAGCAGTTACAGAGCCAGCAAGCCGCCTTGCAGCAGTACCAGCAATGGGTGGACGAACTGGCGCAGGCCCGTAGGCAAATTGCCCATGCCGAGGCTAAGCGCCCGTGGGAGCAGCTACGTGAGCAAGCCAAACAAGTGCAGGTTCAGTTACTTCAAGCCCGCCAATTGCAGGAACGGGCTAAGGAACTGCAACAGGCGCTGAAGATGTTGGCCGAGCGAGAAAAGCTCTACCAACAAGCTGGGGAACGCGACCTGGAGTGGGCTCGCCAACGCAGCCAGCGCGCCGAGCAGGTCAAATCCTTGAGTGCCAAGCTGGAGCAAGAGCAGGGCACGCTCAACAGTTTGAACCAGCGTCTGGAGCAGGCGCGCAGCCATAAAGACGCCAGCCTGCAGGAGCAGGAACGCGCCCGTACCTGGCAGCAATGGTTTCAAGATCAAGCCAGCTTTGAAGGCACGCAGCAGCAATTGCAGCAGGTGCAAGGGCAACTGGAAGAACTGGGCAAGTTGGAAACCCAACTGGCGCAATGCGGGGCCGCCTTGGTGCAGCTGAAAATCAGCGACGAGGCCCTGGACCAATTACGCCAGCAGCACCAGCTTATTCAGCGTTTACAACACCAGCTTGAGACGATTTCCACCGAATTGCAGATCGAACTGCAAGACGGCGCCAGCCTGTTGCTGGATGGGGCATCCATTCAGGGCCAGCACCGCGCCCACCTTAGCGCCAGCACCCTGATTGAGCTTCCCGGCATGGGCCAGTTGCGCATCATTCCCGGCGGCCGCGATCTGGGCAAGGTGCAGCAGCAATTGGCGCAAACCCAGCAGGAATACGCACAGGCGCTTGGCCAACTGGGCGGAAAAAGCCTGGAAGAGCTGGAACGCCGCCGCGAGCAATATCGGGAACAAGAGCAGCAGGACCGGCTGTTACGCAGCTCCATGAAAGCGCTGGCCCCGCAAGGCAAAGCACATTTGCAAGGTCTGGTTCAGGCGGCTCAACAACGCATCGCCCCGCAACGCCCGCAAGGCGAGGCCATCGAGACCTCGGAACTGGGCCGTATCGCCCAAGCCGCCTCCATGGCCGAGCAGCAGTACCGCGCACTGGAAAGCGACTGGCATGATGCCCGGGAAGCCCTTGCCCGCACCCAGGCTCGTCTGGAGCAGGCCCAGGCTGAAGCTCACAGCCTGGAACAGCAATGGGCTGACCCGCAACGCCAGCAAGCGCAGCAGGAGCGCGAGCAGCAATGGGGACAACTGCGCTTGCAACGCGAGCAGCAACTGGCCGATCAAAAAGCTCTGGAAGCCGAGCTGGCCGCCTTGCCCGTCTCGGTTCTGGAGCAGGACCTGCAACGTCTGGAGCGCAGCGCTCAACAACAGGAGCAAAGCTATAACGAGGCCCGACTGGCCGCGCAACTGGTTCAAACCAAGCTGGAGACCCACGGTGCTAAAGGCCTGGAAGAGCAAATCGACCAGACCTCGCTACGTCTGCACGACTGCCAGCGCCGTTGCGCCACCTACGAGCGCCGTGTCGCGGCCTTGCGCCTGTTGCTGTCTGTGCTAAGAGAGCAGCGCAACGCCTTGACCCAGCAATTGCACGAGCCTTTGCAAAAGCACATCAACCACTATCTGCGTCTGCTTTTAGGCAAGGCACGGGTGGAGCTGGACGAATACCTGGCCCCACGCTGGCTGCAACGCGATAGCGGACAAGGGCTGGCCGACGACATTGACGGCTTGAGCTTTGGTGCACGCGAGCAAATCGGCCTGATCGCCCGTCTTGCCTATGCAGATTTGCTGCAACAGGCAGGCCGTCCCACCTTGCTGATTCTGGATGACGTGCTGGTCCACAGCGACAACGATCGCCTGGGGGCCATGAAGCGCATTATTCACGACGCCGCCCAACGCCATCAGATCCTGCTTTTCACCTGCCAGGCCGATAAGTGGATGGACATGGGTGTTGCGCTACGGCCCGTCCCGCAAGGCGTACAATAGGCGTTTTGAATTTTGTCCGGAGCCTAGCCTTGTCTGAAAACGCTACGATTGCACGTCCCTCGGGTCGATCTGCTGCACAATGCCGTCCTATCGAACTGGTGACCGGCTTTACCCGTCACGCCGAAGGCTCGGTACTGATCCGTCTGGGTGAAACCCATGTTCTGTGCAATGCCAGCGTGCTCGACAAAGTCCCTCCCTTTCTGAAAGGCAAGGAGCAAGGCTGGGTAACGGCGGAATACGGCATGCTGCCTCGCTCCACGCACACGCGCTCGGACCGTGAAGCGGCCCGTGGCAAACAAAATGGCCGCACCCAGGAAATCCAGCGTCTGATCGGCCGCAGCCTGCGCGCCGTCTTTGATCTGAAAGCCCTGGGCGAGCGCACCATTCACATTGACTGTGATGTTCTGCAAGCCGACGGCGGCACCCGCTGCGCCAGCATCACTGGGGCCTGGGTCGCAGCCAGCCTGGCCGTACGCAGCCTGCAAGAGCAGGGCAAGCTGCAAGCCTCGCCCATTCTGGATCAACTGGCGGCCGTCTCGGTCGGCGTGTTCGAATCCAACCCCGTCCTGGACCTGGACTACCTGGAAGACTCCGCCTGCGGCGTGGACATGAATATCGTCATGACAGGCAGCGGTAATCTGGTGGAAGTGCAGGGCACCGCCGAAGGCCAGACTTTTGCACGCCCCACCTTGAATCGCTTGCTGGATCTGGCCGAGCAGGGCATTGCCGAGCTGATGCAAGCCCAGAAACAAGCCTTGCAGGGCTGATCGCGATGAAACGGGTCTGTCCTGCTCCCTGCGCGACACTGCCAGGTAGCGGGACAAACCGCTATTGGGACGCCGTCCCATGCAGCACACACTGCCTGGCACGGCGCCTTGCCATTTTTACTGAACAGGGCGCTTTGCCGCCTGCTGCGACTTATGAACACTGAATCCAAGCGTGTCGTCCTGGCCTCCAACAATGCCGGCAAGCTCAAGGAGTTTTCCGCCATCCTGGCTCAGGCCGGTATCAGCATGGTTCCTCAAGGCCAATTGAACATTCCCGAGGCCGAGGAACCCTTTGCCACTTTTATCGAGAATGCGCTGGCCAAGGCCCGTCATGCCAGCCAATTAAGCGGCTTGCCCGCCTTGGCCGATGACTCCGGCCTCTGTGTGCGCGCCCTGGACGAAGCCCCCGGCGTATATTCCGCCCGTTTTGCCGCTCGCGAACTGGGCGGTGAAAAGTCCGATGCAGCCAATAACGCCTTGCTGGTCCAGCGTCTGCAAGGACAAAGCGACCGTCGCGCCTGTTATGTGGCTGTTCTGGTGTATGTGCGCCATGCCCAGGACCCACGGCCTATCGTGATTGAAGGCGTCTGGGAAGGGGAGATTCAGGATCAACCCGCTGGCGAGCACGGCTTTGGCTATGATCCTCACTTTTATCTGCCAGAGCTCAAGCAAACTGCGGCGCAGCTCTCTCCTGAAGTGAAGAACAAATACAGCCACCGGGCACAAGCCATGCAAGCCTTGTTGGCCCGTCTGGCCGCCGAGTAACACCATGACTGTTTTCTCTCCCGAGGTACGCATCCGGCCTGGCTCCGGCCCGGCCACCTTGCTGCCCAGCCTGCCGCCCTTGTCCGTCTACGTGCACGTGCCCTGGTGCGTGCGCAAATGTCCATATTGTGACTTCAACTCACACGAAGCACCCGCTGAACTGCCCGAAAACGAGTATCTGGAGGCCTTGCAGGCCGATCTGGAGCAAACCCTGCCGCTGGTCTGGGGCAGGCAGGTAATTTCCGTATTTATCGGTGGTGGCACGCCCAGTCTGATGTCAGCCCAGGCGCTGGACCGCCTGCTGGCCTTGCTGCGCTCCCACCTGAACTTGCTGCCCGACGCAGAAATTACGCTGGAAGCCAATCCCGGTGCCTCGGAAGCCTCGCGCTTCATGGATTTTGCACACAGTGGCGTGAACCGGATTTCTTTGGGCATTCAGAGCTTTAACGATGAGGCCCTGAAAGCGCTAGGCCGCATTCACGACAGCCAGCAAGCGCAACAGGCTATTGAAGCTGCCATGAAAGCCGTGGACCGCGTGAATCTGGATGTCATGTACGCCTTGCCGGGCCAGACCCCAGCGCAATCCGAGCAGGACATTTTACAGGCCATGTCTTATGAGACCGAGCACTTGTCGCTCTACCATTTGACCTTGGAACCCAATACCGTCTTCGCGAAATACCCGCCGGTCTTGCCCAATGACGACGACAGCGCCGCCATGCAGGACCGCCTGATCGAGCTGACCGCCAGCCGCGGCTGGAACCAGTACGAGATCTCGGCCTACAGCAAGCGCGGTGGCCATAGCCGCCACAATCTGAATTACTGGGAATTTGGCGACTATATCGGCATAGGCCCGGGAGCCCACGGCAAGCTGTCCTTTCACGACCGCATTATCCGTACTGCTACCACCCGCAGCCCGGCGCAATGGATGCAGAACGCCATCAAGCGCGACGGCAGCCACTATGCGCACAATGCCCGTGTCACACCCAAAGACTTGCCCTTTGAGTTCATGCTGAACGTGTTGCGCCTGAAAGAGGGCGTACCAGCCCAGTACTTCCAGGAACGCACGGGTGTGCCCCTTGCGCACATCCTGCCCGTGATCAAGCGCAATATCGAGAAAGGTTTGCTGGCTTCCGATCCGGTTCGTATTCGAACCACCGATTTAGGCTGGCGATTCTTAAATGATTTACAGGAAGCATTCCTTCCTGATGAAGGTTCCTGACATTTAATTGTTTATTTAAGACATTTTTTATTGTGCATCTGCACAATTGCTCTACAATTAATTTCTGGTAAGTCCTATGCCATAACTACTTTATCGGTATTGCGCTGTTTGGATCAGATTCAGCGGCAATCCCGATACACGTAATTAAGACCTGCCGTAGTGGGTTACACAATGATCCGCGCCACTCCTCCTCACTTTTTGTTAACGTCATTGACGCTGGAGTAACCATGTCCTCCCCCGAAGATGTTCTGAAGATCATCGCCGAACGCGAAATCACGTTTGTCGATTTCCGCTTTACCGATACCCTGGGCCGTGAGCACCACTTGACCACCCCCGCACACGCGGTGGACGAGGATCGCTTTGAGTCTGGTGTCGCCTTTGACGGCTCTTCCTTGCCTGGCTGGAAAGGAATCGAAGCCTCGGACATGTTGCTCATCCCGGACGCCAAAACCGCCCGTATGGACCCGTTCCGTGAAGAGCCCACCCTGATTCTGACCTGCGATGTGGTCGAGCCTTCCGATCTGAAAGGTTACGACCGCGACCCACGTTCGCTGGCCAAGCGTGCTGAAGCCTACCTGCGCTCCAGCGGTTTGGGCGATACCGCATACTTTGGTCCCGAGCCGGAATTCTTCGTGTTCGACGGTATTACCTGGAACGACGATATGTCGGGCAGCTTCGTGAAGATTCGCTCTGAAGAAGCTCCCTGGTCGCGTGGTCTGGAACTCAATGGCAATAACCTGGGTCACCGTCCTGGCGTCAAAGGCGGCTACGTTCCTGTTTCGCCTACAGACTCTTTTGCCGATCTGCGCGCTGAAATGTGTTTGCTGCTGGAACAGCAGGGCGTTCCTGTTGAAATCCACCACCACGAAGTGGCCGCTCCCGGCCAGCTGGAAATCGGTACGCGCTTCTCGACTCTGGTCGAGCGTGCGGACTGGAACCAGATCATGAAGTACACCATCCATAACGTGGCTCACGTTTATGGCAAAACGGCGACTTTCATGCCCAAGCCCGTGGTCGGCGACAACGGTTCCGGCATGCACGTGCACCAGTCCATCTGGAAAGACGGCCAGAACCTGTTTGCCGGTAACGAGTACGCCGGTCTGTCCGAGTTCGCGCTGTTCTACATTGGCGGTATCATCAAGCACGCCCGTGCCCTGAACGCCATCACCAACCCCACGACCAACTCCTACAAGCGTCTGGTTCCGCACTTTGAAGCCCCAGTGAAGCTGGCGTACTCCGCCCGTAACCGCTCGGCTTCGATCCGCATTCCTTACGTCAGCAACCCCAAGGCACGTCGTGTGGAAGCCCGCTTTCCCGATCCAATGGCCAACCCATACCTGGCCTTCTCGGCCCTGATGATGGCCGGTCTGGACGGTGTGCAGAACAAGATTCACCCCGGCGATGCAGCCGACAAGAACTTGTACGATCTGCCACCCGAAGAAGATGCAAAAATCCCAACCGTTTGCGTGTCGCTGGAACAGGCGATCGAGTCCCTGGACAAAGATCGCGAATTCCTGACCCGTGGCGGTGTGTTCAGCAATGAAATGCTGGACGCCTTCATCGAGCTGAAACAAGCCGAAATCACCCGTCTGCGTATGGTTCCGCACCCGGTCGAATTCGACATGTACTACAGCCTGTAAGATCGAAGGCACTGGTTTTGGCCAGTACGATCAAAAAGAGCGGCTTTCGGGCCGCTCTTTTTATTCTGCCCTTGGACGATTACCATACGCAGTCACCCAAACCTTATCGTCATGGAAGTAAAGATGGACCTGGTTTTTCAATGGAAACGGTTGGACGATCTGTCCACGCGGGAAATGTACTCAATCATCCAGGCTCGCGAGGCGGTGTTTGTGGTGGAGCAGGAGTGTGCCTACCAGGACGTGGACGGCCTGGACCTGGATTCCTGGCATTTGTCCGTGCTCAAGGACGGCGAGCTGGCTGCTTATGCTCGCGTTGTCGAACCGGGCCTGAAATATGACGAGCCTTCCATTGGCCGTGTACTGACCCTGACCAAGTTCCGTAGCCTGAAAATCGGCTACGCGCTAGTGGCTGAAGCGATCCGCTTTACGGAAGCCCACTATCCTGGCGCAGGCATACGCATTGGCGCACAGGCGCATTTGCAGAAGTTCTACGGCTCTTTAGGTTTTGAACCTGTGGGCGAGATCTACGACGAGGACGGCATTCCTCATATTGAGATGGTCAAAGCAGCCGTCATTGCTTGATAGAGCGTCGGTTGCTGCAACGACGACCCAAGCTCAAACCCTACAAGGCCCCCAAGTTAATGGGTGTTTAATCCAGGCAAGGTGCCGATATCTGCTTGGGCCTTCAGATACTCAATCAAGGCACGTGCCGAGTTCGACAAGTGTCGTCGATGCGTATACGCCAGTACCAGACGCAAAGGGGCAGGCGGCAAGGGCAGGGGAACGGCAATCAGACGCCCTTGGGCGATCTCTTTCTCACATCCCTGCCGCACCAGAATCGCAAAACCCAGCCCTTTGACGGCGCCAGCTCCCGCCAGCAAACCGCTATTCACACGAAAGCGGCTGGGGACGTTCAAAATTTGAAAGCGACCATCGGGCAAGACAAACTGCCAGGCCTGGCCATCCAAAGCCGTATCGGTCGTAATGCAGGGCAACTGTTCCAACTCTTCCAGGCTGCTGGGCATACCGCATTGCTCGATCAAGGCAGGTGCCGCCACGACCTGGCAATCAAAAGAATACAATTCCTGCACCACCAGGCTGCTGTCTGGCAAAGCACCCCGACACATCAATAAGGCCAGGTCAAAATCCTGCGCCAGCACACCAGGGCCTTCCAGGTTGGTTTGACAATGCAGTTCCAGATCCGGATGCTGGGCCGCAAAATCCGCCAGGACACCCGCCAATAGAAACGGCCCCACCTCGGATGGAATACAAATCCGCAAGCGTCCCGACAAACGGGTGCGTTGATCCAGCAAATCCTGTTCAGCCTGCTTTAAGGCTCCCCACCAGGGCTGAACGGTATCAAACAAGCCCTGGCCCACACTGGTCAAACGCAGCTGCCGGGAACTGCGCTCCAGCAAGCGCTGACCAATCTGCCGCTCCAGTTGCGCCACATAACGGCTGACATTGGAGGTCGGCAAATCCAGCACCTGAGCTGCAGCCGTAAAACTGCCACTTTCGGCTACCTGGATAAAAACCCGCAAGGCATTCAAATTCAGCTGAGGAGTCATGGAATTATCCCGGTTTTGATAATTTAATATTCGAATTATAGAGACTACATATCAAAACCGCGAAGAATTAGGCTAGAGGACTCTTTCTTTATGCGTATCATCATGTCTGATTCTGAAGTGTTTCGTCCCCGGCTGCGTGCCCGTGCCGTGTCTTTTATCCAGTTTGTTCATGCTCTGGAATTCATGGCCTTGACGCCTTTGTTTGTCTGGATGGCAGTGGACTTTGATGTTCCTGCCACCTACGCCGGCTATGCCGCTTCCGCCTATATGGGCGGTGCCGCTTTATCGGGCGTCCTGGCTGCACGCTGGATGCACTGCGCGGCGCTAAAGCCTTTACTGCTCCTGGCACTGATTCTCTTGGCCGTATTAACCGCTTTGGGGGCCATCAGCTCCGAATTCGGGCTATTTATCCTGCTGCGTCTGGGAGCTGGTTTGCTAGGTGGTTTTTTGATGAGCGCCGCAACGACTTTACTGCTGCATGGCATGAATGCCGAGCAGCGTACCGACGCGATTGCCATTGTGGTCAGCGCCTTTGCCTTGGTCAGTATCGCCGGAATGCCCGTCACCTTGTTCATCGCCGTAGAACTGGGCTGGCGTATCGCCTTGATGACTCTGGCCGTGCTCTGCCTGCTTGCCGTCGCAATTGCTCATCGCTATCTGCCTTCCAACCCTTTCGTTGCAGCACAACCCTCACCACTGGCCCTAGGTAAAGAGGCCTGGCGCTGGCTAAGCCTGCCGGCTATTGCGCAGGCAGGCTCACTATTACTGATCCCGGTCCTGATCCCCGTTGTGGCGCTACGCTACGACACTCAAGCACAGCAAATGCCTGTGATCTTCATGTTGGGCGGTGTCGCCGCCTTGATCGCCTCCCGCCTGTCCGCTACGGGCATCAAAAAATGGGGCGAGACCCGTATCTCTGATCTGGGCACGTTGATTTTGCTCTTCTCCTTGATCATGCTGGCCCTGGGGCGGGGAACAGCTCACATATTCATGATTCTGTTCATGACGGGCAGCTACACTCGTCTAGTCTGCGCCAGCGCCCGCAGTACCAGCTACCCCACTCAAGCTCAGCGGGGCCGCTTCATGGCTTTGCAAACCACAGGCAACCACATCGGCAGCTTTATTGCTCTGGCTATTCCCTCCCTACTGCTCCGCACCCTGGATGTATCCGTGCCAGACCTTCATGTCTTGCTGCTCCTGACAGCGTTTGTCGCCCTTGTTCTGCCCATTTTCATGCGATGTGCTGCCACCCAGCCCCTGAGACCTTACGATCAGGCAAAAACAATCGATCACTAACACTACTAAATCACTACACCTGCTTACTCACACTTCCTGACACCTGGTTTAGGGTGTCAGATAAACGCTTGCATGAGCGTCAGGGGAGGGCTTCCGACAAACAGCATCACGTCAAAGGAGTCGCATATGGCTACACACACCGCCAAACGCGCCGAGCTTTACCGCATGGTGACGGCAGAACATATCTGCCCCTTCGGACTTAAGGCACGCGCACTGCTCAAACGTAAGGGCTACGAGCTGGACGATCACTGGCTCAGGAATCGCGAAGAGATTGACGCTTTCAAGGCCAAGCATCAAGTCAGCACAACCCCCCAGACCTTTATCAATGGAAAACGGATAGGGGGCTATGACGAACTGGTCGAGTATTTCGGTGGGAAGGTCAAGGACAAGGATGCCGTCAGCTACACGCCCGTGATCGCCTTGTTTGTGATGGCTGGCTTGATGGCGCTAGCTGTTTCCTGGGCGGCATTCGGACAGATTGTCCTGCCCCAGGCGCTGGAATGGTTTATTGCCATTGCCATGTGTTTGCTGGCCGTGCAGAAGCTCAAAGATGTGGACGGCTTTGCCACCATGTTCCTGAACTACGACTTGCTGGCCCAACGATGGGTGCGCTACGCCTATCTGTACCCCTTTGGAGAAGCAGTGGCAGGCGTGTTGATGCTGGCCGGTGCCCTGATGTGGCTGTCTGTGCCCATCGCCTTATTTATTGGCAGCATCGGTGCCTGGTCAGTGTTCAAGGCGGTCTATATCGACAAGCGCGAACTGAAATGCGCCTGCGTAGGTGGTGACAGCAAGGTGCCCTTGGGCTTTGTCTCTCTGACTGAAAACCTGATGATGGTAGCGATGGCGGTCTGGATGCTGATCAAGCCATCCATCATCAGCGCTTAGAGGACACTCAGTTCACCGTCCACCCGGAAAGCGAGAGCTATCAGTCCAATATGGCGGCATGGGGCACACTAGAGCTGCCGTACTTGCAACTACTACGCAGGCTCGCCACGCAAAAAGGCCTGGGCCCGTTGCGCCATGATGGCTTCGCGGCGGATGAAGTCCGCTACAAAATCATTCACAGGACGATGGTGCAGGCTGTAAGGCGTATCCCACTGGATGATCTTGCCAGCCTGCATTACACCAATACGATCGGCAATCGCAAAGGCTTCAGCCTGATTGTGGGTGACCAGAATCGCGGTAATGCCTGCGCTTTTCAGAATGTCGCGCACCTCAAACGCCAAGCGCTCGCGGGTATCCACATCCAGATTGGAAAACGGTTCATCCAGCAACAGCAGAGAGGGTTTGGGAGCCAAGGCGCGTGCCAAAGCCACGCGCTGCTGCTGGCCACCCGACAATTCATGCGGATAGCGCTGCGCCAAACGGGCCAGATCGACCAGTTCCAGCATTTCCAGTACTCGAGCCTGACGCTGGGCTTTATCCCATTTGCGCAGACCAAAGGCCACGTTTTTTTCTACTGTCAGGTGAGGAAAGAGGGCGTAATCCTGGAACATCATGCCCACATGGCGGTCTTCCGGCGGCACTTGCTGAGACACAGCCGACAAGACACGGCCATTCAACAGAATATGTCCGGCACGCAAAGGCTCGAAACCGGCAATGGCCCGCAAGACCGTGGTCTTGCCACAGCCCGAGGCCCCCAGCAGACAGCCGATTTCCCCTTGGGGCAAATGCAGGCTGAGCTGGTCAACAACCGGCCGAAAACCTTCAGACGTTTCGTAGGACAGGGTAATCGCCTGCAAATCCAGAAAATCGTTCATGATGCGCGTGGGCCAGAGGCCATCAATTGAGTACGTGCCAATAAAATAACGGGGATCAAACCGGCCAGCACAATGGCCAAGGCGGCAACCGCGCCTTCCTCATAAGTCCCACGAGCCGCTTCCGCATACAGCCAGGTTGCCAAGGTCTCGAAATTCATCGGACGCAGCAACAAGGTCGCAGGCAGCTCCTTCATGGCATCAACAAAAATCAGCAAAGCAGCCGCGCCCATGGCGGGGCGCAGCAAGGGCAAGTGCACACGTTTCAGCGTCCCCGCCGGGGTTTCACCCAATAAACGGGAAGCCTGCTCCAGCGATGCCGGGATTCGAGCCAGCCCGGCTTCAATACCGCCAACCGAAATCGCCAGAAAGCGCAGGGTATAGGCCAAAACCAGAGCCAGCGTTGAACCCATCAACAACAAACCCGTCGCCGAAACACCAAACCAGGACATGACTTGATTGTAAAAAGAGTCAAACATGACGAGGGGCGTCAACAGCCCAATCGCCAGTACGGTTCCCGGAATGGCGTATCCCAGACTGCTGACACCTGCCAGAAAACGGGCCAGACGCGGTTTGCGTCCCGAACGTACTGCCCGAGCAGCCCAGGCGACGACCAAGCCACAAGATAGGGTCGCGATAGTGGCCAGCGCTGCGATATACAAGGTGTTCCAGGCGCTGCTCAGCAATTGCGCCGACACACCGCCCGCCAAGCTCACATGCTTGATGGTCTCATTCAACAAATACAGGGATGGGGCCACAAAGCCCACCAGCACGGGCGCTACACCCAAAGCAATGGCGATACAGGCAGCGGAGCCTTTCAACCGGGTAGGTCGAATGGGTTCGGAACGCTGATTACTGGAATAGGCTTGGCGGCGGCGACCATAACGCTCGATGCTGATCAGCGCCGCCACCAGACAGAGCATGGAAACAGCAATTTGCGCGGCACCCGCCAAATCCGAGCGCGTCACCCAGGTGGTGTAAATAGACACCGTCAGGGTCTGCACGCCCAGAAACTCGGAAGCACCAATATCGTTCAGCGTTTCCAGCAAAGCCAGGCTGACACCCACTGCAATCGCGGGGCGGGCCATGGGCAACACGACCCGAAAAAATACGCTGCGGCCCGATTCACCCATAATGCGGGCAGCCTCCAGCAAGCTGGCCGATTGTGTAGCAAACATGGCGCGCGTGCTTAGGTATACATAGGGGTAGAGCACCGAACCCAGCAGAAAAATTGCGCCACCCAAGGAGCGCAGATCTGGCAAACGGAATTCACGCGGGTTGCTATAGCCCAAGACGTAGCGAATGGCAGACTGAATCGGGCCAATCGGATGCAGCAAATCCAGATACGCAAAGGCCACGATATAGGTCGGCACTGCCAGCGGCAGCAACAAAGCCCATTGCAAGACCCGTCGTCCGGGAAACTCGTAGGCGGTAATCAGCCAGGCTGACCCCACTCCCAGACAGCTCACCACCACGCCGACCCCCAGGAGCAGCAGCAAGGTATTGCTCATGGCTTGAGGCAGAACGAACTGGAACAAATGCGACCAGTGCTCAGTCGAGCCGCCTAAGGCGTGGGTCAGCAGGGTAATCACAGGCGCTGCCACGATCAGGGCAATCACAGCGGCAGCCAGGGACCAAAAGGGCAGACGACGAAAAAAGGGCATTATGAAAGGCTAGGTATTACAGGCGCTTAAATGCGCGACGACCGCCGCTCTGATTTCTCAAAGCTGGCGGTCGTAGAAAAAGAGTAGGGCGATTTTAGTTGTCGAAGCCAACTTTATCTACCAGCTCGCTGGCTTGTTTGCGATGTTTGGCGATTTCAGTCAATGGCAAAGGATCAATCGTCATGGGGCCGAAGCTGGCCACCACGGGGTCCAGCTCAACACCGGCGCGCACGGGGTATTCGTAGTTGGCCTTGGCATACAGGCTCTGGGCTTTCTCGGAAACCAGGTACTCCAGCAGTTTGACAGCGTTGTCCTTATTAGGAGCGTGCTTGGCCACAGCGGCACCGGAAATATTCACGTGTGTGCCACCGCCCTTGGTATCAGCAAAGGTTGGACGCACCACATTGATGGCTTCGCCCCATTTGTAGGCATCGCTACCAGGCTCGGCGTTTTTCATGCGGCCCACGTAGTAGGCGTTGGCAATACCCACATCACAAATGCCGCCCAGAATGTCGCGCGCTACGTCACGGTCACCACCGGCAGCCTTGCGGCCCAGGTTGTCTTTCACGCCACGCAGCCATTGTTCCGTCGCTTCTGCACCATTATGCGCAATCATGGCAGCCACCAAGGCTGTGTTATAGGGGTGCTGGCCGGAGCGAATACACACCTTGCCTTTCCATTTAGGATCGGCGAAATCTTCGTAGTGAATGCTCTTTACATCCACGTCTTTAGCCACATAGGCCACGCGATCGCGCAAGGACAGGGAGTACCACTGTTTGTCGGCACCGCGCAAATTGGCGGGAATGGCGCCGTCCAGAGTGGCGGACTCAACGGGCTGAGTAATTCCGGCTTCCACCAGATCCAGCAGATTACCGATGTCCACCGTCATCAGAATGTCGGCAGGGGACTTGTCGCCTTCGGTTTTCACGCGCTCGATCAGGCCATCTTTCACAAACACGGTATTGACCTTCACGCCTGTGTCTTTGCTGAAGGTTTCCAGCAGGGGAGTAATCAGGCCAGGTTCGCGAGTGGTGTAGAGGTTGACTTCGCCAGAAGCAAAAGCCGCCATCGACATAGTGCCCATAGCGGACAGAAGCAAAGCTTGGGTCAGGGCACGGCTACGAAGAGTAAAGCGCATTATCAACACTCCAAAACAGGCGTAAATAGCGTAAAAATCGGCTGTAAGCCAGAAAATGTGAATGATTATCAAACGTATGCAGGAACTAGGCAAGAGCTATTTGAATGTGGGCCCGTTTCCAGGCTGGAAATCGTCGTACTATCTGTGCCAAAGCAGGAGAATGGCGACTCATGGAACTTAATGGTAAGTCCTGATTGCGATCAAATCGTATTGGTGAATCAGCATGGATTTACCTGGGGAACTCGGTACAATGGACAAATATTTGCTTACTGATCCGGGCAATGTTGCCCCTCTATACGACAACTAACATGGCAGCTTTCAATACCGAACAAGTGCTCAGCGTCCACCACTGGAACGACACCCTGTTCTCATTTACCACCACCCGCGACGCCGCCCTGCGTTTTCATAATGGGCACTTTGTAATGATCGGTCTGGAAGTCGATGGCAAGCCGCTGATGCGCGCTTACAGTATCGCCAGCGCCAACTACGAAGAAAATCTGGAATTTCTCAGCATCAAGGTACAGGACGGTCCATTGACCTCGCGCCTGCAACACCTGAAAGAAGGCGACACCATTCTGGTCAGCCGCAAACCCGTTGGTACGCTGGTAATTGACGACCTGCGCGCAGGCCGCAATCTGTTCCTGTTTGGCACCGGCACCGGTCTGGCTCCTTTCATGAGCATCATCAAGGACCCCGACACCTACGAGCGTTTTGAAAAGGTGGTACTGGTTCACGGCGTGCGTTTTGTCAGCGAACTGGCGTACTCGGATTTCATCCAGAATGAATTGCCGCAGAACGAATACTTTGGTGAAGTGGTACGCGAAAAACTGCTGTATTACCCCACTGTCACCCGCGAAGAGTTCCGCAATACCGGCCGCATTACCGACCTGATCGAGACCGGCAAGCTGTGCGAAGACCTGGGCATTCCTCAACTGGATCCCGCTCAGGATCGCGCCATGTTGTGCGGCAGCCCCGCCATGCTGACCGATATCAGCGCCATGCTCGATAAACGCGGTTTTGAAGTGTCGCCCGGTGTAGGTCAACCCGGTGACTACGTGATTGAACGCGCCTTCGTGGAAAAATAATCACGCCAAGATCTGTTAATTTTAGCTATAGGCGCTTAAACTCTGATAGTACAACACTCATCAGAGGTTTCTTATGACTAAGCAAGTTGTCTTCACCGATGCCGCTCCGGCTGCCGTAGGCCCATACTCTCAGGCCATTATTGCTTCGGGTGGCAAGACAGTATTTCTGTCTGGCCAAATCGGTCTGGAGCCTGCCACAGGCGAACTGGTATCTGAAAATTTTGAAGGTCAGGTACGTCAGGCATTTGCCAACCTGGAAGCTGTGGTCAAAGAAGCTGGCGCTAGCCTGAGCGACATCGTCAAACTGACGTTGTTTTTGACAGATCTGTCCCGATTTGCCAGCGCCAACGCCATCATGGCCGAACTGATTCCCCAGCCTTTCCCCGCACGCTCCACCATCGGTGTGGCCAGCTTGCCCAAAGGCGCTCAGTTCGAGGTCGAGGCTATCCTCAATTTCTAAAGACGTATTGCCATGACCGCAGGTCGGCCTGCGCCTCAGGCCAAACGGGCTGCGCCACGCAAGGCGCTCAGTCTGGACCAGAAGTTTGAAAAGCTCGGCCTACGAGAGCCTGCCGACTTCGTGGTCCATCTTCCTTTGCGCTACGAGGACGAGACTCAGGTCGAGCCCATCGCCCATCTCTACCCTGGCAAGATGGCGCAAATTGAAGGGCGTATTCTTAGTACGGATGTTCAGGCTCGTCCCCGTGCGCAGCTCCATGCTCGTATTGCCGACGAAAGTGGCGAGCTGGCCTTGCGCTGGCTGCACTTTTATCCCAGCCAGCTCAAGCAGCTGCAAGGGGATTTGCCCCTGCGAGTACGCGGCGAAGTGCGCCAGGGCTTTCATGGCCTGGAAATGGTGCACCCCAAAGTCACCAAAGCCGGCCAACCCCTGGCCCGCGCCTTGACCCCTGTTTACCCCACGACTGATGGCTTGAGCCAGGTACAGCTGCGCAAAGCCATTGCCGATGCGCTCAATAATGCGGACCTGCGCGACACCCTGCCTGAAGAAGTTCGTAGCGAATATGGCCTGATGCCCTTTAACGAGGCTATCCGGCTTTTGCATTACCCACCGCCCGAGCTCAGCTACGACGATTTGTTCGAACACGGCCATCCGGCCTGGAGCCGCATCAAGTTTGATGAATTGCTGGCGCAGCAATTATCCCTGGCGCAGGCTCGTGCTGCGCGTCAGGCTCAACGTGCCAAGCCTATGCGTGAAGGCAATAGTGATCTGGCTAAAGCCTTGCTGGCTTCGTTGCCCTTCAAGTTAACGGCCGCTCAGAAACGCTGCATCAAGGAAATCAGCGCGGACATGAAGCGCTCGTATCCCATGCACCGGCTGTTGCAGGGAGATGTAGGCAGCGGCAAAACCATTGTATCGGCCATTGCCGCCGTGCAAGCCATTGCCAGCGGTTTTCAGGTGGCTCTGATGGCACCCACCGAAATTCTGGCCGAGCAGCACTATCTGAAGATGCGCGCCTGGCTGGAGCCGTTGGGCGTCGAGCTGGCCTGGTTAAGCGGCAGTTTGGGCGTCAAGGCCAAACGTTTGGCTTATGAAGCCATCAGCTCCGGACAGGCCAGACTGGCCATCGGCACCCAGGCCCTGATTCAGGACAATGTGCAATTTCAGCAATTAGGATTGGTGATTCTGGATGAGCAACACCGCTTTGGTGTTGGCCAGCGTCTGGAGCTGAACCGTAAAGGGGATGCGCAAGGCAAGAAAGGTCAGGCTTATTTGCCGCATCAGCTCAATATGAGTGCCACACCTATCCCTCGTACCTTGGCCATGGCTTTTTTCGCGGATCTGGATGTCTCCGCGATTGACGAGTTGCCCCCAGGTCGCAGTCCCATCATTACAAAGCTGGCCGCCGATAATCGCCGTGATGAAATCATGGCGCGCGTCCGGGCTGAAGTTGCCCAAGGTAGACAAGCCTATTGGGTCTGCCCCTTGGTCGAGGAAAGTGAAGCCCTGCAATTGCAAACCGCCGTGGATACCCATGCTGCTCTGGAGCAAGCCTTGGCCCCCTTGCGGGTAGGGCTGATTCATGGCCGCTTGTCTTCCTCGGAGAAAGCCGAGGTCATGGAAGCGTTCCGTAGCGGCAATCTGGACGTGCTGGTGGCGACCACTGTCATTGAAGTCGGTGTAGACGTGCCCAACGCTTCTTTAATGATTATTGAACACGCCGAGCGCTTCGGCCTGGCCCAGCTGCACCAGTTGCGCGGCCGGGTAGGGCGGGGGCAGATTCAGTCCGTCTGCGTCTTGCTGTATCAGGCACCGCTGTCGGCCATTGCCCGCCTGCGCTTGCGCGCCATGTATGAAACCACCGATGGCTTTGAAATTGCCCGCCGCGACCTGGAACAACGCGGCCCGGGCGAGTTCATGGGCATGCGCCAATCCGGGCAGGCAGGCTTGCGTTTTGCCAGCCTGGAGTCCGATGAAGATTTGATCGAGCAGGCCCAAACATTGGCCAGCACCTTTCGCCGTGATTATCCAGACCACGCTCACCACCATTTACAGCGCTGGATGAAGGGCCGGGAAGAATTACTCCGTAGTTAACCCAAGGTCTTAATGCTGTTTTGCACAAGGAATTGTCATGACATTGACCGAGCTGAAATACATCGTTGCCGTAGCACGCGAGCGTCATTTTGGACGTGCTGCCGAAGCCTGCTTTGTGAGCCAACCGACGCTGTCGGTGGCCATCAAGAAGTTGGAAGACGAATTAGGCGTGGTCATCTTCGAGCGTGGCGGGCCCGAAGTGGCTATTACTCCCATCGGGCTGCGCATTGTCACCCAGGCACAGAAAGTCCTGGAAGAGGGTGCCAACCTGCGCGAGATTGCCCGCCAGGGCCACGATCCTTTGGCAGGCCCTTTGCGCGTTGGCATTATTTACACCGTGGCACCGTACCTGCTGCCCAAGCTCGTTCCCAAGCAAATCGAGCTGACCCCGCAAATGCCACTTTTATTGCAAGAAAACTTTACCGTGCGTCTGCTGGAATTGCTGCGCCAAGGTGAGATTGATTGCGCCATTGTGGCCCTGCCTTTGCCTGAAACAGGCTTGGTTATCCGCGAGCTGTACGACGAGCCTTTTGTGGTGGCCATGCCCCATGAACACGCCTGGGCCAAGCGCAAGGAAATTGATCCCGAACAGCTGAAAGATCAGACCATGCTGCTGCTGGGTGCCGGCCATTGTTTCCGCGACCAGGTGCTGGATGTTTGCCCGGAGCTATCGCGCTTTTCAGCGTCCAGTGAAGGCATACAGCGCACCTTTGAAGGCTCTTCGCTGGAAACCATCCGTCATATGGTGGCCACTGGCATCGGTCTGACTGTCCTGCCAGCCAGCTCTTTGACAGCCCCCGGCCAGGCCAACGAACTGCTGGCCTATGTCCCCTTCAAAAAACCCATTCCAGATCGTCGCATTGCCTTGGTCTGGCGCAAAAGTTTTCCACGCACGTCGGCCATTGACGCCTTGACCCGTGGGATCATGGAAAGTGGCTTGGCTGGGGTCAACTACTTAAAAGTCGAATACAACAGCAATTTCCCGTATCCTGAACTAGCGTAAATCGCACACCTACTGCGTGTTATTCTGCTTCAGTACCTATTTAGCCCTCTGTTCAACAGGAGTCCACTATGGCAAAAGCCGTGAAAGCAGTCAGTAAAACCGCCAAGGTCAGCAAGGCCGAAGAAGCCCCGAACACTGATACCAAGGTCGCAGTTGCAGCCGATGTAAAGGCTGAACCAAAACCGGCAGCCGCCAAGGCCCCCGCCAAAAAAGTGACCGCTAAAAAGGCCGTCGCCAAAAAGCCTGCCACCGCAGCCAAAGCTCCCGCCAAGGCGGCCGCTAAACCTGCTGCCAAGCCAGCTGCCAAACCAGCCGCTGCTCGCAAGCCTGCCGCAACCAAGCCGGTTGCCGCCGCCAAACCCGCTGCTCCTGCCAGCGCCGCCAGCAGCGCTCTGAAAATTGATATCGGTATTTCGACGGCAGACCGTGCTGCTGTAGTTAAAGAGTTGTCCAAGGTACTGGCCGACTCCTACACCGTGTACCTGATGACGCACAACTTCCACTGGAACGTCACCGGCCCTATGTTCAAGACTCTGCATGAGCTGTTCATGACGCAGTACACCGAACTGTGGCAAGCCCTGGATGACATCGCCGAGCGTATCCGCGCCCTGGGTCACTACGCCCCTGGTACCTATGCCGAATTCCAGAAGCTGTCCTCCATCACCCAGCCCGCTTCCGTGCCGGATGCTACCACCATGATCGAACTGCTGGTCAAAGGTAACGAAGCGCTGGCTCGTACTGCACGCACCGCTTTTGACCGTGCCGACTCGGCCGACGACCAGCCTACCGCTGACTTGTTGACCCAGCGTCTGGACGTGCACGAGAAAAATGCATGGATGCTGCGTAGCCTGCTGCAGTAATTTCCATCTTATCGCCCTCAAATAGCGATAAAAAAAGGCCACCAAACGGTGGCCTTTCCTATTCCCCCTATAGAAAACCCTGAATTCAGGCGTCAGGCAGGCATAAAGCCCTGTTATCGGTGTATGCTTTCCTGCATATTCACGGAGGTGTTTTCTATGAAAATTCGTTTCACTCCTGTTGCAGCGGCCATGAGCCTGGCAACGGGTCTGCTCTTGTCCGGTGCTGCTCACGCTGACAACATCCGTATTGCACTGGCCGGTCCTTTTACAGGCTCGGTTACCCAATACGGTGACATGGTCAAACAAGGCGTCGATACGGCCATCGAACAGATCAATGCTGCCGGTGGCGTTCTGGGCAAACAGCTCGAACTGGTCACTGTTGACGATGCCTGCGAACCCAAGCAAGGTCCCGTCGCAGCCAACCGTATCGTGAATGACAAGATCCACTATGTTGTCGGTCACGTTTGTTCGGGCGCTACCATCGCGGCCACCGATATCTACAACAACGAAGGCGTGTTGATGGTGACTCCATCGGCAACAGCACCTGCTGTTACCGACGGCAAAGGCTACGAAATGATCCTGCGCACCATTGGTCGCGACGATCAGCAAGGTCCAGCCGCTGCCAAGTTCATCCTGGAACAGATCAAGCCCACTAAAGTTGCCGTCCTGCACGACAAACAGTCCTACGGCCAAGGTATTGCCGCTTCGGTTCGTTCCGAACTGCAAAAAGCCGGTACCGAAGTTGCCCTGTTTGAAGGCATTAACGCGGGGGACAGCGATTACTCCGCCGTCATCACCAAGCTGAAATCCACCGGCGTGGACTTCGTGTACTTTGGTGGCTACCACCCTGAAATGGGCCTGCTGCTGCGTCAAGCCGCTGAGCAAGGCGTGAAAGTCCACTTCATGGGACCGGAAGGCGTGGGTAACCCCGACATTAACGCCATTGCCGGCAAAGCCGTTGAAGGCATGCTGCTGACCTTGCCTGCGGACTTCTCGCAAGATCCGGACAACCAGGCCATCGTCCAGGCTTTCAAGGACAAGAAGCGCGATCCTAGCGGTGCGTTCCAGCTGTCCGCTTACGCCGCAACTATTGCGATTGCCGAAGGCATCAAGGGCGCTGGCGAGGACGATCCAGTCAAAGTGGCCGACTACCTGCACGCCAACAGCGTGAAAACGCCTATCGGTCAAATCAGCTGGAACAAGCAGGGCGACCTGAACGACTTCAAATTTGACGTCTTCAGCTGGCACGCTGACGGTTCCAAGACCGTCTACGGCAAGTAATCCCTGATTCTTGCTCGTAAAAAAACCGGCCTTCGGGCCGGTTTTTTATTATGTATCGCCTTGGAGCACCTTGCTTCAGGCAGGCTGCTCAGGCCTCGATACGCAAACCCGTATCGCGGTCGAACCAATGCAAAGGGTGGGGTGGCATGTAGCCAATCTGGATAGCCTCGCCAATTTGAATTGGATATTCGCGAGTCTGCTCAATCGGGCAGCGCACGATGATGCGATAGTCGCCACAACCCAGATGCAGCAACTGCTCGGAACCCAGAATTTCCACCATTTCCACCTGCGTAGTCACACCGGGCACATGCAGCTGGATGTGTTCTGGTCGTATGCCCAGGAACACCTTGCGGCCACGCACCGCAGCGGGCACCATTTCCGGGCCAAACTGCACAGGCTGACCATTGTCTTGCGTGATCTGACCTTGTGCATCCACCTCTACTGGCAACAAGTTCATGGGCGGTGAACCAATGAAAGTGGCCACAAAAACGGAAGCAGGCTTTTCGAATACCTCGGCGGGTGTCCCGATTTGCTCAGGCATGCCCTGATTCATCACAATCATGCGCTCGGCCAAGGTCATGGCTTCAATTTGATCGTGAGTCACATACAGGCTGGTGGTTTTCAGGCGACGATGCAGTTTCTGAATTTCCAGACGCATCTGCACTCGCAGCTTGGCATCCAGATTGGACAGGGGCTCGTCAAACAGAAACACCTTGGGTTCACGCACAATCGCACGGCCCATCGCAACACGCTGACGCTGGCCCCCCGACAGTTGCCCTGGACGACGTTCCAGCAGGGCACCCAATTCCAAGATCGCAGCGGCGGCATTGACCCTTTGCTTGATTTCATCCTTGGAAAACTTACGGATTTTCAAGCCATACGCCATATTGTCAAAGACTGACATATGGGGGTAGAGCGCGTAGTTCTGGAACACCATGGCAATGTCACGTTCAGCCGGTTCCAGATCATTGACGACCTTGCCGTCGATCAGCACCTGACCTGCCGTGACAGATTCCAGCCCCGCCACCATACGCATCAAGGTCGATTTACCGCATCCAGAAGGGCCCACAATCACCACGAACTCGCCATCCTTCACGTCCACATCAATGCCGTGAATAACGACCGTCCCGTTCGGGTAGGTTTTCTTGATGCCTTCAAATCGTAAGCTAGCCATTCAATAAAGCCTGTAGAGAATTACTTTTCAGAGTCGATGAGACCTTTGACGAACCACTTTTGCATCAGCATCACCACCAGGGCAGGCGGGATCATGGCCAAAAGGGCCGTGGCCATCACCACGTTCCACTCGGTCACGCTGTCACCACCGGAAATCATGCGCCGGATACCGACCACGATCGGGTACATATCCTCTTTGGTGGTAATGATCAGCGGCCACAAATACTGGTTCCAGCCGTAGATAAACTGAATCACAAACAAAGCGGCAATGCTGGTCTTGGACAAGGGCAGCAGAACATCTTTAAAAAACCGCATCGGGCCGGCACCATCAATACGGGCGGCCTCGATCAATTCATCGGGCACCGTCAGAAAGAACTGACGAAACAGGAAGGTCGCGGTTGCTGAAGCGATCAAGGGCAGGATCAGGCCCCCATAGCTGTCCAGCAACTGCAGGTCCGCCACGACCTTGTACGTGGGCATAATGCGCACTTCCACCGGCAGCATCAGGGTGACGAAAATCATCCAGAAAAACAGCATGCGGAACGGGAAGCGGAAATACACCACGGCAAAGGCCGAGAGCATGGAAATAATGATCTTGCCAACCGCGATGCCCAGCGCCATCACCATGCTGACCAGCAACATGCGTCCCACTGGTGGGGAGTTGGTGGCCGTCCCCTGCAAAGCGGTGATGTAGTTCTCTACCATGTGCGAGCCCGGCCAGAGCGACATGGGCGCACGGGCCACTTCCGCGCTGGTCTGGGTGGAAGCCACAAACGTGATGTACAGGGGCAGAGCAATCACGATCACACCCAGGATCAGGGTCAGATGCGTGAAAAAATCAAGAATAGGGCGTCGTTCAACCATGACTATGTTCCTTGCTGCGCATCAGCTGTACGTCACTTTGCGATCAATATAGCGGAACTGAATCACCGTCAGCGCCACAACCACCGCCATCAGCACCACAGACTGGGCTGCCGAAGAACCAATATCCAGGCCACGGAACCCCGTGTTGTAGACCCGGTAAACCAGAATCGAGGTGGCTTCACCCGGCCCGCCCTGACTGACCACGTCAATAATGGCGAAGGTGTCAAAGAAGGCATAAATAATGTTCACGACCAGCAGGAAGAAAGTCGTCGGGGCCAGCAAAGGAAACACAATGCCCCAGAAACGGCGCATGGGACCGGCACCATCCATGGCGGCCGCTTCAATCAGGGAGCGCGGGATGGCTTGCAGGCCAGCCAGGAAAAACAGAAAGTTGTAGGAGATCTGCTTCCAGACCGAAGCAATTACCACCAGCAACATGGCGTCATTGCCATTCAAGCGTGGATTCCACTGAATGCCATGCTCCAGCAGGAACACGGCCACAATCCCTACAGAGGGGGAGAACAGGAACAACCACAACACCCCGGCCACCGCCGTTGCCACGGCATAAGGCCAGATCAGCAAGCTGCGATACAGCAGCGCGCCCCGTATCACTCTATTCGCCATCACGGCCAGCACCAAAGCTACGACCAGCCCCAACACCGACACGGCAAGCGAAAATACCGCCGTCGTCTTGAACGAGGCCATATATTCTGCACTATTGAACAGCTCGGCAAAGTTATCCAGGCCTACAAACTGCGAAGACAGGCCAAAGGGGTCTTCCAAATGAAAAGCCTGCCACAGCGCTTGACCGGCAGGCAGAAAAAAGAAGATCAGAGTAATGGCTAGCTGCGGAGCAAGTAGCAAATAGGGCAGTGTCTTATGACGAAAGACGACACGTTTTTCCATAGGTTTGCGCGCAATGGGAAGGGAGCGCCACCATCAGGGTGGACAGACTTCTAATGAAACGAAAAGCGTATGAGCGGCTTGGACAAGATGGTGACAGTTTGCCGGCCTGAGGCCAAGACAAGACGCCGTCCGCACACTCATACGCTCGATTGTAAACCACCCGCGCAAGGCGGGCAGGGCTTACTTCACGCTCTTTTCAAAGCGCTCCAGCAGTTCGTTGCCACGACTTTGCATGGCTTTCAAACCTTCTTCAGGGGTGACTTTGCCAGCAAAAATCTGTTCCATCACACCGTCTTCGATGTCACGAATCTGCGGCAAGGAACCCAGGCGAATACCACGCGAGTTCTCGGTGGTGCTGGCGTCCAGCTGTTTGACGGCAACGTCTGCGCCCACGTTCTTGGCGTAGAAATCGGAGTCCTTGGTCTTTTCAAAGCCTGCTTTGGTCACAGGCACATAGCCGGTGTCCTGGTGCCAGGCGGCGGCTTGCTCAGGGCTGGAGATGAAGTGGAAGAATTCAGTCACGCCCTTGTAGACATCATCGGACTTCTTGGCAAAGACCCACAGGGAAGCACCACCAATAATGGAGTTCTGAGGCGCGCCCTGTACATCGCTGTAATAGGGCAGGCTGCTGGTGCCAAATTCAAATTCGCCGGTTTTGATGATGTTGGCGCGGTTACCGCTGGAGCCGGTAAACATGCCGCACTTGCCGCTGGTAAACAGGGCGTTGGCCGTATCACCACGACCGCCGTAGGAGAAGGAACCATCCTTGGACATATTTGCCAGGAAAGTCATGTGCTTCAGGAACAGTGGGTTATCCAGCTGCAGCCGAGCGCTGGGGCCGCCAAAACCGTTGTTCTCGCTGGCAAAGGGGATGTTGTGCCAGGCGGCAAAGTTCTCCAGCAGAATCCAGGAGGGCCAGGAAGAGGTATAGCCACACTCTTGGCCGGACTCACGCAGTTTCTTGGCGGCTTCGTGCAGCTCCTGCCAGGTCTTGGGTGGCTTCTCGGCATCCAGGCCAGCTTTCTTGAAGGCGTCCTTGTTGTAGTACAGCACCGGGGTGGAGCTGTTAAAAGGCATGGAAATCAGCTTGCCTTCGTTGGAGGAGTAGTAACCGGCAACCGCACCCAGAAAGTCATCCGGGTTGATAGGTTTGCCCGCTTTCTCCGACATTTCCTGAACTGGCTGAATGGCGCCCTTGGCGGCCATCATGGTGGCAGTACCCACCTCGAATACTTGCAAAATATCAGGGGCATTACCGGCACGGAAAGCGGCGACACCGGCGTTCATGGACTCGCCATAGTTGCCTTTATACGAGGCTTTAACCTGGTAGTCCGACTGAGATGCGTTAAAGTCTTTGACTAATGCATTAACCCGTTCGCCCAAGGCTCCTTCCATTGAATGCCAGAACTGAATTTCTGTGGCCGCTTGCGCAGTGCCGATAGAAGCAATCAGACCGGCTAGAGACAGAGCAAATAGTTTTGTTCGCATCAGGCTTTCTCCTGTATAAAAGGTGCCGCTAAGGTGTAGCAGGTTTTAAAACTCAAGCTTATGACTTGTTTATGACGCTCTCGTGAATGTATCCATGACAGCGTTATATAAGCAATGACTAATTACCCTCAAACGCTAAGAAAACGTGTCAGAGGACAGATTTTTAATGGGAGCGATGATGAATCCACACGATACCTCTTTTAAGCTGGCGTTTATCGGCGCGGGCAATATGGCCAGTGCCTTGGCGGCTGGTTTAATTGGGAAACGCTGCGGCGGCTCGGACGTTTTGGCGATTGATATTTACCCGCCCGCCCTGGAGTCGTGGGCCCAGCAAGGTGTACAAACCGCGTATGAACCCGGCCCGGCCTTGTCCAAGCAGCGTATCTGGGTTTTTGCCGTCAAGCCCCAGGTCATGAAAGAAACCGTACTGGCCTGCAAACCCTATCTGCAAGAGGACACCCTGGTGATCAGCGTGGCCGCTGGCATTCCGGCAACCGCTCTGGCCCAATGGCTGGGCGAACCCGGCCAGCCGTACCAGCGTGTAATCCGCTGTATGCCCAATACCCCGGCCTTTATTGGTTGTGGCATTACCGGCCTGATGGCCCTGGAACAGGTAGATGAAAGCGATAAAGCCATTGCGCAGCAATTGTTGAAATCCGTGGGGGAAGTGGTCTGGGTTGAAAATGATGCGGCCATTGATGCCGTCACAGCGGTTTCAGGCAGTGGTCCAGCTTACGTGTTTTTGTTTATCGAAGCTTTGATCAAAGCCGGTATCGAGCAAGGTTTGTCGCCAGAACAGGCCCGCCAGCTGTCCCTGGCAACGCTGCACGGCGCCACCCAGTTGGCCACCTTGTCGCCAGAAGAACCTTCGGTCTTGCGCGAGCGCGTCACCTCCAAAGGGGGGACTACGGCAGCCGCCCTGAATGTCTTTAACGAAGGCGGCTTTACACCCCTGGTCCAAAAAGCAGTCAATGCTGCCAAAGTGCGTGCCGGAGAGCTGGCCCAAGAGTTTTCCTGACCCCCGGATTACTCCCTATAGCATCGTCAAAAATTGATATAGCGCAATAAAAAAGCAGTAAAACAAAAAGCAGGGGAGTTCTCAAGGGAGCTCCTCTTTTCTTTTATAAACAAGGCTTTTAGTATGCGAGCGGGTTTTGGAAATACCCTGTTAACAATGCCTCGTTATTTTCAAAATAAATAAGCAGGGCGCTAGGGCTTATACGAAGTGACAAGTTTTAGGCAGCTACCCCAAAATGGGTTCCCCTGGAGCATAACAATGCCTATCCAGACCCCAGAATAAGCACTTTCTAAAAAGCAATGCCGGGAACCCCCGGCCTCGGGAGACAGCTGCTATGACCCTTACTCGACGCTTTACCCCCGCTCTGACCGCCTTGGCCACCGTACTGGCCATGGGCACCGCCTATGCGGCGGACACCATCAAAATTGGTATCCCTCAACCCATGACTGGTCCCTCCACCCAATATGGTGACCAAATCCAGGCCGGTGCATTGACCGCAATTGACGCGATTAACGCAGCAGGGGGTGTCAAAGGCAAAAAGCTGGAAGCCGTCCTGATTGACGATGCGTGCGAACCCAAACAGGCGGTGCCTGCAGCCAACCGCGTGGTCAACTCCGGCGCGAAATTCGCCGTGGCCCACGCGTGCTCGGGAACCACGGTGCCTGCCGTGAACATTTACGAGCAGGAAGGCATTGTGGCGATTACTCCCGGTGCGACCTCGCCTCTGGTCACCGACACTATCAAGCCCCATTACTTTTTCCGCACCATTGGTCGTGACGACCAGCAAGGCCCCTTTGCGGCCGACTACATTGCTGACGTCCTCAAGCCCAAGAGCATTGCCGTCCTGCACGACAAGCAGACTTACGGCTCCGGTGTTGCCACGCAAGTGCGTGACGCGCTCAAGAAAAAGAACATGAACATTGTCATGTACGAGGGCATTAACGTCGGTGACAGCGATTACTCGGCCGTAATCACCAAGCTCAAGGGCGTGAACCCCGATCTGATTTATTTCGGTGGTTACCATGCCGAGCTGGGCCTGCTGCTGCGTCAGGCGCGTGAACAAGGCATGACCAACACCTTCATGGGTCCGGAAGGCGTTGCCAACCGCGACCTGGTCGCCATTGCCGGTCCGGCAGTGGAAGGTTTGCTGGTGACCTTGCCAACCGACTTCACCAAGATGCCGGCCAACAAGGACGTGATGGAGAACTTCAGCAAATACAAGCGCAATCCTAACGGGGCCTTTACCTTCCCGGCCTACGCGGCGGTACAAATTATTGCTGACACGATCAATGCGGTAGGCGAAGATTCGGCCAAGGGAGCCGACTACATGCACGCTAATGCGTTCAATACCGCCATTGGCAAGGTAGAATACGACGCCAAGGGTGATTTGAAGCATTTCGAATTTGCCGTTTTCAAGTGGGATAAAGAAGGTAACTTTGATCTAGTTGAGAAATAAGACTGGATTATGTGCCCCCGCTCTTTACGAAGAACGGGGGCATTGCTTTTGGATGCCCACAAAGCCTTAGAACAAAACGACGGACTCAACGGAAAAAAACAAGCATGTCTGATTTACTCCCTCAGATCGTGCAGCAGCTGTTCAATGGATTATCCTTGGGCGCTATTTATGCACTGATCGCCATCGGCTACACAATGGTCTATGGCATTATCGGAATGATTAACTTTGCCCACGGCGAGATCTACATGATCGGTGCCTATGTCGGGCTGGTAACCCTGACTGCGATTGGCGTAGGCTCGGGTCTGCCTATCTGGCTGATCATTCTTATCATGTTGCTGGTTGCCATCCTGGTAACCGCGGTTTACGGCTATGCGATTGAAAAAGTTGCCTATGCGCCGCTGCGTGGCAGCCCTCGGCTGGTCCCGCTGATCTCGGCCATTGGTATGTCCATTTTCTTGCAGAACTGGGTTGCCCTGGGCCAGGGCGCACGCGATATGGCAGTGCCCACATTGCTGTCCGGCTCCTTTCAGTTCAGCCTGGGCGCAGACGGCTTTACCGTCACGGCGCCTTACTCACGCGTCATGATCATTGTCGTGACCGTGGTGCTGATGATCATGCTCAGCCTCTACATCAAGTACTCGCGTCTGGGTCGCGCCTCGCGTGCATGTTCACAAGACTTGCGCATGGCCAACCTGCTGGGTATCGACACCAATAAAATCATCTCCTTTACCTTTGTCATCGGCGCCATGCTGGCTGCCGTGGGCGGCGTGCTGATTGCCACCGCCATTGGCAAGCTGAACCCCTTCATCGGCTTTATTGCCGGTATCAAGGCCTTTACGGCAGCCGTGCTGGGCGGTATTGGCAGCATCCCGGGCGCCATGCTGGGCGGTGTCCTGCTGGGTCTGGCAGAAACCTTTGCCGCTGCCTTTATTTCGTCGCAGTACAAGGACATCGTGGCCTTTTTACTGTTGGTCTTTATCCTGCTGTTCCGCCCAACGGGCCTGCTGGGTAAACCCGAGGTGGAGAAAGTCTGATGATGAACCGCTTTAGCAATGCATTTATCGCCGCTGTCTTGGCAGGCATTATTGTGGCTCCCGTCTTTGGCCTGCAAATTGTGCGCGCCGGGATGAACACCCATCTGGAAAGCGATTGGCAGATCATTCTGATCGGTATGGCACTGGTCTTTGTGGTCCAGCTGATCCGTCCTAACGTCAATCGCACCAAGATACGTGAAAGCCGCTGGACGCTGCCCAAACTGAGCATGCAGCACAAGAAGATCCTGCTGTACATCGTGATCGCTTGTGCCGTGGTCTGGCCCTTTTTTGGTGGTCGTGCTCAGGTGGATATTGCCACCTTGGTGCTGATCTACATCATGCTGGGCCTGGGGCTGAATATCGTGGTGGGCTTTGCCGGCCTGCTGGACCTGGGTTTCGTGGGCTTTTATGCCGTGGGTGCCTACACCTACGCCTTGCTCTATCACTATGCGGGCTGGGGCTTCTGGGAAGCACTGCCATTAGCGGGTGGTATGGCAGCCCTGTTCGGCTTCCTGCTAGGTTTCCCCGTGCTGCGCTTACGCGGCGACTATCTGGCTATCGTCACCCTGGGTTTTGGTGAAATCATTCGCCTCTTGCTCATCAATATGTATGACCTGACCGGCGGCCCGGATGGCATCTCCGGTATCCCCAAGCCAACCGTATTCGGTTTCCCCATGGCACGCCGTGCACCGGAAGGGCAGACCACCTTCCACGACCTGATGGGCTGGACCTTCAGCAACCAGGACGTGGTGGTGTATCTGTACTTGATGGCCCTGGCGCTGGCCCTGATCACCTTGCTGGTTTCCAGCCGTGTGGTGCGCATGCCTATTGGCCGTGCCTGGGAAGCCCTGCGCGAAGACGAGATTGCTTGCCGTTCGCTGGGCCTGAACCCCACTTCCATTAAACTGTCCGCCTTTACCATGGGCGCCATGTTTGCCGGTTTTGGTGGTGCTTTCTTTGCCGCCCGTCAGGGTCTGGTCAACCCGGAGTCCTTCACCTTTATTGAATCCGCCTTGATCCTGGCCATCGTGGTGCTGGGTGGTATGGGTTCACAAATCGGCGTCATTCTGGCTGCTATTGTGCTGACAGTGGTCCCTGAATTGGCCCGAGAGTTCGCGGAGTATCGGATGTTGATTTTTGGTCTGGTCATGGTGGCCATGATGGTTTGGCGTCCACAGGGCCTGCTGCCTGTGCAACGTCCTCATGTGGAGTTGCGTGCATGAGCCCATTACTCCGAGTATCCGATCTGTCGATGCGTTTTGGTGGCTTGCTGGCGGTGGACTCCGTCAGCTTCGATGTGGCTAAAGACGAAGTGTTTGCCATCATCGGCCCCAACGGCGCCGGGAAAACGACGGTATTTAACTGCGTAGGCGGCTTTTACAAGCCCACTTCCGGTTCTGTCACCCTGGAAGACCAACCCATCCACGGCCTGTCCAGCCACAAAGTGGCACAAAAAGGCCTGGTACGTACCTTCCAGAACGTACGTCTGTTCAAGAAGCTGACGGTGCTGGAGAACCTGCTGGTTGCCCAGCACAGCCAGCTCAAGGCCGGCTTTTTGTCCGGTCTGCTGAACCTGTCACGCTACAAGCAGTCCGAAAAGGAAGCTAAAGAGCGTGCGGTGACATGGCTGGACTTCATGGGCCTGACCGATCTGGCCAACCGTGAAGCGGGCAATCTGGCCTACGGCCACCAGCGCCGCCTGGAAATTGCACGTTGCATGATCACCCAGCCGCGCTTGCTGATGCTGGACGAACCTGCGGCGGGCCTGAATCCCCAAGAGAAACGTGATCTGCAAGCCTTGATCGACCAACTGCGCCGCGAATTTGGCGTGGCCGTCCTGCTGATCGAGCACGATATGAGCCTGGTTATGGGCGTATCAGACCGGATCCTGGTTATGGAATATGGCAAACCCATTGCCACCGGCCTGCCTGAAGAAGTGCGCAATGATCCGCGCGTCATCAAAGCCTATCTGGGGGAAGAATAAGTGCTTAAGCTGGACTCCGTATCTACCCATTACGGCGCTATTCAGGCGCTGGATCAAGTTAGCGTGGACGTGAATCAGGGCGAGATCGTCACCCTGATTGGCGCGAACGGCGCTGGCAAAACCACCTTGCTCATGACCGTTTGCGGCTCGCCCCGAGCCAGCTCGGGAAGCATCAGCTTCATGGGCGAAGACATCACCCACGCCGACACGCACCGCATCATGCGCAAAGGCATCGCCATCTCTCCCGAAGGCCGTCGCGTCTTTCCAGACCTGACCGTGTCGGAAAACCTGAAGATGGGCGGTTTCTTTCTGAACCGCAGCGAGATCGACGAAGGAGAGGAGCACGTCTACAAACTGTTCCCCCGCCTGAAAGAACGCGCTGCGCAACGAGCAGGAACCATGTCAGGTGGTGAGCAGCAAATGCTGGCTATCGGTCGCGCACTGATGAGCAAACCGTCCTTGCTGCTGCTGGACGAACCTACGCTGGGCCTAGCCCCGCTGATCATTGCGCAGATCTTTGACATCATCCGTACCATTCGCGATGAAGGCGTGACGGTGTTTCTGGTAGAACAAAACGCCAATAAGGCCCTGCAAGTTGCAGACCGTGGCTATGTGCTGGAAACCGGCAAGGTAGTGATGCAGGATACCGGCGCCAATCTGCTGGCGAATCCGGATATTCGGAAGGCTTATCTGGGGGCTTAGACAGCCAGCGAATGCAGCCTCAAAGCGGTAGAGCGTCATCGATTTAAAGCACCGCTTTAATTTACGTGCTTGAAAAAAAACCTGAATCGCAGCTTTTGCTGGATTCAGGTTTTTTTTCGGGTGACAAGTCAACACAAGGCCATCCGCACCAGAACTAAAAGCTATCGATATGCTTGCCGTACGCTTCAGGGGAACAGAACACGACAGCATCCCCTGAAACCTGATATCGCTAGCTGCGAAACGACTTAATCCTTCAACAAGCCTTCGCCGCGCAGTGCCGCCTTCACACCTTCGTTCTGCTCCATGCGAGCAAAGAAGGCGTTCAGGTTCTTCATGCCCGACAGGTCCAGCTTCATCAGAGCAGCCCAGCGCAGTACCACGTACAGGTAAGCATCAGCCACGGACAAGGAGCCCGACAAGGTTTCTTTGCCTTCCAGGTGCTTGTCGATCACGCCCAGTTGCTTGGTCAGCAAGGCAGCGGTCTTGGCCTTGACCTCGGCCTGAGTTGCTTCCTGATCCGCGTAGCGATGCGTACCGAACACCACACCCACGTTGCGGTGGATTTCGGCGTTCAGGAAGGCCAGCCAACGGCGGGCTTCAAAGCGTTGTTCGATGGTGCTGCCAATCAAATTGGCTTGCGGGTTCTTCTCGTTCAGGTATTCCAGAATGGCGATGCTTTGTGTCAGAACCAGATCACCATCGACCAGAACAGGCACAGCGCCGTTGGGGTTCAGTTTCAGGAATTCTTCTTGCTGCAGTTCGTCACGGCTGACGCGCTGGGATTCAAACGGCTTGCCTATCCACTCCAATGCAATGCGGGTCACCAAAGGACAAGCACCAGTCATGTAATACAGTTTCATAAGCTCTCTTTCCAAAAGTGCGATAAACAAATGGCGCGAGCTTGTCGCGCCACTCCAAAATCATCGAGGCTGCAGGTGGCGAGCCAGGAAGCGCTCCATACGCTCGTAAAACTCGAACTTGTTCTCGTCGTTATGGAAGCCGTGGCCTTCGTTATCCTTGACCATGTACTCCACATCCACACCACGCGCTTTCAAAGCGGCAACCATCTGGTCACTTTCTGCCTTGTTCACCCGTGGGTCGTGTGCGCCCTGGGCGATAAATAAGGGAGTGCGGATCTTGTCGGCATGTAAAACGGGGGAGTTGGCTTCCAGCAGCTCTTTATCCTTTTCCGGATCACCTACCATGGCGTGCATTTTCACCAGCAAAGGCTTCCAGTACGGCGGGATGGTATTCATGAAGGTCAGCAAGTTGGACACGCCCACATAGTCCACCGCTGCAGCGTACAAGTCCGGGGTTTTGACGATACCGGCCAAGGTCGCGTATCCACCGTAACTGGCGCCGTAAATGGCAATGCGCTTGGGGTCAGCAATCTTTTGATCGATCAGCCACTGAACGCCATCGGTAATGTCGTCCTGCATGCTCAGGCCCCATTGCTTGAAACCCGCTTCCCAGAACTTGCGTCCATAACCGGTCGAACTGCGGAAGTTGATTTGCAAGACGGCGTAGCCACGGTTGGCCAGGAACTGCACCTCGGGGTTAAAGCCCCAGTAATCGCGCGCCCACGGGCCGCCGTGCGGGTTGATGACCACCGGCAGATTACGGCTGGGGACACCCAAAGGCAGGCTCAGGTAGCCGTGAATCTTCATGCCGTCACGTGCCGTAAATTCGATAGGGTGCATGACCGCCATATCGCTTTCCGGCAAGGCACTGTTGATTACAGCCAGTTTGTGCAAGCTATTGCTGTCCACATCGTAAAGGTAGCGTGAGCCTGGATTGCGATCGCTGTAGCTGGCCACAATCATTTTCTTTTCATCGCGTGTGATGGACTGAATGCTGATCTCGTAGCCCGGCAATTGGCGGGCGATGGCGGCGTGAATTTTCTCGCTGTGCTCGTCAAAGAAATGCTGACCGGGTTTGTCGGTGTAATAATCCACCGAAGTCAACACCTGACGCAGGCGAGAATAGCCAGCTCCCATCAGATCGTGATCGGGTAATTCGTAAATTTTTTCTTCTTCATCCGGCTTGGCAGGGTCAATCAATACCAGGGCCAAGGTGTCGCGACCACGGTTGCTCAAGGCGTAGAAGCGCTGATTATCGGCATGAAAAAAGAGGGGGCTGACTTCCGTGCGGAAGTCCGTTTGCAAAATGCTGCGGAACGGCTCGGAATCGCTGTCGCGATAACGCAGTTCGGAATCCACACCCGAGATCGAAATCGCCATGCGCACCCGACCTTGATGGTCTGTGCTCCAACCCAGTACATCACCGGGGTTCTCGGCCGCCAATGTGCTTTCACCGGTCAGGACATTGACCTTGTAGACGTCGAACACTTCCGGATTACGGCCGTTGTGCGACACCAGAATATGCTCCGGGTCGTCCGGCAAATCGTCCTGCACCCCGGCACGTACCCCTTCCAGCGGCGTCAGGTCCGTGACTTTGCCAGTCAGCACGTTCACCGCCAGAACGTGATAGTTCTCATCGCCATTGACGTCCTTGGCATAAATAACGGTTTCATCGCCTTTCCAGAAGTACTCGGCAATATCGCGCTGATGTTCGGCGGTGACGCGGCGAGCCTCGCCCACAGGCTCACTGCCTTTTAACTCTTGCACAAAGATATTCTGACGGGCGGGGTGACCGTCGATCTTGACGGGCTCCATAAAGCCGATCATGCGCCCCTGATCCGAAATCCGGAAACCGCTACGCTTGGGATTCTGAAAGAAGTCCCGAATGTCGTACAGTGGGGGAGTGGTGCTCGCGACGTTATCCGGTATCAGGGCGTGGGCGCCCAAAGAGAGCAAGAGGGACAAGAGCATAAGCAATAACCTATAAAACAGGGTTATGAGGGTGAGACCAGGGACAAGCCTGTATCAATCCCATTACTATATCGGATGATGGTCCCAAGCAAAGGCAAGAACCCTCTGAAAATAGGGCCAGAATGCCAGGGGCAGCTCAAGGACAAGGACAGGCATGACTTCTTTGACTCGTATCGTTTTTCTGGATAGGGAAACACTGTCAGACAGCGTAGAGCTGCCGCAGGTTCCCTTTAAGCATGAACTGCAAGTTTACGGACGTACCGCTCCCGATCAAGTGGCCGAACGTATTGCCGATGCCGACATTGTCATCAGCAATAAAGTGGCACTCCGCCGCGAGCATTTGCAGGCCGCGCCCAACTTGAAAATGATCGCATTGGCCGCCACAGGTAGCGACAATATTGATCTGGATGCCGCCCGTGAACGCGGCATTGTGGTCAGCAATATCCGCGACTACGCCGTGCGCAGTGTTCCGGAGCACGTTTTTGCGCTGATCTTTGCCTTGCGCCGCAATATCTGCGCCTACCGCCAATCCGTCAAGGAAGGCCGCTGGCAAGAAGCCCAGCAGTTCTGTTATTTCGACTATCCCATCCGTGATCTGGCAGGCTCCACCTTAGGTCTGATTGGCTCTGGATCTCTGGGGCAGGCCGTCGCCACCATGGGTCGAGCCCTGGGCATGAAAGTCATCTTTGCTCAACGCCGTGGCCAGACCATCGTCAGCAATGCGGATGACCGCTTGCCCTTTGAGCAAGTGCTGGAGCAAGCCGACGTCCTCTCCCTGCATTGCCCCCTGACTGCTGAAACACAAAACATGCTGGGCATGGCCGAGTTCGAGCGTATGGCCCCACGCCGCCCCTTGCTGATCAATACCGCCCGTGGCGGGCTGATCGACAATCAGGCACTGGAGCACGCCTTGCGACAGGGCTGGCTGGGTGGTGCAGGCATTGATGTTTGCACGCCCGAGCCGCCACCCGCTGACCATATCCTGATGCGCTTGTTAGACTCACCCAATTACATTTTGACGCCGCATATAGGCTGGGCCAGTCAGGAGGCCATGCAGGCCCTGGCAAACCAGTTGATCGAAAACATTGTTGCTTTCCACCGCGGCCAAGCACGCCATACGCTGTAAATAATGACTGATTTAAGCTCCTACCAAGCCAATTTCTCCCTCGCTGGTCGCTGTGCTCTGGTGACCGGCTCGTCCGCCGGTCTGGGCCTGGAAATCGCCCGTGCCTACGCCGCCCATGGCGCCCATGTGATTTTGCATGGTCGTAAGGCCAGTAAACTCCTGCCTCTTGCCAACGAGCTTGCAACTGGCGGTGCCCAGGTTGATACCTGGGAACATGATCTGGCCGATCTGGACTCCTTGCCAGACTCCTATCAAGCCCTGTGCCAGCGCGTCGGCACTCCCGATATTCTGGTGAACAATGTGGGCGTGCGACTACGCAGCCGCTTGCAGGATGCCGATTGGGACGATGTGGAACATTTGCTGAATGTAAACCTGCTGGCCACGCTGAAACTGTCCAAGTACGCGGCCCAAGCCATGCTCAAGGCTCAGACCCGGCACGGCCGTATTGTGACCTTGACCTCCATTGCAGGCCCGCTGGCTCGCCCAGGCGACGCTATTTACCCGGTTGCCAAGCAGGGTCTGGCCGGCATGGTACGAGCACTGGCCGTAGAATTTGGCGGGCAGGGCATTACCAGCAATGGCATCGCCCCCGGTACCTTTGCCACGGAAACCAATGCCGCTCTGGCTCAAGACCCCGTCAAAGGTCCTTTAGTGGTTGGCCGCAACCCCTTGGGACGCTGGGCCAAGCCGGACGAAATCCGCGCTGCCGCTGTGTTCCTGGCCTCTCCGGCTGCTTCCTATGTCAATGGCCATATCGTGGTTGTAGACGGCGGTTTCTCCATTACTTTCTGATTGTTCCCTGACCATGCCGCTACCTCGTCCCATCCGCATCGCGATCAATGGCTATGGCCGCATAGGCCGTTGCCTGCTGCGCGCCATTTACGAATCCCCACGACGCCAGGAATTTGATGTCGTGGTCATTAACGAGCCCGCCACCATAGCCACCATGGCGTATCTGACGCGCTTTGATTCGACCCATGGCGTATTTCCGGCCCAGGTAGAGCACAACGAACACGAGCTGATTGTGGGGGATAAGGCCATCCGGGTGCTGCATGAAACCGACCCCAAATCCATAGACTGGGCGGCGCTGGATCTGGACATGCTGATCGAATGCAGTGGCGCCTTTGGCAGTCGAGCCCAGCTGCAGCAATTTCTGGACGCCGGTTGCCCGCGTGTGCTGCTATCCAATCCCGGCAATAGTGCCCAGGACGTGGATTTCACCGCTGTGCTGGGTATTAACCATGAACAGTTGCAAGGCGACGAACGGATTGTCTCCAACGCCTCCTGCACCACCAATGCCATCATCCCGGTTCTGGCGGAACTGGATAAGACTTTCGGCATACGTCACGCCTTTTTAAGCACGCTGCACTCGGTGATGAACGACCAGCCCATGATCGATGGCTACCACAGCAGCGATCTGGCCCGCACCCGTTCCGCCTTGCAATCCATGATTCCAGTCTCTACTGGGCTGGCAACTGGCGTAGAGCGGCTGTTACCGCAATTAAAAGGCAAAGTTCAGGCCAAATCCATACGCGTCCCTATCTTGAACGTGTCGGCCATTGATCTGATGGTCAACCTGGAACGCGACACCAGCCGGGATGAAATCAACCAGTTGTTCCAGAAAGCGGCGCAGCAATGGCCTGGTATTCTGGACTATTCCGATCAGGCCCATGCCTCGATCGACTTCAATCACAATCCACACTCTGCAGTCGTGGACGGCTCGCAAACCCGAACCAATGGGGATGGGCTGGTCAATATGCTGGTCTGGTTTGACAACGAATGGGGGTTTTCCAACCGCATGCTTGATATTGCCTGTGTGTGGGCTGCGCGCTTTATGCGCCAGCCGTGAACACCCCATTTTCAAACTGAACTGTCTTCCGAATTCTTACAGGAGCCATGATGAGTACGACACGTATTGAACAGGATTCCATGGGAACCATTGAGGTTCCCGCTGACCACTATTGGGGCGCACAGACACAGCGCTCGATCCAGAACTTCCCGATTGGCCGAGACCGCTTCCAGTGGGGCCGCAGCATGATCGAGTCGCTGGGCATCCTGAAAAAATCCACAGCCTTGGCCAACCAGGAACTGGGCGAATTGCCCGACGAGCTGGCCCAGCTGATTGTCAAAGCGGCTGATGAAGTGATTGCAGGCCAGTGGGATACCGAGTTCCCGCTGGTGGTGTTCCAGACCGGCTCTGGCACCCAAAGCAATATGAACGTGAACGAGGTAATCTCCAACCGCGCCATTGAGCTGGCTGGTGGCGAGAAGGGCAGCAAAAAGCCCGTCCACCCGAATGACCACGTGAACCGCGGCCAATCCTCCAACGATACTTTCCCCACCGCCATGTACATCGCTGTGGGTCTGGAATGTCATCGCCGCCTGCGCAAAGACGTAGGCCAGTTGCGCGACACTCTGGCCGCCAAAGCCAAGCAATTCAACAGCATTGTGAAAACCGGCCGTACCCACTTGCAAGATGCCACGCCCATCACGCTGGGCCAGGAAATTGGTGCCTGGGTGGCGCAGATTGATTTCGGCCTGCAAACCGTGGACAAGGCTCTGGACGGTATCTACCAACTGGCGATTGGCGGCACCGCCGTGGGTACGGGTCTGAACGCCCACCCTCAGTTTGGCGAACGCACAGCAGCCCATATTGCCAAGATCACAGGCTTGCCATTCCAGGCGGCTGAAAACAAGTTCTTCGCACTGTCGGCTCACGACGCGCTGGTGAACCTGTCTGCTTCCTTGCGCACCTTGGCCGGTGCCTTGATGAAAATGGCCAACGACGTGCGCTGGCTGGCCAGCGGCCCCCGCTGCGGGATTGGCGAGCTACAAATTCCCGAGAACGAGCCCGGCTCCTCCATCATGCCCGGCAAGGTCAACCCCACTCAGTGCGAAGCGCTGACCATGGTGGCCGTGCAGGTGTACGGTAACGACGCGGCGGTGGGCTTTGCCGGCAGCCAGGGCAATTTTCAGTTGAACGTCTACAAACCAGTGATGGTGCACAATGTGCTGGAAAGCATTGCCCTGATCAGCGACGCATGCCTGGCCTTTGACGAGCATTGTGCTCAAGGTCTGGAGCCTGTCATGGAAAAGATCCAGCACAATCTGGACCAGAACCTGATGCTGGTCACCGCCCTGAACCGTCACATCGGCTACGACAAGGCCGCCTACATTGCCAAGACAGCCCACAAGGAAGGCCTGACCCTGCGTGAGTCCGCCCTGAAATCCGGCTATCTGACTAACGAGCAGTACGATCAGTGGATTGTGCCACTGGATATGACCCACCCAGGCTAAATTCAGCCTCGCTTGTGCTTGAGCGTATTCGCCCCTTCAACGGGGCGAATACGTAAACAGCGTAGCCATTTGTCCCTATGAAAGAGTAGGGGAGTGTTCCATCCCACCTATCTGCCTTTCACTGCCTTATGCGTATAAAGAAAACCTTCAGTTTGTCCTCTGCATTTGCAGCCACCGTGCTGGGTCTGGCCGTAGCCACGGCCACAGTATCGGCCCAGGCACAATCTGAACCTGTTCCTGCCATCAGCGGACCGGCTGTCTCGGTTGAGACCCTGGTCAGTGGGCTGGAACACCCTTGGGCCATGGCTTTTTTGCCAAATAATGCCGGCATTCTGATTACCGAGCGCCCAGGCCGCCTGCGTGTTTGGACTCAGGAAAACGGCTTGTCCGAACCGATTGCCGGTGTACCTAAAGTCCATGCGCAGTCCCAGGGGGGCTTGCTGGATGTCGCTCTGGCCCCGGATTTTTTCCGTAGCCGTCGTATTTATCTGGCTTATGCCGAGCGCCGCGACAAACAGAACTCGGCCACCACCGTCGGTTATGGCGTGCTGTCGTCGGACTTGAAACGCATCGACGCCTTCCGCCCGATTTTCCGTCAGGAACCGGCCTTGTCCACCGGACAGCACTATGGTGTGCGTATGGCTTTTGATCCCGGGGGACGAGACCTGTATATCGCCCTGGGCGAGAACAATCAGCCGGCCACGGCTCAGCAGCTGGATCACCTGCAAGGTAAAGTCGTGCGTATTCGCCCGGATGGCATTGTGCCGCGCGACAATCCTTTCCGCAGTCAACGTGGTGCCAGAGCAGAAATCTGGAGCTATGGCCACCGCAACCCGCAAGGCATGGCCTGGAACCCTTGGACAAACGAGTTGTGGGTGGCTGAACATGGCCCGCAAGGCGGCGATGAACTGAACCGGATTCAAGCCGGCGCCAACTATGGCTGGCCCTTGCGTACCGAAGGGCAAGGCTATGACGGCAAACCCATTCCCAACGCCAGCCCCACACCGCTTGAGGGGCTGACCGAGCCTTTCCACTACTGGTCAGTCTCGCCCGCCATCAGCGGCATGGCTTTCTATAACAACGAACGCGTCCCGGACTGGCAGCACAGCCTGTTTGTAGGTGCCTTGAAAGAACAAGCTTTGATTCGTCTGGAATTTGATGAAGAGGACGGCCACATCGTCGGTGAAGAGCGCTTGCTGCAAGACTTGAAGCAGCGTATCCGGGATGTGCGTGTCGGGCCGGATGGCGATGTCTATGTGCTGACCGACGAAAGCGACGGCCAGCTACTGCGCATTCAGCCCAAGCCTTGAGCCCTTAAAAAAGGCCGTCACAAGGACGGCCTGTACAGACTGAGCAGTCAGCTCAATTACTTGATCAAGGTTACTGGCACATTCACCAGGCTCAGCACCTTGGTCGTGACCGAACCCAGAACCAGGCCGGGCAGGGCGCTCAAGCCGCGCGTACCCATCACAATGTGATCGATCTGGTTTTTCTCTACATATTCTTTAATCGTTTGGGCGGCATTACCGGCAATAATGCTTTCCTTGATTTTCAGGGGAGAACCGGCGAGTACGGAACGAGCGGGCAGGAGCGCATTGCTGCCTTCGTCCTGGTAGTAAGCCTGCAGCACATCTTCCGAGAAAAAGCGTTTGACGTTACCCGACACGATCGGAGTAGGAACAGCCAGCACGTGCAAAGTGGCTTCTGGTTTGCCCGTTAGGATGTCCACGGCGGTTTTCAAAGCACGAGTGGAAGCATCAGACCCATCGACAGGAACGAGAACATTAAGCATGAAGACCTCTTGTAGTGTGTGAACTGTTTAAGTATGAAGCAATAACTTCTACTAGGACATTACAGAATAAGCGCGCAGACCAGCTTGATCAGTATCAAGACCCACCGCTATTTGCTAAAGACTGTTCTATCATAACCGTATGATCTCGGTATGGATGCCACATCACCCCGTTTATGTGTGGAAAAAAACAAGCGCCACATCCTGTCGTCCCACCATTCCTTGAGCCCGTTTTTCTTAGGAGATATCCCTCATGAGCTTGAAGCAGCTACTGGTCTGTACGGCCTTGTTCAGTGCCGGTTTCAGCGCCCAGGCGGCCGAGGCCAGCTTTGACTCGGTCAAGGATGTGCTGACCAGAAATGCTTGTTTGTCCTGTCATACCGTAGACAGAAAAGTGGTCGGCCCCGCCTATAAGGACATAGCCAACATGCGCAAGGACGATCCAGCCAACGCTGAAGTCATCGCCCAACATATCCGTCAAGGCAGCAAGGGCGTCTATGGACCGCTGCCCATGCCTGCGAATGCAGCCATTTCTGATGCCGACATCAAGGCGGTGGTGGCTTGGATCATGGCGGGTGCGCCAAAAGAGTAAGCAGGGTGTTTACACGGTGGGAAACGGTCATCCAGGGATGGCCGTTTTTATTGGCTGAACAGGATTGCGGTTGTCCACGCAATCCTGCGATCATCGTTTTGATGGAAAAAGACAAGCGCAGCAGCTGCGGTCAATGGCCAGACTTCAAAATCTCAAAACAATAAAAAACTGGGTGCATCCATAACCAGGCTTTTCGCCATTATCGGATTGACTTAAAGGCTGGCGTCCCCACTCATCTTTTGGGCGTATCGCGCAGGCTGAAAGCTCCAGGCCATGATGGCCACCAATACCGCCATTGCCGCATGCAACATCCAGCCTGCCTGAAAGCCATTACTCATTTCACGCAACTGCACGCTGATCATGGGAAAGAGGGCGGCAATCGGAAAGCCACCGCCTTGCATCAAGGCACTCAAGGTCCCGGCACGGGCTGCATCCGGAAAGTGATCCAGAGCCACTAACAGCAGCAAGGAAAAGCAGCCGCCCAAGCCGATGCCGATAATAATCGCCCACAGATAGGGGGCCATATCGGGAATATAGGCAAAGGCCAGGAAGCCCACGAACTGACACGCCAGCGCCAGCCATACCCACATGCGGCGATCTTTATTCTTGGCCGCCAAGGTAGGCAAGCCAAAGGCGGCAATGGCTTGTGCCACCGAGAGGACCGCCACCAGGCTACCGCTGGCTTCAGCCGTCCAGCCCCGGTCTTGATAGAACGTCGCCAGCCAGGTCACCAAAGAGGCATAGCCGCCATTGATCAGGCCAAAACACACAATCAAGGTCCAGGTGCGAGGGCGAGCCAGCAAGGACAAGGACGGGGGAGACAAATTCGCGCCCGAAGCTTCACGCGGCACCACTTTCCAGGCAATCCACAAGGCCACGCTGATCGGCAAGGCCCAGAAAGCCAGCGCGATACGCCAGCTGTCCGTCAAGGAGCTGACCCACGGCGTAATCTGCGCACCCAAAGCACCCCCACCCATCAAGGTCGCGGAGTACACCCCGGTGACCTGAGCGATATGGCGCGGAAACTGTTCCTTGATCAAACCGGGCATCCCCGCTTGCAGCAAGGACACGCCCAAACCACAGATCAGCGCTGTTGCAATCAGGCTGGCCCCATTAGGCACAAACCAGCGCAGCACACAGCCCAGGCACAGCAAGAGCAAGGATGTAATCAAGACATGGCGCAGTGCCAGGACGCGCCGCAAGGAGGGCATGCAGAAAGCGCCCAGTCCCATCACCATCATGGGCAGCAAAGTCAGCCAGGCCAGGCTGCTCAAGGGCATATTCAACCCTTGGGCCACCTGTCGTGCCAAGGTGCCGCTGGAGGTCAGAAAAGGGCGCAGGTTCAAGCCGACCAGAATGACGAAAGCCAGCCACAAAGCTGGGCTGGCTCGAACACCCGTCGACGACGGGGCAGTCTGAGTAGAAGACATAAAATCGTTATTGTTGTGATTGGAAGAAAAATGCAGCCGCCGAGTCGGCGACGTTTAAGGATTCGCGCCAGCCTGTTCCAGAATCTCGGCCATCTCTGTCTGGCTGCGCTGGCGAGCCAGGCTCAAGGGACGCACTCCCTGACGATCCGGCAGGTTCACATCCGCTCCGGCCTTGATCAGCAAACGCAGCACTTCCTGGTGGTCCGGCCCGCCATCAGAGAGCACAATCGCCTCATGCAAGGCAGTCCAGCCCAAGTAATTCACATGGTTAGGGTCGACCCCCGCCGCCAGTAAAAGGCGCACAACATCGACATAACCGTGCTCAGCCGCTGGAATCAGCGCCGTACCACCATAACGGTTCACGCTACGCAGATCGGCTCCGTTCTCCAGAGTCATGCGCAGGATTTCCAGACGACCTTGTGCACCCGCGACCAAGTAAGGGCTGTCGTGAATGGAGTCGGCCTGATTTACATCCGCACCGGCACGTATCAACTGCCGGGCAATATCAATATGGTTTAACCAGGTTGCACGTAACAAGGGGCTTTGCCCTTGATCGTCGCTGACACTGACGCTGGCGCGAGCCCGCTTTTCTGAAAGAATCTCGCGCACTTTGGCGCTATCGCCTTGCTCTACCGCTTCCAGCAATACTGTTTGTGACCACACGCTGCCACTCCCCAAGGCCAAACTCATCACCATTCCAGCCAGCAAGCTTTGCAGTGCTGCTTTCATGCGCTTCCCCCCCCCGTCATGGCATTGGCTCCACAGGACCAAACGTTTATAAATAGCATAGATAGGCTTTGGGCAACACCGATTCATAAGCATACTGCTTATTTTCTTACGGATAAGCTTGACCGGCTGCGGCCACATCCAGTTCGGGCTGAGACATCAATCTATCCAGCTCGCTACGCAGATAATTAAGGAACACGCGCGTCTTTTGCGGCATCAGACGCGAGGGGAGCAAAGCCAGAATAGGGAAAGGCGCAAACTCCCAATCCGGCAAGACACGCTCCAGGTGCGCGCAATCCGGATCCAATTTTCGCTCCAGCAAGGAAGAGGCGGTAATACCCAGGTCATGCACGGCCAGTTTGCGCATCATGATGGCGTTATTGACGGTAATGGAACCTTCCACAATCGCGTCATAGCGCTCCTGATTCGGCCCACGCAAGGACCAGACTCGATCCGAGCTGGCGGGGCGGGCACAAATACAAGTATGGCCTGCCAGTTCAGAAGGATGCTTGGGTCGCCCTTTGCGGTCCAGATAGTTGCGGGTGGCATACAGCCCCAGACGAATCTGTCCTAACATGGTGGCCACCGCGCTGGAGTCAGGCTGAGCACCCACACGGATGACGCAATCGTAGTTGTCGGCCTGCAAATCAATAGGCCGTATGGTCAGGTCAAACTCCAGCTCAATATCCGGGTACTGTTGATTAAAGCCCCGGATAATGGCGGGCATCAGCACAATGCTGAAACTGGCAGGCATGGAAACCCGTAAACGTCCTTTGGGGGTCTGAGCCACATCCAGCAATTGTTCATGAGCCAGACGAGCCTGTTCGACGACAGCCAGGCAGCGCTCGAAATACACTTGTCCCGCGTCGGTCACATCTACATTGCGCGTGCTGCGTTTGAGCAAGGCCACACCCACTTCTTTTTCCAATTCGCGGATACGGCGTGACACGGTGGAAACCGGCATTCCCAGGGCTTGGGCAGCACGGCTAAAGTGGCGGGCACGAGCCACTTCCACGAAGATCGCGATGTCGTTGAGCAGGGGACCGGCGATAATGGTACTCATTTGAATTGTTCCATGAATGGAAATACGTTTGCAATATTAAGGGTTTTTACTAGGTTTAGAAAGGCTCATACTCCATCTAACGATTCGCTAAACACAACAGCGAACCACCGAAAAACACACCGTAGATTTGGAGTAAATAATGAAAAACATCGCACGCGCAACTATCGCCAGCCTGATTCTTGGTGCCACCGCTTTGAGCGGCACTGCCATGGCAGCTACCAACAATGTCGCTACCGGCGAAAACCTGAACTACCCAGCAATTGAATCGACCGACGCTCCTTTGAGCCGTCAGCAAGTCGTTCAAGAACTGGCCGCTGCTCAAGAGCAAGGCTACATTAGCACGGGTTCCATGGGCGACTACCCACGTATCGATACCCGCTCCGAACTGAGCCGTGATCAGGTTGCCGCAGAAGCCAAAGACTGGAATAACAACAACGGCACCTTTGTTGCTTACTAAGCTGCTGATTGATCCCTAATTAGTCGTAGTTCCCCCTTGAAACGCCTCTTCGGAGGCGTTTTTTTTATCAGCTGTTGACCTTCCCATCGGGTCAAGCCCTAAAGTGGCTTCATTGACGATCCATTGAAGGGTGATTTCGATGACAAGCAGCGCTTCAAACAAGGGCTCACGCCTGACTTTAGATGTGGAAGGCATGACATGTGCTTCCTGCGTCAGTCGGGTTGAAAAGATTATTGGCAAAGTCCCCGGTGTGCAATCGGCCCAGGTAAATCTAGCCACCAACAAGGCCACCGTGGAATTTGAGGGGGCCGCCCCGGTCGACGCCATTATGCAGGCAGTGGAAAAGGGTGGTTACAAAATTTCCCAGCAAGACATTGTGCTGGACGTGCAGGACATGACCTGCGCCTCCTGCGTGGGCCGCGTTGAAAAGGCCTTGCTGAAGGTACCGGGCGTACAAAAAGCCTCGGTCAATCTGGCAACCGCCAAAGCGCATGTGCAAGTGGCGCAGGGTGTGAAAGCTCCTGAGCTGATTCAGGCGGTGAGCAAAGCCGGCTATCCTGCCAGCCTTGCCGAAGCGGCTGTCACAAATGACCAGTTCGAGCGTGCCGAACAAACCTACGAAACGCTGCGCAAGCGTTTCTGGCTGGCGACGGTGCTGGCCTTGCCCGTTTTCATTCTGGAAATGGGCGGCCATATGGTGCCTGCTTTCCATCATTGGGTAGCCAGCACCATAGGTACACAAAACAGCTGGCTGATCCAGTTCGTGCTGACCACGCTGGTTTTGCTGTTCCCAGGCCGCGAGTTCTACACCAAAGGGATTCCTGTTCTCTTGCGTGGTGGCCCGGACATGAACTCGCTGGTCGCTGTGGGGACCCTGGCGGCCTACAGCTTCTCGCTGGTGGCTACCTTTGCGCCACAGTGGCTGCCTTCCGAATCCGTCTACGTGTACTTTGAAGCTGCCGCTGTCATCGTCGCCCTGATTTTGCTGGGCCGTGTCATGGAAGCGCGCGCCAAAGGTCGTACGTCTGAAGCCATTCAACGCCTGCTCAGCCTGCAGCCGCCTACCGCTCGTGTACGTCGCGACGGTCAGGAAATTGAGCTGCCCCTGGCAGATCTGCATACGGGCGATGTCGTGCTGGTTCGTCCCGGCGAGCGTATCCCCGTTGATGGAGATGTTCTTGCCGGTCAGAGCTATGTGGATGAATCCATGGTGACAGGCGAATCCATTGCCGTGTCCAAATCCCAGGGCGATAAAGTCATTGGTGGCACAGTGAACCAAAAAGGTTCGCTGGAATTTGAGGCTACCGCCGTGGGGCAGGACACCGTACTGGCCAATATTGTGTCCATGGTTGAGCAGGCCCAAGGCTCCAAGCTGCCTATTCAAGCCGTGGTCGACAAAATCACGCTTTGGTTTGTGCCCGCCGTCATGACACTGGCCGTCTTGACCGCCATTGTCTGGCTGATTTTCGGACCATCGCCCGCATTGAGCTTTGCACTGGTCAATGCCGTCGCTGTGCTGATTATTGCTTGCCCATGTGCCATGGGTCTGGCCACGCCAACCTCCATCATGGTGGGGACGGGCCGAGCCGCACAGGCTGGCGTGCTGTTCCGTAAAGGGGACTCTTTGCAAGCACTGCGCGATGTAAAAGTCGTGGCCGTGGATAAAACAGGCACCCTGACCAAGGGCGCGCCCGAACTGACCGATTTTGTCTGCGCACCCGGAGAGAACCAGGATCAGGCTTTGGCAGCGATTGCCGCTCTGGAAAACTACTCCGAGCATCCGATTGCCCAAGCCATTGTCAGCGCCGCCAAGGAAAAGCAAATCACCTTGCCCAAGGCTGAGCAGTTTGAGTCCCTGACAGGCCTGGGTGTCACCGCCCAAATCGGAGCTGACCAATGGCATGTGGGTGCAGATCGCCTGATGACGCAATTAGGGGCGGACCTGTCAGCCTTTACCGAGCAAGCCCAGACGCTGGCGCAGGACGGCAAAACCCCCATGTACGCCGCCCGCAACAAGCAGGTCATTGCCTTGCTGGCCGTGGCTGACCCCATCAAGGAAACCACGCCGCGCGCCATCGAGCAGTTGCATGCCCGTGGCATCAAGGTCGTCATGATTACCGGCGATAATCGCCACACAGCCAATGCCATTGCCCGCCGTCTCAATATTGACGAAGTGGTGGCGGAAGTCATGCCTGAAGGCAAGGTGCAAGCGGTTCAGGCCTTGCGCGATACCCATCAACATCTGGCCTATGTCGGCGATGGCATCAACGATGCACCCGCTCTGGCTGTAGCAGACGTGGGGATTGCAATTGGCACCGGAACGGACATTGCCATTGAAGCGGCTGATGTAGTCTTGATGTCGGGCGATATGCAAGGCGTGGTCACCGCGATTGCCTTGTCCCACGCCACCATGCGCAATATCCGTCAAAACCTGTTCTGGGCCTTTGCCTATAACGTGGCACTGATTCCGGTAGCAGCGGGCGTGCTCTATCCCTTTAACGGCACTTTGCTCTCGCCCATGTTTGCCGCTGGCGCCATGGCCTTGTCTAGTGTCTTTGTGGTCAGCAATGCCTTGCGTTTGCGGCGGGTGAAGCTGAACTAAGGTACTCGCACAACACGTTTCACTGCCGCGCAGTAGAACCCGGTGTAAACCAAGAGGTTCTTTCAAGCAGAGAAACAAATGCCGCCCCGGTTGGGCGGCATTTTTCAGCAAGGCGATATTGCCAAACTCATCAGACTTCACCGATCAGGCTTTCAGCGTATAGCGCAAAATCTCCACGATTTGCTCGGGGCTAGTTGCCCAGGCCTGCGCACTGGCATCCACTTCTTTCAAGGGATGGATGATGTCTTCGGCGTGCAACGTCACGTACGGTTTGCCCAGGGCGGCACAGAAACCGGCATCAAAGGCAGCATTCCACTGTTTGTACTTGTCCCCAAAACGCACCACGACCAGATCCGCCTGCTCAATTAAGGTTCTGGTACGGATGGCATTGATTTTGGAGGATTTGTGATCACGCCAGAAACCTTCGCTGGCCGGTCCCAGGTGATCGCCGGCGGCATCGCTGGCATCGTGATCGGTAACAGGGCTGGTAAAGGTAATATCCAATCCAGCGGCCTTTGAACCTTGAGCAATCTGCTCGCGCCAATCCGTGTGAATTTCGCCGGACAGATAAACGGTGTAAGTCATTACATACTCCATAAAGAAAAGCCGGACGCCTCTTTAACAGGCGCCCGGCGCATTCAAACCCACCCAACAGTAGCATATTGAGCGGCACCTAACAGCAGGCAAACGCAATAAACCTTATTCGCAAACGCATCAGGGGGGGGGTAAAGAAACGGGTTTCTTTATGAAGCCTGTGGATCAGCGAATCGGAATGGCAACCGGACGCAGCGGAGCCGCATCACCGCCCCGGATCTTGAGCGGACCACCAATAAAGGCAAACTCATAGACCTTGTCCTTGGACAATTCATCCAGGGCAATCAATTCAATGATCGGTGCACCTTGTTGAGCCAATAGATAGGTATGCAAGGGGACGTAGTCATCAGGAACCTCGGAAGGGAAGGTTTCAAAGCTCAAGTTGTCCGCACCCACAATCATCGCACCGCCTTCCTCCACCAGATAACGAGCAGCATCCAGGCCCATGCCAGGTGGCGCGTTCATATAGGCTTTGGGATCATTAAAGAGCTTCATGCGGCCCGTGCGGATCAGGACAATATCGCCTTCTTTCAGCACCGTTTTCTGACGGGCCAGTGCATCCTTCAAGTCCTGGCGTGTGATGCGGTATTGATCGGGCAGCATGTCTACGCCTTTGGCGGCGGCCACATCAATCAAGACGCCACGGGCGATCAAGGGCGGGAATTTCTCGATGCCAGTACGGTTCCAGCCACGGTCACCCAGATGCTCATCAGCCTTGAAACCATTCCAGATCTTTCCATGAATGCCGAAGTGATTCAGGGCATCGATATGGGTGCCCGTATGGCTGTACATGGAAAAAGCCGTGCCTGTGTAGCTACGAACCGCGTTCATCTCATCGCCAACTCCCATCGGGTCATCCACTGCGGTACCACGGGGGGTATGGGTCATCCAGAACTGATAGTGCGGGTCTCCCGCGTCCTGCCAGCTGGGCATGCCCAGGTAGTAGTCGGTTGCCAGGTCATAGACTTTGCTGCCATCCAGACGGGACAAGATGGCAGCCCGGGAAGCAGGAGTGATCAGGTTCAAGCGACCAATTTCATCGTCCGGCCCCCAGGGGCTGATGCCCACTTCCTGAGCACTAAGGGGCAAAGGGTTGCTCGCTGGGTGAGTGGAATGAGCCAGAGAGACGCTCATGCTGCTTGCACCAACCAGCAGTAAACCGAGAAGACGGTGAGAAAAACGGATCGACATGGGATGTCCTTTTATGAAGCGTAGATAAGAAAGAAAGGGGCGGCGCTTACAGCAAAGCGCGCAAACGGCTTTTGAGCATTTCGGCGGATTGGGTCTGCAAACGGGCCAACACTTGGCCGGTCTCGCGTGAGGAGACTAATAAAGTGGGGATGGACTTGATCCCTAGCCGTACCGCTTCGGCGCGATCGGCTTGAACTCGCTGCTGCGCGATATCGCTATCCATAGCATTCAGAAAGGCCTCACCATCAAAGCCTTGCACAATGGCGACCTCCAGTAGCGTGTCCATATCGCCGATATTGCGACTTTCTGCCAGATGCGCACGCTGCACCGCATCGAAGTAATCCCAATGGGCGTTGTCGCCAGAAAGTAGCTGCGCCGCCTGACACGCCCGAGCGGACAACATTCCATGGGGATAGTCGAAGTTCTGTGCTCGCATGCCCTCGATATTGATGGACTGCGTATCATCGTGTTGGGCGCAGGCGGTCCAGTGGCCCAGGATTTCACGTTTGGCGCGCTCCATGGAGCCGAAGGCTTGCAGCATCTGCTCGCGGCTGTCTTGCAGAACAAAGGTATGGTGGCGGACCTGGATGCCCAGTTCGGCGGCAACTTGCCGCAAGCGTGGCGACATGACATAACACCATCCGCAGACGGCATCATGGAAGAAATCAATAATCAGGGGGGAGACAAGCGGCTGGGTCGGGTGTGTTTGATCGTGCATTGTGATGTCCTTGTAAGATGGTCATCACAATAGCGTTCCCCGGAGCGGAGAATAAGCACGTGGCGGTGCAGACAGTTTTTACTCCGAGTTCATAAAGGTCTGTTTACAGGGCGTTGGACATGGCATGGGGCAGTTGGTCGGCCAGATAATCCACGAAGGCTTTGACCTTGGGTTGCAGGTGTCGGTTGGTTGGATACACGGCGTAGATATGGCGGGGCTCATTCACCAATTCGGGCAAAACGCGTTGCAACTGCCCGCAAGCAATTGCTGGATCTGCCAGAAAGGAAGGCAGGGCGCCAATACCCAAACCGGCAATCAGAAAGTCGCGCAGCATCAGGCTGTTATTCACTTGACTATGCTCGCCTGAAAACAGCAAAGCCGTACCACTGGGGGGGTGCTGTTGAGGATTGCTGTCGAAATCACTATCAAAAGCAAGGCCCTGGGTATGTGCCAGGCTATAGCTGATCATTTTGTGATTGCGCAGATCCTGCAAGGTCTGAGGCAGGCCATGCTGCTTCAAATAGGTGGGGGCGGCGCATAATTTTTGCTCGATGGTGGCGAGGCGACGAGCAATCAGGGTGGAATCATCTAGGCTGCTACGCAAACGCACCGAGACATCAAAACCGTGAGCCACGGCATCCACGATCCGGTCTTCCATCACCAGCTCCAGCTTCAGTTCCGGATACTTGTGTAGAAAATCCGTCATCAATGGCGACAGGACGCTAAGTGCAAACGACAAGGGGGCATTCACGCGCAAGGTCCCCGTCACGCGCTGGGACTGCTGTTTGACCGAGCGCTCCAAAGCGTCCAGCTCATCCAGTATCCGACAGCATTCGGCATAGTAGCTGCGGCCAGTCTCCGTCAGACTCATGCTGCGCGTAGTGCGCTGGATCAGCACCGTATCCAGATGCGCTTCCAGGGTACGCAGTTGCTTGCTCAAACCCGCTGCGGATATCCCCAGATCCTCCGCGGCTTTGGCAAGTCCGCCCAGCTCCACAATGCGCCGGAAGGTGCGCATGACATTAAATGTGTCCATAAGGGATAGGTACTCCAACAATCAGCTATAGCAAGGCTTGGGCGGGGAGCATGTCTGAAAACAGGAACGCAGCCCCCACAGGAATCGTATCCTACCGCATTGCCGGGGGCTGTCTGCGTCTGATTTTCTTGTCTCAAAGCGGGTGCTTTATTTCCAACCCAGGCTATGGGATTGCTCCAGAGCCTGGTGACGCTGATCATCATCCGCATGCAGATAGATATTGGTCGTAGCGATAGACTCATGGCCCAAAGTGTCACGGATGATACGTAGATCCACCCCTTGATCAGCCAGGTGAGAACCCGCCGAGTGACGCAGCCAGTGAGCCGAGGCCTGCTCCAGAATACGGGCCTGGGACTCCTGATCGGGATGCAGACTCCGTAAACGATCCGCACTACCTTGAAAAACCTGTTTGACCAAAACATGCGCCATGGCCCGCGTCAAATGCTTGTCGCTGGCACCGGCGGACATTAATAAAGGATAGGGCTCCAAAGCCTGGGGCGGTCCTTCCAGCCCATGCGCTTGTCGGTAGCGCATCAATTCGCCGTACAGCTCTTGCGTTAAAGGCACATGACGCCATTTGTCGCCCTTGCCGTGGATATGCAGCCACCACTGAGCCGTCGTTCCCGCATCAACACGTTCCTGAACATCGGCCATACGCGCCTGAACCAGTTCGGAAATGCGCAGGGCGCCGCCATAAAGAATAGAAAAGAGCCAACGTACGCGGGCTTTATAGCGCAACTCGCTCTGCGTATCTTCAGGAAGGGCCTGGATGTACTCCTGTACCCAGCGCCATTGCAGCCGGGTCAAGTACCGTTGCTGGGGGGCGGTGGTTTTCTTTTGACGTCGGCCCTGATGAGACAAGGCCAAAGGATTGCCCGCCAAATACCCCGCCTGTACCAGCCAGCTAAATAAAGAGTTCAGAATCAATAACGCCTGATTCCGGCTGCTTTCAGACAAGGGCCCCGCAAATGGCCGCCATGCCGCATGGTGACGGGCAGGGCGGGAGCGCCCTTGAACCACCCAGCGATGAGCGGGTTGAGGGTCCGCCAGAAACAAACGATAGGCCAGAATGTCTTCCAGGCTAAGCGAGGACAAGTCCTTGCGACGCTCCAATACCGCCCATAACAAGAGGCGCTCCGCCTCCTTGCGGTAGTTCGCATAGGTGCGTGGACTATCTATATAGCGCGCCAACCAGGCCCTCAACGCCTCTATATCTGTTTGCGCCTCAATCTGTGCACGTCCGCCGAGAGAGCGGTTGGCCCCTTGCCGCCCGTCAAAACGAGCCAGCAATTGAGCAATATCGTCCGATCCCAGATCGGTTGAGGGCGAAGTGTTGGCTATTTCCATGAATAAGCAGAAAAACGAAGGCGATAAGAGAGCAGGGAAGGGCTTTCAAACCCGTGCCTGTGCCAATCAGCCTGTTTAGGGTCAGATATTTGACATTATAGAGATAATGTCAAATTATAAAATCCTATTTGTTGATAATTTTATATATTACGTTGTATTATTAATTAAATTATCAACAAAGGTGGAAAAATGGAGCAAAACCAGCCAAACGAGGGGCAAATCCTGGCCGATGTTGCCCAATTACGTGATCGCTTCAGCCATACGCAGACTTTGTACAAAGAAGTGGCCGCACTCCTGTTTTTCCGCTATGGCGTTACACCTACGGCCAACAAGCTGTACCAATTGGTGCGCAAAGGCAGCATGAGCGCTCCGGCTCAGGCACTACAGACGTTCTGGGAAGATTTGCGGGATAAAAGTCGAGTTCGGCTGGATGTGGCCGACATGCCTGAAGAGCTACAAGCCCTGACGGGGGATCTGCTGGGTCGTATCTGGCAAGAAGCGATGGGGCACTCGAAGCAGCAAATGCTGCATTACCAGACTCAGGCTGATGAACGCGTCGCACAGGCCCAAGCCCAAACCCTGGAGGCCCAACAAGCGCTGGAAGTAGAGCAGGACGCCTTGAAAAATGCCCAAGCCCATATAGGAAAGCTGAAAGAAGAACTACAGGCAGCCAGTCAGGTACAAGCAGCTCTGAAACAAGACTTGCTGCACGCCAAACAACGTCAAAACGAGCTGGAAACCGAAAAACAATTGGTTCAACAAGAACTGCGCCGTCAAGGTGAGCAATTCACCCAGGACTTGGAGCGGCTGCAAAAGGCTATTGAGCTGACCGAAGAACGCGCCCAGGCCAACGAGCGCCGTGCTTTACTGGAAATCGACAAGGAACGCTCCATTCAAACGCGATTGCGTCAGCAAATAGAAGAGGCCGAGCAAGCAAACAAGACCCAGCGTCAAGCTCACGAACAGGAGCTGAACAAACAGCAGGATCAAATGCAGAAACTGCGCCAGGAGTTGGGGCAAGAGCAGGGCGAGCGCCGCGCGATGCAAGCGGCTATGGATATCAGCCATAACTTGGCCAAAGAGATGCAGGGGCAATTGCAAATGTTGCGTACTCGCGCTGCTTTGCTGGAGCGGGAGAATGAAGAGGCGCGCAAAACAGCCCAACGACTCAGCCAGGAACTGGAACAAGCCCAAAGCCAGCCTGTACGCCCCCTGCGGTTGAAGCGACGCCTGATCAAGAACGATCCTGAATAATAAAATCTATTTAGCAGCTTATGCCAGCCATCCGTAAGGCTGATTTGCTACGCTTGCAATCGCCTGAATAGACCACTGCGTGTAACGGTCTGTTTTAGCGCAAACGATGCACAGAAGGCTTATGCTAAGCTTTTGCCATGCTGCGCGCACCCATTTCATCTCGCAAAACAATAGGCTGGCTTTTATTAGTCGGCCTGCTTGTTTTTTTTGCCAGCATGGGTTTGAGTAGCAGCTTTGCCGCACACGCCACGATTCAAAATACGGATCGCAGCACTGTTCAAGCGCAACATGCCTCGTCGGGGCAATCTCACCATAGCGCTCCCAACCATTGCAGCACTCCAATGAAAAGTGGTTGCTGCGCTTGTCTGGCGACGCAGGCTCCACCACCTGAAGCGGTGGCATTACAGCCCGTTTTCCCTCCCGTCCCCCTGCATCAAAACTACGTCTCCCGGCTGATTGGCCCCGCCCAGCCACCTCCGCGCTCGTCCTGATCATCTCGTTTTAATTGCCGCCCAAGCGCTAAAAGCCTGTGCTGATCCAGCCTGGGTGGTACGTGTGTATTGATGATTGATAGGGATAAACCCATGAAACGACGCGATTTTTTTAAACTGACTTTGGGTGCCAGCCTCTTGAGTAGCCTGCCTATGCGAAGCTGGGGGCAGGGCATGATGGGGCACCACGGCTCCATGTCTGAAGGTATGCCCGGTCACGGCATGAGCACCCGCCCAGGCCTGATGCCCATAGAAAAAATGCCGGCTGGCCAGGCTCTGCAAGCTCTACCTGTACTTAAAAACAGTAGTCAGAAAAAAGGGCTTTTCCAGGCCAAAATTACTGCTGCTGCCCATCAACGCGTTCTGGCAGATGGAAAAAGCACCGAACTCTGGCTTTACAACGGCCAAGCTCCCGGCCCGCTGATCGAACTGTATGAGGGCGACCAAGTAGAAATCGAGTTTGAAAACCAGCTGGACCAGGCCACTACCATCCACTGGCACGGTTTGCCGGTTCCCTCTGATCAGGACGGCAACCCACAAGACGCGGTGATGCCAGGACAAAGCCGCTACTACCGCTTTACCTTGCCCGAAGGCTGCGCCGGTACGTACTGGTATCACCCACACCCTCATGGCAAAAGCGGTGAGCAAGTCGCCCACGGATTGGGCGGGACAATTATTGTCCGCTCTCCCAAAGACCCATTGAAAGACTACACGGAGCAACACTGGGCCATTAGCGATCTGCGGCTGGACATTAATGGCCATATTCCGGCCAACACAGGTCCTGACTGGATGAACGGCAGGGAAGGGCAGTTCGTGCTGCTGAATGGTCAACGCCAACCCCTTATCCAGGCCAGCACAGCAGAACGCATCCGTGTCTGGAACTCGTGTTCTGCCCGTTATTTGAAGCTGCACATCCCCGGCGCTCGGCTGGTTCAAGTCGGTACAGATGGCGGACTGTTAGAGCAAGCCTTGGCAGCGGCCGAGTCGATTTTGATGGCCCCGGCCGAACGGGTGGAGTTCTTTATCCAGACGGATAAAGATCTGGATAGCAGCTTGCAAGCACTGTATTACGATCGGCAAAAAATGATGGTGCAGGAAAGTCCCGAAACCCTGACGCTGGCAACACTGAAAATCCACCATCAGGAAATCGAACTGCCCAAGCAATTACGCACAATCCCTGCCATTCCAGCAGCCGCCAGTACCGCAAAAGTCGTATTCAGCGAAGTCATGCCCATGAACCATGACATGCAGTCTGGGCACGGCGCTGGTATGACAGCCTCATCCGGGATGAACCACCAGGGTATGGCAGGCATGGACAACGATATGATGCCCGGTATGGCTGCCATGCGTTCCATGTTCCGTATCAACAATCAGGTCTACGACATGGACCGCATCGACCTGCGTTGCCCAACAGGGCAGTGGCAGTACTGGGATGTGATTAACGATTCCCATATGGACCATCCTTTCCATCTGCACGGCACACAGTTTCAGGTATTGGCGCGCCAAACCGGGATGCAGTCCGTACCGGAGGCGTTCCGGGCCTGGCGCGATACGGTCAATCTGCGCCCCAATGAAACAATCCGCTTGGCGTTCCGCCAGGAATTGCCGGGCCTGCGCATGTTCCACTGCCACATTCTGGAGCACGAGGACCTGGGCATGATGGCGCAGCTAATGGTGGAGTAGCCTGACCGCTGATGTAGAGCCTTGAAAACATCCGCCCTGCAAGCCTGTGTGCCAGCAGGGCGGACAAAGCAGTCCTGCCTGAAAAAAACCCGGCGTCGCCTGCATTACAATACCGCTTTTGAATTTCTCATTTTCAGCGGAGCACGCGCCATGAGCCTGTTGGGCACCCCTTTATCGTCGTCGTCGGACAAAATCATGCTCTTGGGCTCGGGAGAGCTGGGCAAAGAAGTACTGATTGCGCTGCAACGCCTGGGGGTAGAAACCATAGCGGTGGACCGCTACGAGAACGCACCTGGTCAGCAGGTCGCCCATCACTCGCGCACCATCACCATGAGTGATGCCGAACAATTGCGCGCCCTGATCGAAGAAGAAAAGCCCACCCTGGTTGTGCCCGAGATTGAAGCCATTGCCACCGGCGTGCTGGAAGAACTGGAAGCCCAAGGCAAGGTACGCGTCATTCCGACGGCCCGTGCCGCTCGCCTGACCATGGACCGCGAAGGCATCCGCCGCCTGGCCGCTGAAACCCTGGGTGTTCCCACCAGCCCCTACCAGTTCTGCGAATCGCTGGAAGAGCTGCAAGCCGCTATCGACGACAAGATTGGCTACCCTTGCGTCGTCAAACCCTTGATGAGCAGCTCGGGCAAGGGTCAAAGCAAGATCAGCGGCCCGGACGATGTTGCCAAAGCCTGGGACTACGCCATGGCGGGTGGCCGCGTCAGCCAATGCCGCATCATTGTTGAAGGCTTTATCGACTTCGACTACGAAATCACCTTATTGACTGTCCGTGCCGTAGGCGCAGACGGCCAGATCGAAACCCAGTTCTGCGATCCCATCGGCCACAAGCAGGTAGATGGCGACTACGTTGAAAGCTGGCAGCCCCAGCCCATGAGTCCCGCGGCTCTGCAAAGCGCACGCGATATTGCCCAAGCCGTTACCCAGAACCTGGGCGGCCAGGGCTTGTTTGGCGTTGAGCTGTTCGTGAAGGGCGATCAGGTCTGGTTCAGTGAAGTCAGCCCCCGTCCACACGACACCGGCATGGTCACCATGGCCACCCAATGGCAGTCAGAATTTGAACTGCATGCACGCGCCATTCTGGGCCTGCCTGTGAATACCGCCTTGCGTATGCCAGGCGCCAGCGCCGTGATCTACGGCGGTGTAGATGCAAAAGACGTGAATTTCCTGAATGTGGCTGAAGCCTTGCGCATCCCGCAAACCGATATCCGTCTGTTCGGCAAACCCGAGAGCTTTGAAAAGCGCCGCATGGGTGTCGCATTGGCCGCAGACGCTGATCTGGAAACGGCCCGTGCAAACGCCCGCCAGGCCGCGGCCACCGTAAAAGTCCAAGCCCGCTAAAACAAGGAGTTTTCCACCATGCCCATCATCGTCGTCCTGCTGTTCCTGGGGATTATTGCGGCGCTTGTGTATGGTGGAATGCAGCTCTTTAGCCTGGTCAGTGCCAGTGCCGGAGTTATTGCCGCGATCTTGAGCCTGCTGATCGCAGCGGCCATTCTGGTGGCCCCCTTCATCGTATGGCGACGCCGTTATCTGGCCATTCACGGCAAAAAGCAGCAAGGCCAGCGCATTCTGGAGCTGGCCTTACCCGACGGTTCAATACGCCTGGATGCCCTGCAAAAACGCGGTCAGATTCAAACGGGGCAGGGAACACGAGCGTTTATTTTTGCGGATATAGACTCAGTCGAGCTGCAGGGCAGGGGATTGACGCTGACTTTGCGTAACCCAACGCAAAGTTGGGAAATCCAGCCTGCCCATACCGCAGAAGCCAAACGTTGGCGCAAAATCCTTAGCCTGGCAGCACGGCAGGATTTATAAGGCTCATCGTCAAAGCAAATCGACAATACGCCTAACCGAAGTAAAGCCTTGTCGGTAAAAAAGCACGTGCATCCTTATACCTGCTCACTCACCTGGTCAGACAAGGCCGGCTCATTCAGGCTGATCATGTGCTCATCCAAAGACTCCAGCGTCTCGACGACCGTACGCAGAACCTGAATACGGGCGGCTTTTTTGTCCTTGCTGGGCACAATATGCCAAGGTGCCATGTGAGTATCGGTCTGGGCGAACATTTCCTCCGCAGCGCGTTGATACGCCGTCCATTTCTCCCGATTACGCCAATCGTCTTCCGTAATCTTGTAATTCTTGAAGGGCGTTTCCTCGCGGGCCTTGAATCGTTTGAGCTGTTCGTCCTTATCAATATCCAGCCAGAACTTGATCACAGCCGTACCGTTGGCCAGCAACTGTGCCTCAAATTCGTTGATTTCCTCGTAAGAACGATGCCAGGCGGCACGGGAAATCAATTTTTCCACCCGCTCCACCAGCACACGACCATACCAGGATCGATCAAAAATCGAAATTTCCCCCAGACGCGGCAGTTTGCGCCAGAAACGCCATAGATAAGGGCGTGCCAGCTCCACAGCATTAGGAGCAGAAATAGGGTGGATATCGTAAGTACGGACGTCCAGGGCTTCGGTCAAACGGCGGATAGTGCCGCCTTTACCCGCTGCATCCCGCCCCTCAAACACCAGTACCAAAGAGTGCTTGCGGAAAGCTTTACTACGCACCGCGCAAGACAAACGGCCCTGCCAATGCAAAAGCTCGGCGTCGTAATCCTGCACAGATTCTTCAGGAGGAGGGGACTGAAGCGAAGCAGTCGGGACGTTCAAGCGAAACGGGAAGGCATGCGGCTCTTTCACCTGACGCGGGACAATAGGCTTGTCCATGGCCTGCAACACCACCTTGGCCAAAGACACATCACGCAGGTTCTTATCTGCGCTAGGGATAACAACCCAAGGGGCGTAATTTCGATGGGTCAGATTGATAGTTTGCGTCGCGGCATTGCGCAAGCGATTGAATTGCTTATGAACTTTCAGGTCAGCCTTGCTGACACGCCAGGCAGTACTAGGATCAGCCATCAAGGTAGCGCATCGATCCAGTTGAGCCTGCGCAGAAAGATGGAACCACAGCTTCAAAACCTGCACGCCTTGATAGGCCAACTGCGCTTCAAAACGATTGATCAGATGGGTATACAAAGCAATCTTGGCCGGATCCGGTGCTTTACGGCCCAGCTCTTTCATTAAAGGCGCATACCAGGACCCAAATACCAAACCCGTCTGACCACGAGCGGGCAAGCTATTCCAATAACGCCACATCAAAGGGCGCATGGCTTCTTCTTCACTTAACTTGCCAAACGCCAGAGTGTGCACATGGCGCGGATCCAGCCACGTGTTCAAGGTATTGATAGCAGAGCCTTTACCCACACCGTCCATACCTGCCACCACGATCAGCAGGGTTTGATCTGCCTTATCCAGACGTTCGTACTGCTTTGACAGCAAGGCTTCACGCAGGATTTCAATCTGCGCCTTGGCCAAGTCATCACTCAAGCTGGGATCGCGTTCGGCAAACTGTAGTACATGGCCCATGGTGCTTTGCTCCAATTTACATAGCTGCTCACTATAACCATGCAAGGGAACACTTAACTACCTTCAGAGCAAAAATAATCCGGAAGAAGAGAGAGGAGTGACAAGCGATAAGAACAGGTGCTTAAGGGAATGGGGCTAATATCTATCGATGACTGACTTTACATAATATACATTATGCGATGCCTATAATCATCCAGAACATCGTATTTCAAGGCCCCAAACCTCGTTACCCACAATGGCTACTTGCCACCGCTCGCATCCAGGAATGTTCCCGTGATAAAGGACGCCTCAGAGCTGGCTAGCCATAAAATTGCACGCGCCACTTCCTCTGCTTGGCCACCACGGCCCATCGGGATGCTGTCCTTTAATCGGTCTACACGGTCTGGCTCGCCGCCACTGGCATGCATCTCGGTATAAATATGCCCAGGCCGAACACAATTAACACGAATCCCTTCTCGGGACACCTCTTTAGCAAAACCTGTTGTGAAAGTCTCCAAAGCTCCTTTTGAAGCGGCGTAATCCACATATTCGTTCGGACTGCCAAGCTTGGCCGCTATAGAGGAAACATTGATGACAGAACCGCCTTTCCCACCATAGCGATAAGCCATGCGTTTGGCCGCCTGTTGCGCACAAAGCATGGGACCAATCGTGTTGACCGCAAAGGTGTGCTGTATACGCTCGAAGCTGAGATCCTCCAGGCGAGACTGCTGAAACAACACGCCTGCGTTATTCACCAGGACGTCTATCCGCCCAAACCTTTGGTCGATCTGCTCAAAGAGCTGAGTAATCTGCTCCGGGTCCGCGCAATCAGCCTTGAACGCAAAAGCTTGGCGACCTGTCGCCTCTACTTCAGCGACCACCGACAAGGCATCAGATTCGCTGGCGACATAGCTAAGAACAACGTTATAGCCCTGCTTCGCCGCCAGGCGCGCCGTCGCAGCACCTATCCCTCGACTCCCGCCGGTAATCAATATGACTGGATAATCTGACGCTACACCCATCTGCCTGTCTCCACCATACAGTTTGAGAAAGCATCATAAGGCTAAAAACCAAGCTCAGGGCTAGCTGTCCATTTTTCCAGACTGCATAAAGGTCGGGGCAATCCCGACCTGTCTATCTCAAGGTGCCAGGACTAAAGCCGGTGTCGTTCTCAGGGATTTGAATCCCTATATCACTCAATGCATTTCTGACCAGCCTGACTTTTTCTTTTTGGGGCACATCGGGGGCCCCTATGTCGCCACCTGTAATATCAACAAACTGGGTTTTCTTGCCTTTGTCGTCAAAGTTGGTAACGGTAGACGCTTCAAAGTAGATCAGGTTGATATGGGCACAACCTTCGCCCTTTGGAAAAGCGGCACCTAAGCACTGCATTCAGCCTATGCGGTTTTTTTATAGTAATTGTTTACACCGCGCTTAATGGCTGATTTTCCAACGAAAACGGTTTACAGCGTCATCTTGAACCCCTTGTGGCTAGCCGTGAAACCCAGTTGCTCATAAAACCGATGTGCATCGATACGAGCCATATCCGAAGTAAGCTGCACAAGGTGACAATTGCGTGCACGGCATTGTTCGATGGCCCACTGAATCATCAAACGCCCCAAACCCGTACCACGGGCTGCGCTGGCAATACGTACAGACTCAATCTCCCCACGCCACGCGCCCTGGTGCGACAGGCCTGGCATATACGTGATCTGCAAAGTGCCCACAACCGCGTCATCCAGCTCTACAACGGCCAGATACTGATTGGGGTCCGCTTCTATCGCAGCAAAAGCGTCCAGATAGGACTGAGCCAACGGCAGGCTGATGTTTTCCCGTTTCTGGCCCAAAATATCGTCGGCCAACATGGCTACGATGGCCTCCAGATCCGCTGCCACAGCACGACGAAAAACAGGTGTCGACGTCACTTCAAACTCCTCAATAAAGCGAAATGAATCTGAGATTATGCCTCCCGGAACTGACGAAACCGTGACTAGCCCTTCATTCTGATTGCGTATTCTCGGTAATAGCGGGATCGGCCGGAGTCTTTTGCGCTTCCAGCCATGCTAGCCAGGACGCCTGCAGGCGCCAGGCACTGGCTGCACCGGGGGCATAACCCATAATTTCTTCGATCTCAGGCAAGGAAAAGCCTCGTTCGATCAAACCCGCCCCAAAGGTATTACGCAAACGCTGTGGCGTCATCAACAGATCCATCTGCTTGATTCCCCATTTGCTGACGATACGAGCCAGCGTGGCAGGATTCATCTGTGCCTGGGGACGCGCAGCGCTGATCTGACGGCTACCAGGAAAGACCCGGCTATCTTTTACCCAAGCGGAAGCATCTTCGGCTCCGCTAAAGATCAACCAGCTACGCAAAATGCCTTCACACCAGACAGGCACAACAACGTCGCGTTTTGCCGCGCCAGCAAGCCTGAGCAGAAGAGTGCCATCCCGCCAAAGAGCTGTCTCCTCGTGATCTGAGTCGTCTGTTTCTGAAGACTCTGCAGTGCGTTTGGCTACGCCTACCGCGCAAGGGTGCAACTGCCCCAACTCCACCGGGCGCAAGCCTGTGCCCAGCATCACAGCCACAATCGTCATATCCCGATATTCACGCCAACGGGCAGCAATGGTCATATCACTGGTCAACTCCAGGACACGCAGGCGGGTATTCAAGGCTTTGATGGTGGCAGAGCATTGATCGACAGAAAGAAACTGGGTGGCCTGGTTGTCAGGCGCCTGACGCCAGCTTTCCTTGAAAGGATCATTGATGGCGGGGGCCAGTGCGGGGTTTTCCGAGCGGCCATCCTGGCGGCAGAGCTCTTCATAAGCACGGGCAATGACTTGTTGATAGCGCTCACGCTGCGGACGGCGCACTTCGTCCAGATTGCTCAAAAAGTCCCGTATATCCACAGGCTTGATCTGGGTGTACTGCTTTTTGTGATCTTGCAGCGCCTGCAAGAAGCGTCGCCACAAGGTGCGATAAACCCGCTGCGTGCTGGGCGCCATGGGCGGGCGTTGATGCTGCAACCACGTGTCAAACAAGGCCTCCGCCGAGATATCGGCGGCCTGCGAGCCCAAAATGGGCAGGTCAAACTGCCCTTCTTCTCTTGTAGACCGTTTTTTCATTGCCTATTTATCTTTTCCGTTAATTGCATTTTTATAATAAAACCTTACGGTGGATTGATGCAACTTCGTCTTATCAGACAATGGAATGTATTTTCTTCCATTTCCGCAGTCGGATCCGAGCATTCGCATAAGGTGAGGCCGTATTGAACTGAATCATGCGCCCTAGAGAATACTTCTTGTACCAAGGCGCTCCATACAGATCACCATCTGTACTTTGCTCGACCAAGGCAACAATACGAGCTTGCGCCTCCTCCAGGCGATTTAATAAGTCCGAGTACGACACATTGGCAAAGTCGGCATAGAACTTCTGTGCCAGACGCCCGAGCTCGTTCCATTTAAAACCGGTTTCAGGGAAATCTACCGGCAAACCTTTGGCCTTGGCCTGGCTCCACTTCAAAACCAGTTCGTTCCATCCGATCAAATAAGCGACCAGATCAGCCACACTCATTTGCGTCCCCTTGGTATGACCTTCCAGGTCTTTTTCACGAGCCCGCGTAATGGGAACAGTAGCCAGATCTGCAGCCAACTTTTGATAATTGCTGCAAATGGCCACTAATAAATCGTGTTTGTTTTGAGGCACAGCCATATGATTGCTCCTCTTGCTCAAGACCGAACCACACCGTACTGCCCCACCTTTTTCATGCAGCCGTGTGGCATCACTTAACGATAAAGGTTCTGATGAACCCAGCCCTTATTGGTCAGAATCATTCGTGCTTGCCCCTCGACTTCCTGGGCCGTCAACGCGCGCAGATCCTCGTAGGTATCCTGAACCGCGCTATCTTTGATCCAGCCCGCCGCATCGGCCAGATGATAGACATAACTCACCTGACTGACGGTAAACCCGCCTGCGCTGGCCGGTTCGGTAAAATAGTTGATACGGTCCAGAACCAGGCGGCCTGTACAAAATGCATCATGCTCGCCCTGCGACTGTTCGGAGCTGGAACGACGCAAATAGGTGTCTGCATTGGCATCCAGCTCGTAGCGCGGTGCCTCTTCCTTTCCTACCTGACGCAACAAACCTACCTTGGCCAAGGCAGCCAGACGAGCTCGATCTTCCACAATCAAGGGGGAATCGTGCTCGGCCTGATAGGGATACACACGTCCAGGCACTCCTACACACAAGCCGTCTCGCGTATCCAGATAGCTCTGGATTGCCGTGCTGAAATTTTCCTCATTGGCCTTTTTCGAGTCCTGGCATCCTGCCAACAAACCGGCTACCACGACGACCAACGCTGTTTTCCACATAGAGACTTCCTTGCTTGCGAGCTGAAAAAAGGAGTTTAGCCCGCCCCCACCCCACCCTGAAAGCCTTGTCACACGCTGCAAGAAAATAGTCATCTTGCAAGAGATGCACGACCAATACCCCCCAATATTGCATTACTGCATTGCAAAATCTGGTCTTTTACGATGCTTACAAACAGGTTAAAGTTTCTTGGCTTCGTAAATGAAAGGCATTATCAATGAGCATCACCCCTGTTCCAGTGAATCGCCAACGCTACACCCGAGTCGCACGCATCTTGCATTGGCTGATGGCACTGGCCCTGACCGCCCTGGTGACCGTGGGCTACACCATGAAAACCTTGCCCCTGTCCCCTTTGAAACTGCAAGTCTATTCCTGGCACAAATGGGCCGGTATTTCCTTGCTGGTACTGGTGATCCTGCGCCTGCTCTGGCGTTTGTTCAACCGCCCCCCTGCTCTGCCCCCTGGTATGTCTGTTTTCAGCCGGACTCTGGCCCACTGTGGTCATGCAGCGTTGTACCTGTTGATGATTGGTATTCCCCTGACAGGCTGGCTGATGAGTTCTGCCAAAGGCTTTCAGACGGTGTGGTTTGGCGTGATCCCCCTGCCCGATCTGGTTTCCAAAGATAAACCTTTGGGCGAGCTGCTGGTCCAAGTCCACATCTTTTTGAATTACGCCCTGATTGCCATGGTCAGCCTGCATGTTCTGGCGGCCTTGAAGCATCAGTTCATAGACCGTGACGGCTTGCTTGGCCGCATCACCTTTACTTTAGGCAAAGCCAAATCATGAAAAAATCTGTCTTCGTGTCCCTGCTGATCAGCTCTCTGGGCCTGGGCACCAGTCTGGCCGTCAACGCCAAGAACTACCAGGCTCTGGACACCCAAAATAGCGAAATCGGCTTTCAGTATTCCCAGATGGGTGTGAAGCTGGATGGTCAGTTCCGTAAATTTGAAGGCGAACTGAACTTCAACCCCGACGCCCTGGATCAGTCCAAGGTGGTCTTGAAGGTCGCCCTGGATAGCGTTGATACCGGCTCAGAAGAAGCCGATGATGAATTGCAAGACGTGCGCTGGTTCGATATTGACGCGCATCCCCAGGCCGTTTTCAGCTCCAAGAGTTTCCGTGCTGTCAGCGACCAGCAATATGAAGTGCAAGGCACGTTGCAGATCAAAGGCCGTGAGCAACCCGTCACTGTCATGGCGACCATGGCTCCCGAAGGCGACAAAGCCACTTTTAGCGGTGCCTTTGAAATCAAGCGTGGCGATTTTTCTATCGGTGAAGGCTCCTGGTCCAGCTACGACATCGTGGCCAACGAGATCACCGTCAACTTCAAGATTGATGCCAAGTAAGCAGACGCATCAGCGCCCCCTTCCTCTCCCTGCATAACAAGGATTACACCCTCATGATCAAGCCAGTGATTGCCCTGTCCGCCAGTTTCATGTTTGCTTTTGCTGCCCAGGCGGCTCCAGTCACCTATCAGGTTGAACCCAGCCACACCTTTGTGCACTTCAGCTACAAGCACCTGGGCCTGAGCACGCAAAGCCAGCGTTTTGACAAGGCACAAGGCACCGTTACCCTGGACCAGGAAGCCAAGACCGGCAGCATCGACATGAAAGTCGACACCCGTTCGGTCAGCACCGGCTTTCCCCTGTTCAACGAACACATCCAGGGCAAGGATCACTTCGACACCGAGCAGTTCCCCGAAGCAACTTTTGTGTCCAAGGACATTCAGTTCGACGGTGACAAGCCTGTGTCCGCCAAGGGCGATCTGACCATCAAGGGCATTACCAAGCCCGTGACCATGACCATTGAGTCCTTCCTGACCATGCCCAAGCACCCCATGATGAACAAACCCGCCCTGGGCGCGGACGGCAAGATCGAGATCAAGCGTAGCGAGTTTGGCATGGCTGCCAACGTGCCTTACGTCGGTGATGAAGTCACTATCCGTATTGCGCTGGAAGCCATTGCCCAGTAATAGCGAAGCACTCGCTACTCAGGAAGTCTGATTACAGAATTTCCTGAACGACTTCCAGGGGACGCGCCAGACGCGTCCCTTTTTCTGTCACCACGATAGGACGGTTCAACAAAACAGGATTAGCTTCAATCGCTGCCAGCAAGTCCTCGTCGCTCAGATCGGGATTGCCCAGGTTCAGCTCGCTGTAAACAGCCTCTTTGCTGCGCATGGCCTCGCGTACCGTCAAGCCCGTTGCCGCAATCAGAGTTTTGAGTTCGCTGCGCGACAAGGGTGTTTTCAGGTACTCGATGATCTCGGGTTCCAGACCTTTTTCACGCATCATGGCCAGGGCATTACGCGAAGTGCTGCAGCGCGGATTATGATAGATTTTGCTCATGACAGTCTTTGACTTCCTATAAACCGTATTCAGGCGAACAATAGTAGCCCAGCGCCGCCGGATACGTCATCTGGGTAGCTTGCTGCAGACAGGCCAGCGTCTTCACTTAGCCAGGAGAACACATGATCGACCTGTATTACTGGACCACTCCCAACGGACATAAAGTCACGATGTTTCTGGAAGAGTCCGGTCTGCCTTACACCATCCACCCCATCAATATTGGCCAAGGCGATCAATTCAAACCTGAATTCCTGCGTATCGCCCCCAATAATCGCATTCCCGCCATTGTGGACCAGGCTCCGCAAGACGGTGGCGAACCTATCTCCCTGTTCGAGTCCGGCGCCATTCTGCAATATCTGGCAGAAAAAACCGGCCAGTTCCTGTCGACCGATTTGCGAGTGCGTACCGAAACCTTACAGTGGCTGTACTGGCAAATGGGTGGCCTGGGCCCCATGGCAGGCCAGAATCACCACTTCAATGTCTATGCACCCGTCAAAATCGAGTACGCCATCGACCGCTATGTGCGTGAGACTGGCCGTCTCTACGGCGTGCTGAACAAACATCTGGAGCAGCGCGACTTTATTGCTGGGGACTACTCCATTGCCGATATGGCCAGCTACCCCTGGATTGTCTCCCACCAGCGCCAAAGCCAGAACCTGGACGACTTCCCGCATCTGAAGCGTTGGTTTGAGCGTATTGGCGCGCGTCCCGCAACTGAGCGTGCCTATGCCTTGGTCGAACAGATCAACCCCGGCTCGCCCGTCCATGACGACAAGGCCCGTCAAATCCTCTTTGGCCAAGATTCCAAAACCATCCGATAGGACTACGATCCCATGACCTTACAGCGCCCCTATCAGCTGCTGCTTATTGGCCTGACAGCCATGGCTCTGTCTGCGTGTTCCAGCACGCCCAGCAATATCTCCCTGATTCCAACGCAAACCCAGGATCAGACTGAAAAAGATGGCGTTTTTACCCAGCCCTTGGACTACAAACACGTCAAGCCAGGCTGTACCGGTGAATGCCCGCGCCTGGAAGTGAAATCTCTGATTTTCCCCGGCAATGCCGAGCTGACCAAGCTGGTCGATGAAAGCCTGGCTCATATGACGGTTATCTCTGAGCGCCATCCTGGTTATCGCGGTTTGAAGGAATTCGAAAACTACTACTGGGCCACCGCCAATAATCGTGACGAAGTGCATTTATCCGCCCGTACGCGCTACCGGAACCGGGATCTGACGGTCGTAGAGCTAAGCTCGGGCATCTACATGACAGGTGCGGCTCACGGCATTACAGCAACCCAGTTCATCAACTGGGACAATCGCCTGAAGACCGCTTTGCCTCTGGACCGCATTATTGCCCCCGGCAAGATCAAGCCTTTCCAGGAACTGGTACGCCAGGCGCACAACAACTGGGTTTCCAGCCTGAGTGAGGCACGTGAAGACCGAGCCGGTTGGGACAGAATGTGGCCCTTCCAGCCCGCCCAGAACATTGCTCTGACCGATCAGGGCTTGCTGGTGAAGTACAACCCGTACGAGGTCGCCCCGTATTCCTTCGGTCAGCCAGAGCTACTGCTGCCCTACTCGGAACTGCGTGGCATTCTGCGTCCTGACTACCTGCCCGCCAATTAGGCGTTTGGGTCACCGTAAATAGACAGGCAGCCTATATCAGGCTGCCTGTTAATAAAAACAGTATTTTTTTGTACGCTACTCAAAGCCCGGAACCTTTAGCCATACATACTGGAGCCGCGCCCGCCCTTAGCGTCCGATCATCCCCTCTTCCAAGCTCCCCTACCACCATGTCTGATAACTTGTTCCGCTTTCACGACCTATTTGCTCAACTGGGTCTGCCCAACACCCCCGAGGCGATTGCCAGCTTTCTGGAAAAACACCGCCCTTTGCCTAATGACGTGCTGCTGGCTGACGCTCCCTTCTGGAACGAGTCTCAAGCCGAGTTCATTCGGGAAAAACGACTCCAGGATTCCCCGGAATGGATCCAGATCATTGACCAGTTAAGCGAGGCCCTGCGTCAAACGACCGGCGTGGTGAATCTGTCCGGCCCTTGCCGCGTTCTGGCTTTATCAGGCAGCCTGCGCCAAAGCTCCTTCAACACCGCTTTGGCACACGCCGCTCAAGCCCTGGCCCCCCAAGGCATGGCGATTGAAGTCGCCACCCTACACGGCATCCCCCTGTATGACGGCGATCTCGAAAGCAAGGACGGCATTCCAGAAGCCGTACTGGCCTTGAAAGAAAAGATCCTGAACGCCGATGCTCTCTTGCTGGTTACCCCGGAATACAACAATGGCGTACCCGGTGTGTTCAAGAACGGGATCGACTGGCTCTCTCGCACAGACATGAAAGCCATCTTCTCGGGCCGTATCACCGGGCTGATTGGCGCTTCCATGGGGGGCTTTGGCACGATCTCCTCCCAGGCAGCCTGGTTACCTACGCTGAAAATGCTGGGTGTGTCCCTGTACAGCGGCGGCTCGTTGCTGGTGTCTCGTGCGCAGAATTCCTTTGATGCGGAAGGCAAACTGCAAGATGAGAATATCCAGAGAATGCTCAGCAACTACCTGCAAGGTTTCCAGACCTTTGTGCATGCCTCCCATATGGCCAAGGCGCAAGAAAAGGGCAATTAAGCGGCAATAGATAAAAAGGGTTTTGGTTTCCTGCCTGTAGAAATACTGAGTCACCACAGCTGCGAACGCAGTGCAGGACGTCAGTATCACTACAACCATTCCCGATTATTGCCGTAACAAAAAAGGAGCCCTCAAGGCTCCTTTTTACATCCTGCCCCCAGACTTAAGGCTGTACAGGCTTGTCGAAACGATCCAGGTCAAAATAGCGACTGGTACTGCTGGACGAAGCAGGTTTCGAACTGGAGCTGTCTGCTGCAGGAGCTGGCTCGGGCTCTACCGTCACCGTGTGCACCCGATTCAGATCAAGCTGCTCTACCCGCTCTGGCACTCCATAAGTCTGTACCGCTCCACCGGAGTAAGTCCCCGCTGCGGCTGGTGCAGCGGCCGCTTTACGAGCGACAGCTTGATCAAGATAACTGGCCAATTGTTCATGATTGGCTGAACGCGCCCAGTCTGCCGGACTCAAACCTTGGGCATTTTGCATACTCGGATCCGCTCCGGCAGCCAATAGCACATCCACCACCGCCCGTTTGCCCGACAAAGCCGCCATCATCAAGGGGCTGGTTCCGTCTGGTGCAGGTGCATTCACAATCGCTTTCTGAGACAGCAGATAGCGCACCGTCTCTTCATGTCCTTTGGAAGCGGCATAGTGCAAAGGTGACCAGCCCACCCGATTCACCTGCCCCCCTCGTGCTTGCAGATCACGCAAACGAGCGGTCTCCCCCATCAGGGCCAGATACATCATGGGAGTTTCGCGGGCCTCGTTCTCGATGTTCACATTGGTTTGTCGGTTAGCCAGCAAAGTGTCCACCACTTTCCAGGACTTGTTGCGGATCGCCAGCATCAAGGAAGGATTGCCCTTGGAATCGACTGCGTTGGGGTTCGCCCCCTTGATGAACTCCTGCTCGATGATGTTGGGTCGGTCATTTTCCAGCGCCAAATACCAATTTCGGCTTTCAAGCTCCGGTTCCTGCGCCGACACAGGGGCTGACAGCAGAAAGGCCAAAGGAAGCACCACAGAAAGGATGGTTTTATTGGGTATTTTTCTTTTAAAAATCATGCTGTTAAATCCTTTTCATAAAGTGCTTTATCAGGTTATGAAAGTACAGATAGATGCCGCTTCAGAAATTGCTTCTCTCTATCCAAGCAGGAAGCATTTAACTATAAACAGGTTTAAGAATAATCAATAAACCTTTGATTACTAACAAAAATTGAATATTTTAAGTGAATCCCAACCAAGCCCGAAAGACGGAGAAAATACCATAAAATTCTATTTTTACGCTTAAAATCAAATAGTTAAATCATCTTCTTAAAGTTTTAAATCAACTTTAAACCGCCCTTGTGCAAGATCCTGAATATTGGCTCAAACAGTCACAAAAGCCTTACCAGAACCTCTAAACGAGATTAACTTAAAGCTGTACCTTACTGAATAATTTGAAGAAATTCTCTGCGCTAGCCTCTTCCACTTCCTTTACCGATATCCCACGAAGCTCCGCAATCTTCTCAGCCACATGAATGACCAGAGAAGGATTATTGGTTTTGCCTCGATACGGCACAGGAGCCAAAAACGGCGAGTCCGTTTCGATCAACAAACGATCCAGCGGCACGCGTTGCGCCACATCCTGCAGCTGGGTAGCGTTCTTGAAGGTCACAATCCCGGAGAAGGAAATGTAGAAATTCAGATCCAAGGCCGCTTGTGCCACTTCCCAGGTTTCAGTGAAACAGTGCATCACGCCCCCGGCAATCTGCGCCTGCTCTTCACGCATGATGGCAATGGTGTCCTCACTGGCCGAGCGAGTATGGATGATCAAAGGCAGGCCCGACTCGCGACTGGCGCGGATGTGGGTGCGGAAACGCTCACGCTGCCAATCCAGGGGCTCTTGCAAACGGTAATAGTCCAGACCCGTTTCGCCAATAGCCACCACTTTGGGATCTTGAGCATGTTTGATCAGCTCCTGGACGGTAGGCTCGGTGACTTTCTCATAATCCGGATGCACGCCAACCGAGGCAAACAAATGGCCGTGGGGACGCACCAGCTCCATCAAACCGGGCCAGTCGTCCATATCCACGCTGACCACCAGCGCACAGCCCACCTGGTTCTGGCGCATCTTGTCCAGGATGTCGTCCAGATTTTCAGCAAGTTCAGGGAAATTAAGATGGCAATGCGAATCAACAAACATGATTAGACGGTACTTTTTTAAACACGACGACATGCCTGGTGCAAACGGTCCAGGGCATGATGAATAAACAATTTAGCATTGAGCGGATGATTCCCCAGCCGCTTTTGCTGCACCAGCCACTTCAGAGCTTCCGTCACCGCTGTGGTGTTGGATTGGGCTGCCAAGGCATCAATGCGCTTTTGCAGGGAAGGATAGTAACGCGCCGGTTGGGCAAAACCACCCAGCTGAATATCGACAAACAAGCGTTGCCAATGGTCAATCCACTCTTGAGCAGGCAGTTTTTCCAGCGTATCGGCCAAGGACAAATCCGCCTCACGGCCTGCTTTCAATACCCCATCCATCCAGACGCTTAACCAATCGGGGCACGGCGCATTCATATCCTGGCTGGCGCTTAACGCTTTTAGTGGGGCACCACCCCAGGCAGCCAACCAGTCCGAGGCTTGATCCACCCCTTGTTGCTCCAGCCATTGCACCGATTGCTGAGCATCAGGTGCGGGCAAAGGCAAACGGCGGCAACGCGATACCAGTGTAGGCAACAGCCGATCTGGCGCATCGGCTACCAGCAGAAAAACCGTGCGGTCCGCAGGTTCTTCCAGCACCTTCAGCAAGGCATTGGCCGATACCAGATTCAGAGCCTGAGCCGGATAGAGCACCGCCACTCGCCACCCGCCTCTATGAGTGGCCGTATTGAACCAGTGCTGCAACTGCCGTAATTGCTCCACCCGGATTTCCCGGGAAGGATTTTTGCGGGCAGCCGACTCTTTGGCCAAGTCCCCTTCCTGGGTGTCTGGCCCCTGCTCTTCCAGCGCAACCGCATCCGGGCGCAGCAGGCGCAAGTCCGGGTGATTTCCCCCCCGCACCCACTGACAGGCCTGACAGTGGCCACAAGCCAGACCCTGCACCGGCTGGTCGCACAATAAACTGGCGGCGGCCGCGCGGGCGAATTGCGTCTTGCCGATGCCCGGCAGACCGTGGATCAGCCAGGCATGGGCAAAACGCTCCTGATTGCCCAGCCAATTTTTGGCGGTCGCGATTTGCCAAGGTAGAAAAGTCAAACTATCAGACACCGTATTGCCTCAAGGTTGCACATCAAAAGGCCTGATTCACGCAGGAAAGACCAGGCAATCGCCCCCGCTTGAACAGCTCAGCGCACATTGTAATATGAACCGGTAAAATGCCTGCTCCACTACCAAGGATGATGAAGTGAGCTTATTGATCGGGCTGGCCGCCAAAGCGCGTTCAGGCAAAGATACCGTCGCCAATCTACTACTGGCACAAAACCCTTTATTGGCCGCCTATGCCTTGGCCGACCCCGTGAAAATGGGCTGTGAAGTGCTGTTTGGTCTAAGTCCGGCCCAAGCCTGGACTGACGACAGCCTGAAAGAAGTGCCTATTGCCCTGTGGCAGCGCTCCCCCAGACAGTGTTTCCAGCTACTGGGAACAGACTGGATGCGCCAGCGCGATCCCGATCATTGGCTACGCCGCGCCCAACATGTGCTGGAGTTTGGACCGGGCTCCCCCCTTGCCAGGAGCATTCAGGACTACTCGGTCTGGGCGCTGGCTCTGGCCGCGATTTACGGCATGGTGCCTGAGCACCTGGATGATGAGCGGGCGGATCATGTGGATGCCTTTTGGGGTTTGAGTCCGCGTCAGGCGGCCGAACATCTACGCAATCAGGTTCTGGCCGAATACCCGGATTACGAGCAGCGTCGCCAAACCTTGCCCCTGTTCCTGCCCAGCCACCAGCTTCCTGATATGAGTCAGGCCCGTTGTCTGCTGATTAAAGACATTCGTTACGAAAACGAGGCCAATTTCATCCGTGAACATGGTGGAGAGATCTGGCATATCGAACGCCCTGGCAATCCAGTGATCAGCCAGCACTCTTCCGAATGGGGTGTAGAACGCGCCCCCCAGGACTATCTGATTCGCAATGACGCAGGCTTGGAAGAACTGGCCAGCAAGGTCCATGATTTGTGGACGGGCTTCACGCAACGGCACGGCTTGAAGCTTTGACTCCCTGGCCTTGGATAGCGCTCAGCCATACAAGTGTCACCAAACCGCCCCCAAAAAACATTCAGGCCCCTGATAGGGCCTGAATGGTTTAGCGTTTCAGAATATATTTGGCGACGGCTCGGTTATGTGCAGCCAGATTCGTCGAGAACTCGCTGGTTCCATCGCCACGCGATACAAAATAATAGAAATTATGCTTTTCGGGATGCAAAGTCGCCATCAAGGAAGCCTTGCCAGGACTGGCTATCGGCGTGGGAGGCAATCCATTGCGCGTGTACGTGTTCCAAGGGGTATCCGTCGTCAAATCGCGCTTGCGAATACGGCCGTCATAGGCTGAACCCATGCCATAAATAACCGTTGGGTCTGTCTGCAATGGCATGCCTACGCGCAAACGGTTCATGAACACCCCGGCTACACGCGCTCGATCCTGACTGTGGCCCGTCTCACGCTCCACGATGGAAGCCATGATCAAGGCCTCGTATGGCGTCTTCAAGGGCAAATCCGCATCCCGGTCCGCCCATAGCTGTTCCAGCAGTTCCTGCTGAGCCTGAAACCCGCGCCGCAGGATATCCACATCTGCCGTACCCGGTACAAAAACGTAGGTATCGGGATAGAACAGACCTTCAGGATGTACAGCGTCCAAGCCAAAACGCTGCAGCAAGTCTGCATCACTGATATCACTCAAGGTTTGGCGAACCTGGGGATTGCTCGCCAACGTCTCGCGAATGCGTTGATAGGTCCAGCCTTCAGGAATGGTCAGGCGGGTTTGCAGCATATTACCGCTGGACATGCGCTCCATCACCATCCATGGCGTATCACCACGCACGGCCTCGTAAGCCCCCGCTTGCAAGGAGGTATCCAGGCCAGAGAGACGCGCCATCCAGACAAAAGCATCTTCCTGGATATCGATCCCGGCCTGCTGCATGCTGCGTGCAATCGCACGGGGGCCAGAGCCTGCAGGCACCACATAGTCGATGCGTTCAGCACTCATCGTCACGGGCTGCTTCTTGGCCCAATACCAGGCGCCACCCGCTATCACACAGGCGACGACCACCAGAAGGCCCAACAGGGCAGAGAAGATCTTGACAGTTTTTTTCATGCGAGCGCTATTGTAATCAGAATAAGGCGGCATATTCCTGAATATGTGTCACAGTCAAACACAGAAACCGGGACAGGCCCGCGCTACCGGATTGCGCTATCCAGCTCATGCCCTGATCCCAGCGGGGATATGCCCCTGAAACCGGCCTCACACACGGTATCATTGATGTTTAAATTTATTTTTTCGCTCAGCCATGACCGGAATGCCAGCCCCCTCCTCTTTCGCCCTGCCTGATTTGTGCGTCCTCCAGTTTCAGGGAGCCGATGCCGTGTCCTTTCTCCATGCTCAAGTCAGCAATGATTTGGAGCATCTGGCAGCCGACCGCGCCTGCATCGCGGCCTATTGCACCGCCAAAGGTCGCAGTTTGGCGACCATGGTCTTGTGGCGCGAACAGGACGAGACCGTCTATGCCCTGGTGCGCCGTGACCTGAGCGAGGCCCTGATCAAGCGCCTGCGCATGTTCGTGCTGCGCAGCAAAGTGACGATCAGTCTGGCCGAGTTGCAGGTTTACGGTGTGGCAGATCAATCCGCTGCCCAAGCGGTCTGGAATTTGCAGCGCGATGGTGACGACACCTTAATCCAAGCCCCCGGCGAGCTGGATGGCTTGAATCGCTACTGGCGGATTTCTCCCCAGCAGGACACGAACGCTCAGGCTTCTGAGGGCCGTTGGGAAACGGCGGATATTTTGGCGGGCTTGCCCTGGATCAGCGCCGACACGCAAGATCTGTTCATTCCCCAGACTCTGAACCTGGACCTGATCGACGGCATCAACTTCAAGAAAGGCTGCTATCCCGGCCAGGAAGTGGTGGCGCGCAGCCACTATCGAGGCACGATCAAGCGCCGCATGATGGCCGCCCGCAGCGCCATTCTGGACACGGCACCACAGGTGCAAGAAGCCGCCGATGTGCTCCTGGTCTCGCAAGGCGCAGAGCCGGTTGCGGCTGCGCGCATTATCAACCGCGCCTGGCAAGCCGAGCAGCAGCGTCTGTATGTCTTGATGGAAGTGGTACTGGCGGACCTGGAACAAGGCCAGTTTCAACTGGAGCAAGGACAGGCGCTGGAATTGCAGCCCCTGCCCTATGCTCTGCCAGAACTTAGCTCTTCTGACGGTACAAATTAAGAATGCTGGAGAAATCCAGCCCGGCATTCTGACCCTGTGCGGCATGCAAGGCGAACAGGTTACGGGCCAGTTCGCCTAACGGTGTCGCACTGTTTTGGCTCACGGCCGCATCGGCCGCCAAACCCAGATCTTTCAGCATCAAACCTGTTGCAAACCCACCCTGATAATCACGCGAAGCCGGTACATCCGGCATCACGCCAGGCCAGGGGTTGTACAGCTCGGTCGCCCAGTTACGGCCGGAGCTGCGCGCCATGATGGACGATAGCACTGCCGGGTCCAGACCGTGAGCAACGCCCAGAGCCAGGGCCTCGGCGGTACCCGCCATCAAAATCCCCAAGAGCATATTGTTGCAAATCTTGGCAACCTGGCCCGCACCGGCTTTACCAGCATGAAAAATGTTCTTGCCCATGGCTTCCAGGTAAGGACGCGCCTTTTCCAGCGCCGGATCCTCGCCCCCCACCATAAAGGTCAAGGTGCCGGCCATTGCGCCACCAGTACCACCGGAAACAGGCGCATCCAGCATCAACAGACCCAGCTTGGCCGCCTTGGCCGCCAGATCCTGGCTGGTTTGAGCATCAATCGTGCTGCAATCAACCAGCACTGTGCCGGGGGCCACGGCCTGCAACAAGCCGTTCTCGCCCTCGTAAACCTGACGAACGTGGCGACCAGCAGGCAGCATGGTAAAGACCATCTGCGCGTCTTTGGCGATCTGCACCGCCGACTCGCCCACTTGCGCCCCCGCTGCCTGCAGCTCCTTCATGGCATCTGCATTCAGGTCAAAGACCTTCAGGCTATGGCCGGCTTTGAGCAGATTCAGCGCCATGGGTTTGCCCATATGGCCCAGCCCGATAAATGCAATCGTGTTACTCATTTTGTCTCCTCGTCATTATGAAAACGGCGCCGTCAGGCGCCGCAGCGGTCTGCCTGGATCACAGGTCAGCCAAGGGATGAGTCGTTTCTGCAGGCCAGGCGGGAACAAAAAAACGTTCCACCCAGCGGGCATCAGCCTGTTCCAGCGAGGCCGGATTCCAGCGTGGCTGTTTGTCTTTATCAATCAGCAGTGCGCGTATGCCTTCCTGGAAGTCACCCTGTACGCCACATTGCAGCGACACAATGTATTCCAGGCGGAAGACATCAGCCAAAGACAGGTGGTGTACACGCTCCAGCAGTTCAAAGGACAAACGAGCCGAACCTGGAGCACCTTTGGCGAAGGTCTGTGCGGCACGGGACAGCCAGGGGTCGGCACTGTCCTGCCACTGCTGCAGAGCCTGTGTAATGCGTTCAAACTCACGACTGGCGCAGACATCACGCAGCATGGCGTAGTTTTGCTCCAGCGGGCCGGTATCGGGGCGAGCGCCCTCTGCCAGACTACGCAGGACCTGATGCACGCTGCTATCACGAGCGTCACGTTCATCAGACCAGTTCGTGGCTTGCAAGGCCTTGAGCAAGGCATCGAAATGCACCCGTGGCAAGTAGGCATCGGCCAAGCCCAGGAACAAGCAATCCGAGGCGTTGATTTGCGCGCCGCTCAGCGCCAGGAAATGGCCGATACCCGCAGGCAGATGTGACAGCATCCAGGTGCCACCCACATCGGGGAACAGGCCAATGGAGATTTCGGGCATGGCAAAACGCGTGGTATCAGTCACCACACGATGGCTGGCGCCGTTGAACAAGCCCACGCCCCCACCCATTACAATCCCGTCACCCCAGCACAGGATAGGTTTTGGGAAGGTGTGGATCAGATAATCCAGGCGGTATTCCACATCGAAGAATTCGCGGGCGTACTCGTTATCCCAGGCCGAACCACCCTGGTTCTTTTGCATGGAGGCATACAGCGAATGCAGATCGCCCCCGGCACACAGGGCCTTTTCGCCGGCACCATGCAACACGATCATGGCAATACTGGAATCCTGCGCCCATTCCTGAAACTGCTTGAACAGCAGCTGGCACATCTCCAAATTAAGCCCATTCAGGGCTTGCGGGCGGTTCAGCGTAGCAACACCAATCGCCTTTCCGTTCTGGCCGGGCAGGCGATCAAACAAAACAGAATCCGTCATCGAATATCAGCTCCAAGATCTATGATTTGTCGTGCAATGATGACACGCATGATCTCGTTTGTGCCTTCCAGAATCTGGTGCACCCGAGTATCGCGCACCAGTCGCTCAACAGGATAATCCTTCAGGTAACCATAACCGCCAAAGAGCTGTTGTGCATCCACGCAGGCCTGAAAACCCAGATCCGTGGCCATACGCTTTGCCATGGCGCAGTAGGTGCTGGCCTGACTGCTACCGGCGTCCAGGTGCGAAGCGGCCAGGCGCACCATTTGGCGGGCGGCAACCACGCTGGTCAGAATGTCGGACAATTTGAATTGCAGAGCCTGGAACTGGTCCAGATGCTTGCCGAACTGGCGGCGCTCCTGCATATATTGACGGGCAGCATCATAAGCACCCTGGGCGGCTCCTACCGAGCAGCAGGCAATATTGATGCGCCCGCCGTCCAGGCCCTTCATGGCCAGTTTGAAGCCCTCGCCCTCCTGGCCCAGCATGGCCGAGGCAGGAACGCGTACGCGCTCAAAGGTAATGCCCCGTGTGGACTGACTATTCCAGCCCATCTTCAATTCTTTACGACCGTAAGTGATACCGGCGGCATCGGCAGGTACGGCAAAAGCGGAAATCCCCTTTGCGCCATCCCCTCCGGTACGAGCCATAACCACCAACAAGTCCGTGTCCCCGGCACCGGAGATAAAGGCTTTGCTGCCGCTGATCAGGTAGTCGTCACCATCACGCTCGGCACGTGTCCGCAGCGAGGCGGCATCCGAGCCTGCGCCCGGTTCGGTCAAACAGTAAGAGCCTAGTTTCTGGCCGCTGCTCAGCAGCTCGCCCCATTGGGATTTGACTTCGTCCGTACCCCAGGTGCCGACCATCCAGGTAACCATATTGTGGATAGTCAGAAACGCGGTGGTTGAGGGATCAACTGCCGCCATTTCTTCGAACACCAGGCTGGACTCCAGACGCCCCAGGCCCAGGCCGCCGATGGATTCCGGGGCATACAAGCCGCAAAAACCCAACTCGCCGGCTTTACGGAACGCCTCGGTCGGGAAAATCTGTTCCTCATCCCAACGTGCCGCATGCGGTGCCAGTTCCCCTTGTGCAAACTCGCGAGCCGCTTGCGCAAAAGCGTTCTGATCGTCTGTCAGTATCATGTCTGTCTCCTTATTTTTACCCACCATAATGCGAGCCGCCCCCTTTAGTTGTCGTGCTGATGACAATCAGCCGTTTCATAGGGGGCAGTGCAAGGCAGGAGGCGACAGTCTAGCTGAAAGTAGCGGCCTGATGATCAGGCGCAGACGAACTAGGCGCGGACGGGTTTGCGCCGGGGTCTGGCGGCAGCGCGGGCGGCCAGCTTGTGTGCATAACGTCGCCGGCGGGAATCCATGGGGTCAAAGACCAGCTCGCGATAGACTTCTACCCGATCCTGATCCTGCAAGAGTTGGTCCAGCTGGCAGCGCTGGCCGTAGACACCGACGTGCAGCCCGTCCAGTCCCTGTTCGTCGTCCAGCGGCGGCAAGCCGCATTCACGCAGGCCTTCAGCAATGCCAGCTTTTAACAGGGCATCACGTACACAACTGCCCACAGGCAAACGCAGGGCGGCTTTCCAGACCTGCGCCTGGGTAGCCACAATCACGCTGACGGATAATTCAGTCACCGTAGACCTCTTGGGCACGGCGGGTGAAGGAATCAATAAAGCTGTTGGCAACGCGGTTAAAGATGGGACCGACCACCATTTCCAGCGCGCGGCTGGAGAACTCGTACTCCATGGTGAACACGATCTTGCAACCGTCTTCGCCCAAAGGAGTAAACTGCCAATCCCCCGTCAAGGCCGAGAAGGGCCCTTTGACCAGGCGCAAGACAATACGATTGGGATAATCGTGTTCGTTACGTGTGGTGAAGGTTTGACGAATACCCGCAATGCTGATGGTAACCGAGGCTTCCATCCCCTTTTCGTCACGCTGGTTGACACTGGCGCCACCACACCACGGCATGAATTCAGGGTATTTTTCCACCTCTGCAACCAGGTCAAACATCTGTTCGCAGCTATAGGGAAGGAGGACGGAGCGTTTTACTGTATGCATCAGGTCTGGTTAATAGATAGAATGTTCTGATTTTACAATCTATGGTTGGCAATTAATTCATGAGTATTGTTGATAATCGCAAGGCTACCCACGAATATTTTATCGAAGAGCGTTTTGAGGCCGGTCTGGTCTTGGAGGGTTGGGAGGTCAAGGCGATCCGAGCTGGGCATGTTCAGCTCAAAGAAAGCTATGTCATCGTACGCGAGGGCGAGCTGTTTATTTTAGGGATGCACGTCAGCGCTTTGCCGACAGCGTCCACTCATATCCGGCCCGATGCCACTCGTACACGTAAACTGCTGCTCAAAGCCGAAGAAATCAGCAAGCTGATCGGCAAGGTTGAACAACGTGGTTACGCCCTGGTTCCCCTGAACCTCCACTACAAGAAAGGTCGTATCAAGCTGGACTTCGGTCTGGGACGCGGTAAGAAACTGCACGATAAACGTGATGTTTCCCGCGACAAAGACTGGAAGCGCGAACAAGAACGCTTGATGAAACACGACACCCGCCGTAAGACGAATGAATAAAACGGGCTAAAAAGCCCGTTTTGTTCCAAATCTCAATGTAATTTAACACGAGGGGCGGCCCGTTTGCTGAGCAAGCGGCCCAAAGCCAAGGTTGCCGTTCGCGCAACCCCTAAAATCGCCATGTGGTGCATCAGGTGCAGACTCATGTACATGATGCGAGCCAGCAAACCTTCCACAAACCAGCTCTTGCCGGACAAGACCCCCATCAGGCTCCCTACCCCACGGCTGTGGCCCACGGAAACCAGCGAGCCGTAATCCTTATAGACAAAGGGTGCTTCATCCACAGGCTTGCCCTGGATGCGAGCGGCCAGACGTTTGCGCAAGTAACTGGCTTGCTGGTGCGCGACCTGGGCACGTGCAGGCAGGAACTGACCTTCCTTGTCCCAGGGCACTTGTGCGCAGTCGCCCAAGGCCCAGATATAGGGATCGGGTGTGGACAGACAGGAATCCAGCACCAGCTGATTGATGCGGTTGACGGGCAAACCCAACTGGCCCAAAAAGGCAGGGGCTTCAATCCCCGCCGCCCAAACGCACAAATCGTTGGGATATTGACCACCGTTCGCATCCTCGATGTGGTCCGCCGCCAGACGGCTGACCCGCACCGAGGTCCGTACCGCTACGCCACGCTGCTCCAGCAGACTTTGAGCGGTAGCGGACAGCTTGGGCGGCAGAGCAGACAGAATGCGATCGGCGCCTTCCAGCAAGGTAATGCGCACTTCGCGGTCCGAACTGCTGCCCGGAATGCTGTAAATGCTTAAATCAGCACGGGCTTCCAGCAACTCGGCAGCCAGTTCCACCCCCGTTGCCCCGCCCCCGACAATATTGATGTACAGCGGTGCCCCCGGTTCACGCTGCGCGCGGCGTGTCACACTGATCAGTTCATTGAGCAATTTCAAACGGAAACGCTCTGCCTGATGGGTCGAGTCCAAGGCCAGCGCGTGTTCATGGGTGCCAGGCGTATTGAAAAAATTGGATTTGCTACCCACGGCCATCACCAGGGTGCCATAGGACAGGCTGCGTTCCGGAAAGACTTCTTCATGATCGGGCCCCAGGACAGGAGCCAGCGTAATGCTGCGCTGCTCGCGATCTATACCGGTCATTTCACCTTGAATAAAGGTGAAACCACAGTCTCGTGCCAGCATGAAATATGACAGCCCTTCGCGGTGAATATCCAAGGTGCCGGCGGCAACCTCGTGCAAGGACGGTTTCCAGATATGGTCACTGTCTTTGTCGACCAGAAAGATATGCTGACGCCCGAACTGCCGTCCTAATTTGGCAGCCAGCTCCAGGCCACCTGCCCCGCCCCCCACGATCACCACTTGATACGACTGCGTAGTAGACATCCAGAACTCCTTGGGACTTGTCTTGAGCAAAGAGAGTATCAGAACCGCCACCTTATACTTTAAATCAAAACAGATAAGGACTATAGCGATCTGTAGACGCCGCCAGGCGCGCCCAGCAGCGCCGGCCTGTGCTACCACCCGAATATGTGGCTCTTTTGCGCTTTAATAGGCCTTAGATCAAAGACCGGCGCAAACAAATAGGTCCAGCAGCAGTGCATGTCGTAAAATCAAGGGGTTTGGTCTTGCTTCCCCTTAACGATCGAAATAGAGCAGCAGCACAGCAGCTATTGATACGGTATGATGCTGACTTTGTCCTATTCACTTATTTTTTGCCTGCCATTATGCACGACGATGTTCCCCGAAAATCCCAACGCGCGACTCGAAAAGGGCGCGAACGCCGCGACAAAATCCTGGAAGTGGCTTCCGAGGTTTTTCGCGAAAATGGTTTTGAGGCCACATCCATGTCCCAAATCGCTGCATTGGCAGGCGGCTCCAAGGGCACACTCTACAACTACTTCCCCTCCAAAGAAGACCTCTTGCTGGCTGTCCTGCTGACAGGCGCCCAGGAATTTACCGAACAGGTCTTGACCAAGCTGGACTGCGAAGGCGATATTCGCGAAGAACTGAAGCGCTTTTTGCTGCCCATGCTGCGCAATCTTTACTCCAAGCAAACCGCCCAGCTGTTACGTATCGTCGTCTCTGTAGGTGGCCACAGTGATATCGGCAAGCGCTTCATGGAGATGCTGGATGATCAGATCTGGGACGGCGTAAAGTGCTTTTTTGCCCGCCACATCGAACGCGGCACCTTGCGCAAGCTGGACCCGGCATTGATGGTGGAACACTTCCGCTGCCTGAGCGAAGGCGAAATTATTCTCCTGCTAATGGGTGCTATGGAACCCTGGAGCGAAGAACACATTCAAAGCGAAACCGAACATATTCTGGATATGTTCTTGCACGTTTATCAAAACGACACAGCAAACTAAGGCTGTATCAATCGGCGGCAAGCGCTGATTGCCATCTCCCTACGGTTCCCGGCTTTTATGCTCTACAGCTGACAGCGAACCTTTCAAGACAATCTGAATCCATGCCGCCCGATCCAGGGCGGTGACGGCGATTCCCTTTTCCCCATCACTACCTTTCACCAGCGCCCTGCCCCTGATCGATGCCGGTCGTCAGGATTGAACCTCTGCTTCTCCCTGCCCTACACCACGAGCACTCGGCGATACCTGTACAAGCTCGCGCACCGACTCCAGCCTGCCAATACGGCAACATAGACGCACTATCAGGCTAAAAGAACCACAAAACGAAATCGCCTGAACACGGGCAAGAGCAAGAACAGAAGCGCAGGCAAAAGATGCGCCCGAAAACGACAACACCCCGACATGGAGCTTCCATGTCGGGGTGTTGAGTTTTGACTGGCTTGACCAGCGTACTGCCAGAGACGTTTCCCTGGCAGTGGCTTAAGTCTTAGTCTTAGGCCTTGGCCAGACGCTGCCAGGTGTCCACAACCGTGTCAGGGTTCAGCGACAGCGAAATAATGCCTTCTTCGCTCAGCCACTTGGCCAGATCGGGGTGGTCGCTGGGGCCTTGGCCACAAATACCGACGTATTTGTTTTGTGCCAGACATGCCTTGATGGCACGGCTCAACATGAACTTCACGGCTTCGTCGCGCTCGTCGAAGTCAGCAGCCAACAGTTCCATACCGGAGTCACGATCCAGACCCAGGGTCAGCTGAGTCATGTCGTTGGAACCGATGGAGAAGCCGTCAAAGTACTGCAGGAACTTCTCGGCCAAAATAGCGTTGGAAGGCACTTCGCACATCATGATCAGGCGCAGGCCGTTTTCGCCACGAGCCAGACCGTGGGAAGCCAGCAGCTCAACCACACGCTCTGCCTGACCCAGGGTACGCACGAATGGCACCATGATTTCGACGTTGGTCAGACCCATTTCGTCGCGCACTTTCTTCAGGGCTTCGCATTCCATCTTGAAGCATTCTGCGAAGTCTTCGGACAGGTAGCGAGCCACACCGCGGAAGCCCAGCATTGGGTTCTCTTCCTCGGGCTCGTAGCGCGAACCACCCACCAGTTTGCGGTATTCGTTGGACTTGAAGTCCGACAAACGCACAATGACGGGCTTTGGGTAGAAGGAAGCGGCCAGAGTCGCAATGCCTTCAGCCAGTTTTTCCACGAAGAAAGCACGTGGGCTGGCGTAGCCACGAGCCGCCGATTCCACCGCCTTTTTCAGGTCGCTATCCACATTGGGGTAGTCCAGAACGGCTTTGGGGTGAATCGCGATGTTGTTGTTGATGATGAATTCCAGACGGGCCAGACCTACACCATCGTTCGGGATTTGCGAAAAGTCGAAAGCCAGTTGTGGGTTACCCACGTTCATCATGACTTTCAGGCCGATTTCGGGCATTTGGCCCCAGCTGACTTCTTCGATCTCGGTTTCCAGCAAACCGTCGTAAATACGGCCTTCGTCGCCTTCAGCACACGATACCGTCACTTCCTGGCCTTCTTTCAGCACGTCTGTAGCGTTGTTGCAACCGACCACGGCAGGGATGCCCAGTTCGCGAGCAATAATCGCCGCGTGGCAGGTACGGCCGCCACGGTTGGTGACAATAGCCGAAGCCAGCTTCATGATGGGTTCCCAGTTAGGGTCCGTCATGTCGGTCACCAGCACGTCGCCGGGCTTGACCAGATCCATCTCGGAGGCATCCGCCACAATACGGACTTTGCCCGAACCGATCTTCTGGCCAATGGCGCGGCCTGTAACCAACACGTCGCCGGTGGCTTTCAGGCGGTAACGCTCTTGCACATCGTTGCTGCCTTGCTGGGACTTAACCGTCTCAGGACGGGCTTGCAGAATGTAGATCTTGCCGTCGATACCATCACGACCCCACTCAATGTCCATGGGACGCTGGTAGTGTTTTTCAATAATGGTGGCGTAGCGAGCCAGTTCGATCACTTCTTCGTCGCTCAGGGAGTAACGATTGCGCTCGGACACAGGCACGTCCACAGTACGTACAGCGTGATCGGTGGTACGACCTTCGTCAAATTCCATCTTGATCAGCTTGGAGCCGATACGGCGGCTGATGATGGGGTAGTGACCGGAAGCCAGCGTTGGCTTGTAAACGTAGAACTCGTCCGGATTGACCGAACCTTGCACCACGGTTTCGCCCAGGCCGTAGGAGGAGGTCAGAAAAACCACGTCCTTGAAGCCCGATTCGGTGTCCAGGGTGAACATCACGCCGGCGCTGCCCTTGTCGGAGCGCACCATACGCTGGATACCAGCGGACAGAGCCACTTCAGCGTGGGCGTAGCCCTTGTGCACGCGGTAGGAAATAGCGCGGTCGTTGTACAGGGAAGCAAACACGTGGTGAATCTTGCTCAGCACCTCGTCAATGCCCACCACGTTCAGGTAGGTTTCTTGCTGACCGGCAAAGGAAGCGTCAGGCAAGTCTTCGGCGGTTGCGGAAGAACGCACGGCAAAGGAACCTTTGCCATCGGCGTCCAGCTCAGCAAACGCGTCACGTACGGCTTGTTCAAACTCGGCTGGGAACGGAGTGTCGATGATCCACTGACGGATTTCGGCACCGGCAGCAGCCAGTTCACGCACGTCGTCGGCGTCCAGCGCGTCCAGACGCTGCTGAATGCGCTTGTCCAGATCCTTGTTTTTCAGGAAAACGCGGAATGCTTCGGCTGTTGTGGCAAAACCACCTGGCACGCGCACACCGGCATCAGCCAACTGGCTGATCATTTCACCCAGCGAAGCGTTTTTACCGCCCACTGTGTCGACGTCCGTCATGCGGAGCTTGTCGAAACCAATTACGTAAGACATAAGTCACCTTGAATAGAAAAAAAAGCGTGTTTGCTTAAGGCAGTGATCCCAGCAGCGCTGTCTGTGTGATCTGTCCTAAGCAAACCTGCCTTTCCATCCCCCGATTCGAGCGGTAAATGGTAATCTTGCAAATTGTACCGTTTCCCGAGCATTGTGCACGACTTATTCCATGTCTTCTTCTCCTATTGAGCGTACCGTCTTTGTCGTTTCCGACAGCACGGGCATTACCGCCGAAACTTTCAGCAACTCCGTCCTGTCGCAATTCGCTCAATTCGAATTTCAGGCCATCCGGATCCCCTTCATCGATACCATCGAGAAAGCCCAGTCTGTCGCTGATCGCATCAACCAATGCGCGCAGGAACAGGGCCAGCAGCCTCTGGTCTTCAGCACCTTGGTTGACCCCAAGATGGCGCACATCATTGGCGCAGCCAATTGCACCTTCCTGGACTTGTTTGGTGCCTTTGTACGACACATTGAACGCGCTCTGGGGGTGAAATCCAGCCGTTCCGTGGGCCGTTCGCACTCTGGTGGCATGTCCAAGCGCTACAACAGCCGCATCGAGGCCATCAACTTCAGCCTGGCGCACGACGATGGTCAGTACGTGAATGGTCTGGAACAAGCCGACGTGATTCTGGTGGGTGTGTCCCGCTGCGGAAAAACGCCTACCAGCTTGTACTTGGCAATGCAGTATGCCGTCAAGGCCGCCAACTACCCCATCATTCCCGAAGACTTCCAGCGCGGTACCCTGCCCGCCACGCTGGCTCCTTACCGGAAAAAGATTTTTGGCCTGTCCATTCATCCAGACCGTCTGTCCGAAGTGCGTAATGAACGCCGTCCGGGTAGCAAATACGCCACCATCGAACAGTGCCGCATGGAAGTGGCCGAGGCCGAGCGCCTGATGCGTATGGAAGGCATCCCTTGGCTGTCCACCACCACCAAATCCATTGAGGAAATCTCCACCAAGATTCTGGATGATGTCGGTTTGGACCGCCGCTCCTACTAAGGATTGAACCCCTACCCCTTCGGGCGTATTCGGACAGCCTCAACATCAAAGCCTGAACCCGGTGTGATACCTGGCTCAGGCCTTTTTGTTTGCCGCGGGTACGGTATCAGGTCTGCTGCGCATCCGCTTGCGCCTCTACGGGTGTCGGTTTGCCTATACCGGTTTGCATCCACTATTGTTGCCCCCTCTTAGTCCAGCTTGCCCACCCAAACCTGCGGGTGCTGATCGGCCCAAGGCAAGGCTTGCTCCAATTGCCCAGCCAGCCCGAACAAAAGGCATTCCTGGCCATAGCCGGCTGTAAACATCATCCCTATGGGTAAAGAGGTGGCCACATCCTGCCCAGCAGGCACGGACATGGAGGGCGAACCGCTGATATTGGCCAAAGCAGCAAAAGGCGCTTGCCGGAAGACGTGGGCAATCCAGCCCAGGCCATCCACCTGATCCTGTACCTTGTTGTACTCGCCCACCTTCATGGGCAGCGTAGGTACGGTGGGTGTCATCAGCACATCGTACTTCTGGAAATACGCCCCTAAATTCCGTGAGACTGTATTGCGCACGGCAATCGCCCCCAGAATATCAATCCCGCTAATCTTCTTGCCGTAGGCGTAGGCCGCCAGCGTGGCCTGTTCCAGATACTCCTCGTTCACCGGGCGTCCTGTCGCCGCGGCAATGCTGTCTATCCATGCAGCCGTATTCACGTTCCAGAACTGAGCATTGGCGTGCACAAAAGCCTCCCAACTGACGCCGGAATCAAACACCAGGGGCTCCACCTGATGGCCCAAGGACTCCAACACCGAGGCCATATCAATCGCCTTGGCCGCTATGGTAGATTGGGTTTTATCGCCGCTGGGCGGGTCCATCATCAAGCCGATACGCAAGGAGCCCGGATTCTTCTTGACGGCCGATAAAAAGCTCTGCGGGGGCGCTGCGGTGTAATAGGGCTCGCCGATACCGGGACGACTAATCGCATCCAGCAAGGCCGCACTGTCTCGCACACTGCGGCTGACACCCAGGTGGGCCAGCAGACCACTCCACACTTCATCTTGCTGAGGACCGCTGGAGACACGCCCCCGAGTGGGCTTCAAACCAAACAGGCCGTTCACTGCTGCAGGAACACGAATAGAACCGCCGCCGTCGGTTGCATGCGCCACCGGCACCATCCCTGCCGCCACTGCAGCGGCCGACCCGCCTGTAGAGCCGCCAGCATTAAAAGCCGGGTTCCAAGGGTTCAGCGTAGGGCCTACGCAGCGCGCCTCCGTCGTGGTACTGATAGCGAACTCCGAGGTGGTCGTTCGCCCCAGCGTAACCAGTCCCGCCTCCTTGTAGAGGCTCATCAAGGTGCTGTCTGCATCCATCACCATATCTTGCGCCAGCTTGCTGCCCAACTCGTAGCGCTTGCCCTTCATGGTGATCGCCAAATCTTTAATCAAAAACGGGACGCCGTAGAGTACGGAGTCCCGGTCGGCATGGGGATCAACTTCCCCGTCCCAGCTCTCTACAACCGCATTGATTTTACTGTTCAGGGTGTCGACGACTTTTTTGCCAACTTGGCTTAATTCTTGAACACTGATTTGTTTCTTGGCGACCAGCTCAGCCAGAGCCAGGGCATCATAGGTCGCGTATTCGCTAAGTTTCATTGTTGACCTCATCTGAAAAAGATTAGGAATCCAGCCGGATACAACGATGCAGCGATAAAGGGAGGGAAAGACGACTCTGCACGAGCCGCTAACAGACAAGCGCCTACTGCGCCAGGCACTCCGTGTTAGCGTACCGATAAGCAGGCGCCTTACTAGATGATTTACTTGATTTTACAAACAGAGACAAGTGCTAGATCAAGACAGAATTAGCGCATACAGGCTAACTCTGCTTAATGCTGTGCAATAAAGCCGCTGGAACTAGCGGCTGTGCTGACGACGTTGCTCGTACAGGCACAGTGCAGTGGCAATGGCCACGTTCAGGGATTCAACACCAGGCGCCTGGGGGATGAACAGGCGTTGATTTGCCTTGGCCAGCAAGGCCGGGCTGACACCCTGCCCCTCATTACCAAAAACCCAAATCCCTTGGTCTGGCAAGCAGGACTCATACAAGTCCTGGGTATCCGGGCCCAGAGAGGTCGCCAGTACCGGCAAGGCCGCTTGTTCAAGCAATGCTACGCCATCGACCTGCTCATGGATTTGAATGGAGAAATGAGCGCCCTGCGCACTACGCAGCACTTTCTGCGACCACACGCTGGCACAGCCCGGTGTCAGATACACCGCTTCCAGGCCCACCGCCACTGCGGTGCGCAGCACCGTGCCTACATTGCCAGGATCTTGCACCTGATCCAGCAAGATGGCGCGTTTCGTGGGAGCCGTCCAAGTCTGTCCACGAGGCACGCGGACAATAAAGCCTATGCCCTGCCCCTGGCCGACCTGGGAGACTGCATTCATCAAAGTGGCATTGAAGGTGACGCTGCTATGGCCTGGCAAGAAACGCGCCAGCTCCAGCAACTCGTCGGAGTGGCGGTCCATCTCGAAAACAGCCAGTTCCGGCAAACCACGGCGTTCCAGCCACATTTGGCACAGATGAATGCCTTCCAACCAAATCAGTTGATCGCCCCCGTCCAGCTCGCGTTTATCGTGAGCCAAGCGCTGTACTCGTTTGAACAGCGCATTATCTTTGGATTCAATCAGCCTCATTGTCTTGAACTTACCTAACTAAAGATGCGCGTACCGGCGCGAAACTTCGACGATGCTCGGGACAAGGCCCGTGCTGGGACAAACGATCCAAATGCAAGGCCGTCCCGTAGCCTTTATGCTGGTCGAAACCGTATTCGGGATAGTCTCGGTGCAATTCCAGGCAGACCGCATCCCGCGCTGTTTTGGCCAAAATCGATGCGGCCGCAATGGCGGCATGGCTGGCGTCACCCTTGATGATGGCTTCTGCGGGGCAACACAGGCCGCCTGGAATGCGATTGCCATCCACCAAGGCTTGTTCGGGTTTGACGCTCAGGCCATTACAGGCTCGTTGCATCGCCAACATGGCCGCGTGCAAGATATTGATGTCATCAATTTCTGCCACAGTAGCGCTGGCAATTTCCCAGGCTAAGGCTCTTTCCTTGATCAACACAGCCAGGGCTTCACGTCGCTTGGCGGTCAGCTTCTTGGAGTCGTTCAGGCCTTCAATGGGATTGTTCGGGTCCAGAATAACGGCAGCGGCAAAAACGGGACCGGCCAAGGGACCACGCCCTGCTTCATCCAGCCCCGCCACCAAACCTGCCGAGACATCACTGACTAATAAATCCAGCTGCTTCATGCACGCGCCATATTCAAAATGACCTCGGCCGCCAAGGCGGGGGTATCCCGACGCAAGGTTAAATGCATCTCGGTAAAGACCTGCTCGATATGAGCCACATACTCCTGATCGCTCAAGGCTTTCCAGCACTCCTGCGCCAGCTTCTGAGGTTCGGCATCTTCTTGCAGCAGCTCAGGCACGACAAAATCGCGAGCCAGCACATTAGGCAAGCCCACCCAAGGCACATACGGCCTGTCCTGGCCGGACTTCCAACGTATGATGCGCTCCATCATGGGGCTGAGCACATACGAAATAACCATAGGACGCTTGTACAAGGCCGTTTCCAGGCTGGCGGTACCGCTGGCCACCAGCACCGCGTCACTGGCCTCCATCACCGTCCAGGCGGGTGGACGGACCACTCCTTCCGAATCCGGCTGACGAATACCCGCTGTGTTGGCATCAATAATGTGCAAGTTACGGATAGGATGCTGAACCAGAGCCTCTTCAAATTCCTGACGGCGCTTGGGATTGACCATGGGCACCAGAATCATCAGATCCGGGTCCTGGTCCTGCAAAATCTGTACGGCCTGCAAGAAGCGCGGCGACAGCATCTTGACCTCGGAGGAGCGGCTGCCAGGCAACACGCCCAGAATACGACCCGTCTCGGGCAAACCCAGGCGACGACGAGCGTCGGCCTTGTCCGACTGCAAAGGGATATTCGCTGCCAAGGGATGACCCACATAGGTCACCGGAATGCCTTCCTTTTCGTAGATCTCGGTCTCGAAAGGAAACAGCACCAGCATATGGGAAACCGCTTCGCGGATTTTGTGGATACGCTCGTAGCGCCAGGCCCAGATCGAGGGCCCCACAAAGTGCACCGTAGGCACACCAGCCTGACGCAAACGATGCTCCAGGCGCAGATTGAAGTCCGGGGCGTCAATGCCCACAAACACATCGGGACGTTGCCGCAACCATTGATTGCGCATGCCCAAATAGGTGGAGACCAGACCCGGAATACGTTTGAGCGCCTCGACGTAACCAAATACCGTCAGGGCGTCCATGGGATAGTATTGGTGGAATTGCTGGGCGGCCATCTCGGGGCCACCTATGCCTTCTACCTGCACGCCAGGATTGCCCTGGCGCAGCCCTTGAATGATGCGAGCCGCCAGCAAATCGCCAGACGGCTCCCCGGCCACCATTCCTATACGCAGATCCCGCTTGGCCCCTGTTTGCCCCGACCCGTCTGAACGTGCCGCTAATGGGCTGGAGGCGCTGCTCATGGTCGGCAAATACCCCGGCTGGAGTCATTCAAGAAGTCGATCATGACCTGAACCGCGGCACGGCAGTCAGGCTGCGTTTCCTGCAAGGCTTGCATTTGCTCTACCGCCTGCTCCACCGTCAGCTTGCGACGATACAACAGCTTGTAACTTTCCTTCACCGCCGAAATCGCTTCAGCCGAAAAGTTGCGACGGCCCAAGCCTTCACTATTGACACCGACAGGACGGAAAGGATCGCCTGCACCGATGACGTAAGGAGGAATATCCTGACGCACCGAACTGGTACCACCAATCATGCTGTGCGCACCGATACGACCGAACTGGTGCACGGCAGTCAAACCGCCCAGAATGGCCCAATCGCCAATATGTACGTGGCCGCCCAGCTGGACGCTATTGGCAATAATCGTGTGATTGCCAATCTGGCAATCGTGAGCAATGTGGGTGTAAGCCATAATCCAGTTGTCATTGCCAACACGGGTCACGCCTACATCCTGCACCGTGCCGGTATTGATGGTGACGTATTCACGAACCATATTGCCATCGCCGATTTCCAGGCGAGTCGGTTCTCCAGCGTACTTCTTGTCCTGCGGCATGCCCCCGATGGAGCAGAAACGGTAGAAATGGTTGTTGCGACCAATCGTGGTCACGCCATCTATCACGCAGTGAGGGCCCACTTTGGTGCCCGCCCCCATCGTGACATTGGGCCCGATAATGCTGTAAGGCCCGACCTCGACATCATCTGCAAGCTGAGCGCCTGCTTCGATGATGGCCGTTTCATGAATACGCATAAACTATTCTTCCAATTGACGGATAGCACACATAATTTTGGCTTCGGCAACCACTTGGCCATCGACCAGGGCGCGGCCTGTGTACTTGCACAAAGCGCGGCTGATGCGGTCAGCCGTCACTTCCAGACGCAACTGATCGCCTGGCATCACGGGCTTGCGGAAACGCGCGCCATCCACACCGACCAGGTAATAGGCCAGTTTGTTGTCCACTTTGGCGTACGGATCCTCGGGATCGGTAAAAGAGAACAGTGCGGCTGCCTGAGCCATGGCTTCAATGATCAAGACCCCAGGCATAACCGGCATATGCGGAAAGTGACCTGTAAAAAAGGGTTCATTCATCGACACGTTTTTAATGGCGACGATGCTCTTGCCGGGCACCAGTTCCAAGACGCGATCGACCAACAGCATCGGGTAACGATGAGGGAGGCGATCCATAATTTGTCGAATGTCGAGTTCCATGTCCTGTCCTGCTTATTTTTGTTTATTGATATGTTCAGATGATTCATTTGCCCCATCCGCCTGCTGACGTTCCAAAGAACGCAGGCGACGGCGCAAACCGCTCAATTGTCCCAACACGGCAGCATTTTTCTGCCAGTCCTGGTGTCCTGCAAAGGGATAAACCCCGGTATAACGTCCGGGCTGGCTGATGTTGGAGGTAACAGCCGTACCGCCAGAGACGTGCACGTCATCCCCCAGAACCAGGTGTCCCGAGAGCATGGCTGCCCCGGCAATCGTACAACGTGCCCCAATCTGGGTAGAGCCGGCCACCCCCACACACGCCGCCATGGCGGTATGCTCACCGACCTGCACGTTATGACCGATCATGATCTGGTTATCAAGCTTGACGCCGTTGGCCAGCACCGTGTCGTCCAGTGCGCCGCGATCCACCGTGGTATTGGCACCGATTTCAACATCGTCACCAATACGTACATGACCGATCTGCGCGATCTTGGCCCACGCCCCCTTCCCTTTCACGGGATCCGGTGCGAAACCAAAACCGTCCGCGCCCAGCACCACACCCGAATGCAGAATGGCGCGTGCGCCAATATGCACCTGATGGTAAAGAGTGACACGTGCGTGCAGCAAGCAGTCCTGACCCAAGGTGGAGCCTGCGCCAATTACGCAATGCGCGCCCAAACGGGTGCCCCGTCCGATCTTGACACCGGCCTCGATCACACAGAATGGCCCGACCGACACGCCTTCGCCCAAGTCAGCGCTGGGATCAATCACCGCACTGGGATGAATGCCCTGAGGCAAATCCGCCATGCGTACCTGATCAAAACGTTGCGCCAGCAGCGCGTACATCAGATAAGGTTGCGAGCACAAAACCGGGATAAAGGACGGTGCAAAGCCCAGACCTTCATAGACTTGTGGCGTCAGAATCACCACCGCAGCAGAGGTCTGCTCCAGCAGATCCTGCATCTTGGGATTGGACAGAAAGCTGATTTCCTCCGGGCCCGCAGAAAGCAAAGAGCCTAGGCCCCGAATCCGGGGCATAGGCTCTTTAATGCCTTCTGGCAGCTTGCAATCCAGTCCGGTCTTGTTGATGGCGTCTATAAGTTCAGACAGCTGTACAGCCTGATCAACGTTCAGCAATACCGGCATAGTGCATCAACCGCCCAGTGCTTTCAGAACTTCCTCGGTGATGTCCACACGTGGGCTAACCGTAACGGCGTCCTGAATGATCAGGTCGTAGCCTTGGGAGTCAGCAATACGCTTGATGGCGGCATCAGCCTGCTCAACAATGGCCGAGAACTCTTCGTTGCGGCGACGGTTGAAGTCTTCCTGGAATTCGCGACGCTTGCGCTGCAAATCGGAATCCAGATCAGCCAGCTGACGCTGACGCTTCACACGGTCAGACTCGGACAGAACAGGAGCGTCCTTGTCGAACTTCTGAGCTTGCGAACGCAGGTTGTTGGCCATGCGCTCCAGTTCTTCGTCGCGACGCTTGAATTCTGCTTCGATTTTGGTCTGGGCAGCTTTGGCGGGCTTGGAATCACGCAAGATACGCTCTGTGCTGACAAAACCGATTTTGGTCTGTGCCTGAACAACAGGTGCAGCGGTCATGGCGCCGACACCCAGCGCGGCAGCCAGAACGAGCGCTTTATTGCCACGCGACAAGCTGCGGGCGATGTTTGTAAGTTTTAATGCGATGTTTGACTTCATGAAAAATCTACCTTGCTAATTAGGCTGCAGAATAGTGCAATTGTGCCACTAAACACGAACATCAGAAAGCGGTACCAATCTGGAACTGGAAGGCTTGTTTGTCGTCACCTTCCTTGGCGCGCAAGGCGCGACCGTAGGACAGCTGCAAAGGACCGAGCGGGGATTCCCACGACAAGCCCAGACCTGCAGCGTACTTCCAACCGCATGGGTCTTCCGACAAACGATCAGGGCGACCCATTGCACAACCACCGCTAGTGTTGTCGACCTTACCGGCATCGGCAAAGACGAACCAACGTAACGTGCGGTCACGTGACGCGCCCGGGAAAGGCAGGTACAGCTGGGCGTTGGCGATCATGCGACGCGAACCACCCAGGTAGTCACCGGTCAAGGTGTCTCGACCACCCAAGGATGCGCCTTCATAGCCACGTACCGAACCGATACCACCGGCGTATACGTTCTTGATGACCGGGAAGGTCTTGCCACCAATGCTGCGACCATAGTCAATGGCACCATTCAGAGCCAATGTATACGCACGACCCAATGGAATGTAGTGCTGGTGGCTGGCGCGCAGCATGTAGTAGCGCAGGTCCACGGTACCCATATCCGCCGACAAGCTGGTCAGGCTACCCTTGTTGGGAGCAATCGCGCTGTCACGGGTATCTTTGGACCAACCCAGATTAAAAATAAACGTATTGGTGCGCTCACCGTACTCGTTCACATAATCCTGATAGGCACGTGGCGTGTACTGGGGGCTCAGGCGTGAGAGCTTGTTCTGCTCAAAGTTCACACCCATGAAAATACGGTCGTACTCGGAAATAGGCACGCCAAAGTTCAAGCCCGCACCAATGGCGGTGTTCTGGTAATCACCCCAACCATCATTGGACTGGTAAGGCGTGGTACGACGGTAGTAAATCGAGGTGGTTTTGCTGATGCCGTCACCCGTCCAGAAAGGATTGGTGTGGCTGATCACCGCCGCACGGTTCACCTTACTGGTATTGACCTGCAAGGACAGACTATTACCGCTACCGAAGATGTTGTCCTGGCTGATACCTGCCGACAACATCAGCTTGTCAGTGGAGCCGTAACCAATACCCAGGTTAACCAAGCCGGTGGGCTTTTCTTTCACGTCCACGTTTACGTCGACCTGGTCAGGCGAACCAGGCACAGGCTTGGTGTTCACGTCCACTTCATTGAAGTAGCCCAGACGGTCAATACGGTCACGCGAGAACTTGATGGCGTCCGAGTCATACCAGGCCGCTTCTTGCTGACGCATTTCACGACGTACCACTTCATCACGGGTACGGACGTTTCCGCCCACCTCGATACGACGCACATACACGCGACGACCGGGATCGACGTAGAAGGTCAAGTCAGCCGTGTGATTTTCGCGATCCAGAACCGGATTCGGGTTGGCATTGGCAAACGCATAACCCAGGCCACCCAGGTATTCGGTAATCGATTTCACAGTGGCGCTGGTTTTGTCCGAGGAGAAGACCTCGCCTTCTTTCTGCTGCACCAGAGGCTGGATCTTGTCCTCCAGACCCAGCAGATCACCCGCCAGCTTGACACTGCTCAGTTTGTAGGGCTGGCCTTCGTGGATGGTCAAGGTGATGAAAATATCTTTGCGATCCGGGGAAATCGAAACCTGAGGAGCCTCGGCGGAGTACTCCAGAAAGCCGCGATTCAGGTAGTAGGAGCGGATGCGCTCCATATCGCCTTCCAGCTTCTCGCGGGAGTACTTATCGGTACCGGTGTACCAGGTCATCATGCCCGAAGTCGTCAGTTCCATCTGATCGAGCAAGTCACCTTGCGAGACGGCTTCCGTACCGACGATGCGGATTTCCTTGATCTTGGCCAGACCACCTTCAAAGATGTCAAAGCTGACACCGACGCGGTTACGTGGCAAGGGCGTGATAATAGGTGTGATTTCCACACCGTACTTGCCCTTGGACAGGTATTGTTGTTTCAGCTCGAATTCGGCACGTTCCAGCATGGAACGGTCAAAAACCCGGCCTTCTCCAAAGCCTACCTGAGCCAGGGAGTTGGTAATATTCTTCGCATCGAACTCGCGCATGCCATTAAAGGACACCGACGCGATGGTTGGGCGCTCTTTGACGTTGACGATCAGCACATTGGTGCTGGTGTCAATTTGCACGTCGCTGAAAAAGCCTGTGGCGTACAAACGCTGAATCGCGTCTGCGGCCTGCTCTTCCGAGAAGGACTCACCGACCTTGACAGGCAAGGACGAGAACACGGCGCCGGGGTCGACCCGCTGGATGCCGTTGACTTGAATATCGCGCACGACAAACGGTGCAAATGCATTCGCCAAGGCGGGAGCAAGCAGACTTGCCACCAATACGGGCAGAACACGCAACGCAAAAGTAGGTTTCCGGCTAAACGACATCCTGGACAATCCTTGGTCGGTCAAATGGTTGGAAATTGTATGCCACCCGCCCTCAACTGAAAAGGCGGGTGATGTCATTAAAAAAAGCAATACTCATCAGCAGGGCCAACAAGGCCAGGCCCAGGCGCTGACCGACAAGCATCATACGCTCCGAAGCGGGCTTGCCGCGCACAGCTTCGATGGCATAGTACAGTAGATGTCCCCCGTCCAACATAGGTACGGGCAACAAATTCAGTAAACCGATGCTAATACTGATCAAGGCCAGGAAATTCAGGTAGGCGATCAAGCCAATACGTGCTGTCTGGCCCGCATAATCCGCAATAGTAACCGGCCCGCTGACATTACGTACAGAGACTTCCCCCGTAATCATGCGCCCGATCATCTTCAAAGAGAACCAGAAGGTCTGCCCGGTACGGGTAAATCCGCGTTCCACGCTCTCGATCGGCCCATAACGCACCAGTGTCATGGGCATATCCATAGCCACTTTTGCACCGATACGCCCCTGCGCATTGGCATCACCTTCAGGAGCGAGGAGCAGGCGTTGAATTTCGCCGTCCCGCAGCACTTCAAGCTCCAGTGTCTTGCCTGCGGATTGTTGCACCTTTTGAACGAAAGCCGTGATCCCGGGCTCGATCAAATCATCCAGCCGGATAATAAGGTCACCCTCCCGCAGGCCTGCCTGTTCGGCTGCCGTATCTTTAAACACCTCTTGGACGATGGATCGCGCCGGACGCAGCATCAATCCTGCCTGGGCCATCAAGTCCTGCCCGTCTGGCAAAATCTCGCCCGCCGGTAATCTCAAGTAACGATTTTTTTCCTGTCCAAGCGGGTCCTTGACGCCCACTTCCAGCTCGCCACCCGAGGACAAGGCATCCATAAAGGCCCAACGCGCCTGCAACCAGGAGTCCACCGGCTTGCCATCGACAGAGATCAGGCGATCTCCAGCCTCGAAACCAGCTTGTGCGGCGGGTGTACCTTCTGGAACAGGGCCAATTTGCGCAATAGGCTCTTGAGTACCCAGCAAGCCCACAAAGGCATAGATCACCACGGCCAGAATCAGGTTGGCCATCGGGCCCGCCAGCACAATCGCGGCGCGTTGTCGCAGGGGTTTGTGGTTGAAAGATTCGTCGATCTGCGCCTGCGTGGCATGAGCAGGCGGATCATTTTGCATGGCGACGTAGCCGCCCAAGGGCAAGGCCGAGACGGCCCATTCGGTGCCATTCTTGTCAGAACGGCGGTACAACACCTTGCCAAAACCAATCGAAAACCGCTCTACCCGTACCCCGCAACGACGGGCCACCCAGTAGTGGCCCAGCTCGTGAAAGGTCACGAGCACGCCCAACGCCACCAAGAAAGCCAGCACGGTAAAGAGCATGTTAAGTCCTGTTAAATACGCGCAGAGCTTCGACAGTAATCCAGCGCCAGCGAACGGGTTTCGCTATCGAGCTCCAAGACCCCGTCCAGAGCATCCAAGGCCTGGCTGGCACGGCCATTGAGCTTGTCCAGACAATGCTCGATCACAGCCGGAATCTGAGTATAGCCAATCTGCCGCTCCAGGAAGCGGTCTACGGCGATTTCATTGGCGGCGTTCAAGGTTACGCAGGCGGCCTGACTGCTGCGCAAGGCATCATAGGCCAGTCGCAAACAGGGGAAACGCAGAAAATCGGGCTGCTCAAAATCCAGACGTCCCATTGTGGCCAGATCCAGCAAGCCTACGCCGCTATACAAACGCTCCGGAAAGCCCAGACCGTAGGCAATCGCCGTACGCATGTCAGGCTGACCCAATTGCGCCATGACGGAACCGTCTATGTACTCGACCATGGAGTGAATCACGCTTTGCGGATGCACCACCACATCAATCTGGTCAACAGGCACTGAAAACAGCCAATGCGCCTCGATTACTTCCAGACCTTTATTCAGCATGGTGGCCGAGTCCACCGAAATTTTGCGGCCCATGCTCCAGTTAGGATGCGCGCAGGCCTGCTCGGGGGTCACTCCCTCCAGCTCGGACAGATTGCGCGAGCGGAAAGGTCCACCGGAAGCGGTTACCAGAAGACGGCGCAGAGCCGCAACTGGCTGACCGGGTTCTGGCGGCAGCTCACCCGCCAGGCATTGGTAGATGGCGCTGTGCTCAGAGTCAATGGGCATCAACTGCGCCCCACCCTCTTGCACGGCTTGCATGAAGATACGACCTGCGGCAACCAGCGCCTCTTTATTAGCCAGCAGCACACGCTTGCCAGCACGTGCAGCGGCCAGGGCCGAGGGCAAACCTGCGGCGCCGATAATCGCGGCCATGACAGTAGTGACTTGCGGATCGGCAGCCGTGTCGGCCAGCGCCTGAGCACCTACCCGAATCTCTGGCAAGGCACCGCCCTGCCACGCGGCCAGAAAGCGGCTACGCGCAGCTTCATCCGGCACGAGGACAACACGGGCTGCGCTGTTACGAGCTTGCTCGGCCAACAGCTCCATGCGAGTGTGGCCGCTCACGGCATAAACCGCCATCCGATCGGGATGACGAGCAATCACATCCAGTGTGCTGATACCAATAGAGCCAGTGGCCCCTAACACACATACATGCTGGAAACTCATGAGTTCTTCCTTGACGCAAACACTTTGAATCCACGCAGGACTAAAAGAGCCACGCCCCACTTAGCAGCAAGGCCACGGGAGCAACCGGCAGCAAGGCGTCGATACGGTCGTACACCCCACCATGACCGGGCAATAATTGACTGGAATCTTTAACAGCGGCACGACGCTTGAGCAGGGACTCGAACAAGTCACCCACGATAGACAGAGCCGCCAGCGCAAGGCCCAAAGCAGCCGTGGCGACCCAGCCCCAGCGCTGCTGCACATCGGCACCGAAACTGCCGGCCCAATTTGCGCTGATCAACATCCATGCAGCAGCGGCAACCATACCACCGAGCGCTCCAGCCCAGGTCTTGCCAGGGCTGACACGCGGGGCCAGCTTGGCTTTACCGAAGGCACGTCCAGCGAAATAAGCAGCGATGTCTGCCACCCAGATCAGGACCAGCAAGGAGAGCACATAGACAATGCCCTGCGTATGCAGGAACAGATACAGGCTGGCCCAGGCAACCAAAGGAGCCAGTACACCCATCACGCTGAGCAAGACCCCTTGCGCACGCTGTGTGGCCTGAGCTTGCAGCACCAGCCCGGTAGCGCCGACGACCCACAAGACCGCCATCAGGGGCACCAGACCACGGTAGACCAAATCGGCCGCCTGCCCTTGCGGGCCGGTGTGATACCAGTGCACGCTTAGCCACAGCATCAAGGCACCGTTGAGCATGGCCAGGGGCCAGGCCCAACGCTGCTGCTCCTGGGTCAAACTCAGGCGCTCCCATTCCCAGCAAGCCAGCGTACTCATCAGGACAAAAATAGCCAGCAATGGCCAGCGCACGGGGACAAGCATGGCCGCGCCCAGAATGACCAGCAGGATCAGGGCGGTGATGACTCGTTGTTTCAACATAGATAAGGCTCCGTCAAGGCGCGGGGCTACCCTGCACCTGGGCACTGGTGCGCCCAAAGCGCCGCTCGCGCCCACGATACCACTCGAAGGCCTGCTCCAGCTGCGCCCGGTCAAAATCCGGCCAGTACGCGTCTGTAAAGTACAGTTCGGTATAGGCCATCTGCCAGATCAAAAAATTGGAAATGCGGCGCTCTCCGCCCGTGCGGATGAAAAGATCCGGTTCGGGGGCGTAAGACATCGCCAAATAGGGACTGAACATGGCCTCATCCAGTTGTTCAGGATGATCGACCAAATGGGGATTGGCAGCCAAGGCCTTTCGGGTCGCCTGCAAAATATCCCAACGACCACCGTAATTGGCGGCAATCGTCAAATGCAAGGTGTCGTTATCACGCGTTTGTTCTTCTGCATCGGCAATCAGCCCGCGCAATTCTTCGCTAAATGCGGATAGCTCACCAATAATATGAAGTCGGACGCCGTTTTTTTTCAGTGTTGCCACTTCTTTTTGCAGCATCTTGACGAACAGCCCCATCAACAGAGACACCTCTTCAGGAGGGCGTCGCCAGTTCTCGGAGCTGAAAGCAAACAGGGTCAAATAACGCACGCCGAGCTCGCCACAGGCCTCGACAATACGCCGGACGGTTTGCACACCACGCAAGTGCCCTGCCGTGCGTGGCAAAAGACGACGGGTTGCCCATCGTCCATTGCCGTCCATGACAATCGCCAGGTGGCCAGGAACCTGACCGTGTTCCGGAATAGTTTGGGTAGAACTGAAAGAAATCACCTAGCCACCTGTGCAAAAGCCGTTAGACCGTCATGATCTCGGCTTCTTTCTGGGCGATCAGCTTGTCGACTTCAGCCACATACTTGTCGGTCAGCTTCTGGATTTCGTCCTGGGCGCGACGCTCGTCGTCCTCGGAGATTTCCTTGTCCTTGACTTGCTTTTTGAGCGTGTCATTGGCGTCACGACGCAGGTTGCGAATGGCGACCTTGGCATCTTCGCCTTCGCCACGCACCACTTTGGCCAGATCGCGACGGCGCTCTTCGGTCAGCGCAGGCATGGGCACACGAATGCTCTCGCCCATCGAGATGGGGTTCAGACCCAACTCGTTGTCACGAATGGCTTTTTCAATCGGGCCAGCCATATGCTTTTCCCACACTTGCACGTTCAGCGTGCGAGCATCCACCACCGTGATGTTGCCCACCTGGCTGACCGGCACCATGGAGCCGTAGTACTCAACCTGAATGTGATCGAGCAAGCCTGCAGTAGCACGGCCAGTGCGAATTTTGGCCAGGCCTGTCTTGAGAGACTCGAGGGACTTACCCATCCGGCTGTCGGTCGATGCTTTAATCTCGGAAAGACTCATGGACTAAATTCCTATAACTTTAAACGTGAACCAGGGTGCCTTCATCTTCACCAGAGACCGCGCGCGTCAAGGCGCCGGGCTTGTTGATGGAGAACACTTTGATCGGCAGTTTCTGATCGCGACACAAGGCAAAGGCGGTCGCGTCCATCACTTCCAGACGGCGTACGATAGCCTCATCAAAGCTGATACGCGAGTAACGCGTCGCACCTGGGTCTTTATTGGGATCGGCACTGTAGATGCCGTCGACTTTGGTCGCTTTCAGTACGATTTCCGCACCCACTTCGGCGCCGCGCAAGGCTGCTGCCGTATCGGTGGTAAAGAACGGGTTGCCCGTACCGGCTGCAAAAATAACAACTTTGTTTTCTTCCAGGTAACGCAGTGCCTTGGGACGAATGTAAGGCTCTACGACCTGCTCAATATTCAGGGCAGATTGCACACGGGCATCCAGGCCACGGTGCTTCAAGGCATCTTGCAAGGCCAGCGCATTCATGACGGTAGCCATCATGCCCATGTAGTCGGCTGTCGCACGATCCATGCCCTGGGCACCTGGAGCGATGCCGCGAAAGATATTGCCCCCGCCAATCACGATAGCCAGCTGTACCCCCAACTGGGCAACCTGGGCGATCTCCTCCGTCATGCGAATGATTGTGCTGCGATTAATACCGAACGAGTCCTCGCCCATCAGCGCTTCGCCGGAGAGCTTCAACAGAACACGTTTGTAATGAGGGGTAGTCATGGGTGGGATTCCAAGTGACGAAGACAGAAGAGAGTGTAAAGCAGCAGGGCAGGCACCGCCACTACGGTGCCTGCCCTGAAAAAACAAGCTAGATTAGGCTTGACCGGCAGCGGCAGCTACCTCAGCGGCGAAATCTTCAACACGCTTCTCAATGCCTTCACCCACAACGTACAGGGTAAAGCCAGCGATCGATGCTTTTTTCTCGTCCAGCATTTGCTGCACGCTTTGCTTGTCGTTCTTGACGAAAGGCTGGCTCAACAGAGTCACTTCTTTCAGGAACTTGGCAACAGCGCCGTCAACCATTTTGGTGACGATGTCAGCAGGCTTGCCCGATTCAGCGGCTTTCTGAGCAGCCACGGAGCGCTCGGCTTCGATCTCGGCAGCGTCAACACCCGAAGCGTCCATGGCTTTAGGACGAGTCGCGGCGATGTGCATGGCCAGGTCTTTACCCACTTCTTCGTCACCACCGGCGAAATCAACCAATACGCCGATCTTGCCACCGTGAACGTAGCTGGCCAGTTGGCCGGCTGTTTCGTAGCGCTGGAAGCGACGGATAGAGATGTTTTCACCAATTTTGCCAACCAGAGCAGCGCGCACGGTCTCGACATTGCTGTCGGCCAGTGGCAGTTCAGCCAAAGCGGCCAGATCTGCCGGGTTGTTCTTGGCGACCAGTTGGGCGACGTCGTTGATAAAGCCGATGAAGTCATCGTTCTTGGCAACAAAGTCGGTTTCGCAGTTAACTTCAACTACGGAGCCGGTCTTGGCATCGTCAGCGATGTAAACAGAAACCAGGCCTTCAGCGGTAACGCGGGTAGCTGCTTTGCTAGCCTTGCTGCCCAGCTTCACGCGCAAGATTTCTTCAGCACGTGCCATATCGCCGTCGGCTTCGGTCAGTGCTTTTTTGCATTCCATCATGGGCGCGTCGGTTTTCTCGCGCAATTCTTTAACCATCGATGCGGTGATTTGAGCCACGGTTTTCTCCAATTCTGTAGAACATGCCCCGGCAAGCCGGGGCGATACGAAGGATCACTGTAGCTGTCTGCCATGACAACTGATGGTGTCTGGCAGACAGCGGTGAGCCTGTTACTCCTGGGTGTCAGCCTGAACTTCGACGAACTCTTCGTCAGCGGCGATTTCTTCAACCAGACCGTTCAGGTTCTGTTCGCGGCCAGCCAGCACGGCGTCAGCCATGCCACGGGCGTACAGAGCGATAGCCTTGGCCGAGTCATCGTTACCAGGGATCACGTAATCCAGACCTTCTGGCGAGTGGTTGGTGTCAACCACGGCCACCACAGGGATACCCAGAGTGCGGGCTTCAGCCACGGCAATCTTGTGGTAGCCAACGTCGATCACGAACAGGGCGTCAGGCAGGTTGTTCATGTCCTTGATACCGCCGATGGCCTTGTTCAGCTTTTCCAGTTCGCGTTCGAACATCAAGGCTTCTTTCTTGCTCATGGTTTCCAGACGACCTTCAGCCATCTGAGCTTCCATTTCTTTCAGACGCTTGATGGAAGTCTTGACCGTTTTGAAGTTGGTCATCATGCCACCCAACCAGCGGCTGTCGACGTAAGGCATACCGCAACGTTCGGCCTCAGCAGCCACCAGTTCGCGAGCAGCGCGCTTGGTGCCTACGAACAGCACGTTGCCACCACGGGCAGCCAGTTGACGCACGAATTTGGTTGCTTCTTCGTACTGAACAACCGTTTTTTCCAGGTTGATGATGTGGATGTTGTTACGCTGGCCGAAGATGAACGGAGCCATCTTGGGGTTCCAGTAACGGGTTTGGTGGCCAAAGTGCACACCAGCTTCCAGCATTTCACGCATTAAAGACATAAAGTTCTCCAAGGGTTTGGTCTTGTAACTGCCCGGTATCCGGTAAGGGCCGCAGCCTGTGCTGCATTCCAGACACCCCGAGACGGACAGTCACGCGATTTACAACTATAAAAACGTTGCCCAGCATGAGCGAACGCCTGCACTGCAACGGACTCACGCCTGCAGGCAGACAAGATATCTGCCATCCGGGCCCGAGCCTGAAACTTTTCTGGCTACCGCCTGCATACAGGGTACTGTTCGCAGGTGTATCCTAGAGGATTGCTTGGTCAGCATCACTTGAACAAGAACCGGGCTGCTGCCCTGTTGCTTTCGCAACGCTTGTCATCGTGTTGACCCTGTATGTGTTGTGAATTCTGCGTGTTTTTGCTGACGGGCCATGGCCCGAGGCTTCTTCCAATCTTGGGACACGATTTCCTGATGCCTGGCTTGGCTCATCCAGCCTGAAAATTCAGGCGGCCCAAGAAAAACTGGTCAAACCAGGAAAGCCCAAATTTGGCGCGGTGTTCCGCGACACATGATCCCCCCAAACGGGACGGAGCGTAACTGCAAAATTCACAAAAGCCTATAATTCTACTATTTTTCAATAGACCTGTTCAAGTTGCTATGAGTATTCTCGTCACAGACCCCACTGATCTCGAAAAAATGCGCGCTGCTTGCCAGACCGCGGCATCCATCCTTGATTACCTGACTCCCTTTGTCAAAGCAGGTGTCACGACCGGCGAACTGGATCGCCTGTGCATGGAGCGCATCAATGAACTGGGGGTCAAATCTGCCACCGTAGGCTACGCGCCTCCTGGCTACCCACCCTTTCCAGGCTCTATTTGCACCTCCGTCAACCACGTCATCTGTCACGGCATCCCCGGCGATAAAGTGTTGAAAAATGGCGACATTCTGAATATGGACGTCACCATTATTCAAGACGGCTGGTTTGGCGACACCAGCCGTATGTACTACGTGGGCGAGCCCAGCATCCTGGCCCGCCGCCTGACTGAAACCACCTACGAATGCATGTGGCTGGGTATTGATCAAGTCAAACCCGGCGCCACCCTGGGTGATGTCGGCCACGCCATTCAGCAACACGCTGAAAAACAAGGTTTTTCCGTTGTGCGCGAATACTGCGGCCATGGTGTGGGCCAGAAGTTTCACCAGGATCCGCAAGTGCTGCACTACGGCAAACCCGGCACCGGCGTAAAACTGGAACCCGGCATGATTTTCACCATCGAGCCCATGATCAACGCCGGTCGTCGCGAACTGCGCACGCTGGCTGACCAATGGACCGTGGTGACACGCGACCACAGCCTGTCGGCCCAATGGGAGCACGCGGTGCTGGTAACCGATACCGGCTACGAAGTGCTGACCGTCTCGCCCGGCATGCCTGCCCCTCCAGCCATCATCAACAAGGCCTGAACCATGTCTTTCCTGGCCCAGCTTCGCGACAGAATTGCTTGCCGCCGGGCCAGGGCCTACGAGCGCTTCAGGCAAGACCTGCATTGCGATCGCCTGCTCAAAAGCCTGTGCCAGATTTGCGACCAAGGTCTGCGTGAACTTCTGGTCCGTTACCCCCTGCCCCGCCAAGCCAGCCTGGCGGCCTTGGGGGGGTATGGTCGCGGGGAGCTTTATCCACATTCGGATGTGGACTTGCTGATCCTGTTGCAGCGCGAGCCCAATGCAGAGGATATAGACCGAATTCAGGCTCTGGTCGCCGCCTTGTGGGATATAGGTCTGGCTCCCAGCCATAATGTGGCCACGCCCGCCCAATGCCTGGAACAAGCCAGCCAGGACATCACCACCGAAACCGCCTTGCTGGAAAGCCGTTGGCTGGCGGGTTCCCGATTGCTGCTACGCCATGCCCAACAGCAACTGCAAAGCCAGCTGGACCCGCAGGCTTTCTTCCTGGCCAAACAGGCCGAACAGCAGCAGCGTCATGCACATCTGCAAGACACCCCCTACTCCCTGGAACCCAATTGCAAAGAGTCTCCTGGCGCCTTGCGCGACCTGCAGGTGCTGCTCTGGATGGCACGGGCAGCCGGTTTGGGACGCAGCTGGGTGGATGTCGCGCAATCCGAACTACTGACGCAATCCGAGCTGAAAGCTCTGCAACGCGTGGAAGAAGCCTTCAAGCGTCTGCGCATTGAGCTTCATCTACTGACTGGCCGCGCCGAAGACAGACTGCTGTTTGACCTGCAACCACGTCTGGCTGACATTTACGGTTTTCAACCCACGGCCACCCGACGCGCCAGCGAACTGCTGATGCAGCGTTACTACTGGGCCGCCAAGATTGTCAGCCAGCTCAATCTGATCCTGATGCGCAGCATCGAGGAGCACCTGTTCCCGCAAACCGATCAGGAACCGCTGATTCTGGACAGCCACTTCCAGATTCATCATGGACAGCTGGAACTGCGTCAGCCTGATGGCTTCGAGCAAGATCCCTCTTTGATTTTTGTAGCCATGCTGCATTTGCAGCAACAGCCCAATCTGCGTGGCCTGAAAGCCGACACCTTGCGAGCCCTCTGGCACGCCCGCCGCCTGATCGATGCCAAGTTCCGGGCCGAGCCCCGGAATCGACGTCTGTTTCTGGAAATCCTGCAGCAGAACAAAGGCATCGTGCATACCTTGCGGCTGATGAATCTGCTGAACCTGCTGCCACGCTATTTGCCGGTATTTCGACGCGTCGTCGGACAAATGCAGCACGACCTGTTTCACGCTTACACCGTAGACGAGCACACGCTAAAGGTCATACGCAATCTACGCCGCTTCACCATGGCCGAGCACAGCGAAGAGCTATCCATGGCCAATCAGCTGATGAGCGGTTTTGATCGCCACTGGCTACTGTATATTGCCGCCCTCTTTCACGACATTGCCAAGGGACGCGGCGGCAACCACTCCGAGCTGGGTGCGCAGGACGCCTTGGCATTTTGCCAGGATCACGGCTTGATGCCGGTAGACGCAGAACTGGTGGTGTTTTTGGTGCGCGAGCACCTGACCATGTCGCAAGTGGCTCAGAAACGCGATTTGAGCGACCCGAATGTCATTTTCCAGTTTCTGCAGACCGTAGGTACGGAACGCCGCCTGACTGCCCTGTACCTGCTGACTGTCGCCGACATTCGGGCCACCAGCCCAACGGTATGGAACTCCTGGAAAGGCAAGCTGCTGGAAGACCTGTACAAGCTGTCACTGGCAGCTTTGGGACGGCAGGCCAAGGATGGCGTGTCCGTACTGGATCAACGCAAGCGTGACGCCGCTGGCGAAATTCGCCTGGCCGGTCTGCTGGACGAAGCTCGCGAGGACTTCTGGCAATGGTTGGACAAGCCCTATTTCCTGCGCCACGACGCCAGCGAAATCGCCTGGCATACCATCCAGCTCTACCACCAGTCTCACAGCCCGACACCGGTGGTGCGCATACGTCCCGCCGGACAAACCGATGCGCTGCAAGTGCTGGTCTACACCAAGGACGCCAGCCGCCTGTTCTTGCGCATCTGTCGCTACTTTGACAGCCAGGCCGTCAGCATCCAGGACGCACGCATTTACACGACTCGCCACGGCTGGGCACTGGACAGCTTTGTCGTGATGCTGCCCACCTACGATCACGCCCTGCGACGCGATCCCTTGCTGATCGAAACCGAGCTGTGCCAGGCACTTCAGCAGGATTGGCTCCCCAACGAGCACCCCCACGACCACTACCGCGACATACGCTCCCGCCGGGCCCGCGTCTTCCCCATTCAACCCACCGTGGACCTGCGCCAGGATGAACAGGGTCAGGACTGGATTTTGACGCTAAGTGCCACAGACCGGCGCGGTTTGCTGTACAGTCTCGCCCAAGTATTCGAGCACCACGACGTGCAGCTACGCTCCGCCAAAGTCATGACCTTGGGCGACCGCGTGGAAGACGTCTTTATCCTGAGTGGTGCCGCACTGGAACAAAACCGTAATCAATTGCGCCTGGAGCGCGATGTACGTTTAGCCCTCTCTCAACAAGCCACCCCGTCTTAATGGAAATCTCCTCCGTATTTTCTGATGTCAGCCGCAGCTTCCTGTTTGCATTGGCGACGCTATTGCCCATGCTGAACCCGCCTGCGGCTGCCCCCATCTTTCTGACCCTGACCGAAGGCGCCAGCGTGCCTGACCGTGCCCGCCTTGCCAAGAAAGTCGCCATCAATATTTTCATCATGCTGGCCATTGCCATGGTGGCGGGCAATATCGTGCTGAATTTCTTTGGCATTTCCCTGCCCATCATTCGTATTGGCGGGGGCTTGCTGGTCATAGGCACGGCCTGGCGATTGATCAACGCCTCGGACTTTGATGCGGCGCACGCCCAGAACATGGCCGAGTCCTACTCCTGGGAACAGATTCGCTCCAAAGCCTTCTACCCCCTGACCTTCCCCATGCTCTGCGGCCCCGGCTCCTTGTCTGCAGCACTGACGGTAGGGGCGACCTTGCATGACAACTCGGTCACCGGCACCATGAGCAAGCTGGCTGGCGCGCTGCCAGCTATTGCTGCGGCCAGTTTTATCGTGTTTCTGGCCTTACGTTTTGCATCGCAATTCCTGTACAAACTGGGTAAAAATGGCACGGCTGTCGTGATGCGCCTGTCCGCCTTTATTCTCTTATGCCTGGGCGTGCAGATTACCTGGGCCGGTTTCCATGAACTTTTCCTGGGTTTGCTGCACGAAGCATCTACCTTTCATTCTTTAAGTTCCTCTTGATACCATGGCCGCATCCTCCCGCCAGTCCGCTGCACCCTACTACCTGATCGCCCTGCTCGCCTTTTCCGGCGTAGGCATTGCACTGCTTTCCCAGCATGTATTCAGCATCCCACCTTGCGCCTGGTGCGTCCTGCAACGCCTGATTTTCATTGTGTTGGGCGTATTCAGCCTGGTTGCTGGTGTGTTGCGTCAACTGGGGCATCAGCGCAGCTCTACCGTCGCCAGCTTGCTGGGTCTGGCTACCTCAGTAGGTGGCATTCTGGCTGCCTGGTACCAGGTATCGGTCGCGCAGCACCTGTTCAGCTGCGACCAGACCTTTGCCGATCGCTTCATCACCCAGTCCGGCCTGGAAAGCGGCTTGCCTTGGCTATTTGGTATTTATGCCTCCTGCATGGATGCACGCCAACCTTTGCTGGGGATTGAATACGCTTACTGGAGCTTGGCGCTATTTGTGATCCTGGGCCTGGGTTTGTTGCTGACGCTGTTCAAGCGACGAGGGGCCTGAGCGCCTGGGCAGCCACTACAGCCGTGAAGCCCTGCCTTCCAGCAGGGCTTTTTTGTTCCATCCCGCTCAATCAGGCATCAAACCCAAATCGGTATAAACAGCATCACGAACCTGATCCGGAAATGCACCAAACAGGCCTTCTGGAGCGGTATTGGTCATGCTGACAATGATGAGATCCTGCTGTCGATCAAACATCCACTTCTGCCCGAATGCACCGACCCACTGCAAGCTTCCAGCAGACATCGGCATGGTCCGCTCAGGCGGCTGTCGTGAAATGGCGGCCCCGTAGGTATAGCCCCAATTTGGCCACATGCATTTGGCAGAATATGGCACATGATCGGTAAACAGCGCTTCGCAATACGGTTTGGAAAGCAAACTCCCATTTCGCAAAGCCAGAAGTATGCGCATCAAATCTGCCCCGGACCCAAGCATGGATGCCCCCGCATAGATCGGCCTGGAGCGCTGTGACAGGCTCTGCTCATCAAACCGCAGCACGCCGATACCCAGATCCAACGCACCATCCACCCGCGTCAAGCAAGTCTCATGATTTTGATACGACATGGCCATCTGAAAATCATCGTGCTTGTAAAAGGAACAATGTCTCAAGCCCAAGGGACGACTAATGCTGTCCTCCAGTAACTCCGACAAGCCCCGTCCCGAAGCAATTTGCAAAGCCTGCCCCACCACATCCACTCCCAAGGAGTAACGCCAGCCCGTACCCGGTGCAAAACGTAGTGGTACGGAGCAAATACGTCGAAAATTCTCTTGCCAGCTCAGCTCTGGATCATCCAGCCCATCACTTACCTGGGCGTGAGCGTAGGCACTCTGCTCACCATCAATAAAACGATAACTAAGCCCCGATGTGTGAGTCAGCAATTGATGAATGGAAATAGGTGGACAAATAGAATTGAAACTGGGGCCGAAATGGGGAAGATAGCGCGTGATCCTATCTTTCAAAGAAAGCAGTCCCAGCTCAATCAAACGCAAGGCCAGCCAGGAACTGATTGTCTTGCTCAAGGACCCCAAACTGAAGACCGTATCTTCATGCATGGCTTGGGCCAGCTCCTTATTCGCCCAACCACCACTAAAACGAAATATCAGTTCACCTTGGTAAGCCACCAGCACCACGGCACCCATCACCCGGTTTTGCTCCAGGGCCTGCTCCAGCAAATGATGCAAGGCAGGAAATTCGATACCAGATTGAATACTGACTGGAATCTGCTCAGTGGGATCAGGATCTGTTAATGCCTGATCAGACTCGCTATCTTTACTTGGATTTTTCATCTTTGATTCCAGATAGAATGCGCACCAAGGCGCATGATTTATCGAAAGAAGCAAAGAAAATATAAGCCGATTATTAAATGATATGAAATTAATTCGTAGATTATAAAATCATCAAAAATAAAAAAATAATAGGTTTAATTTATATAAGAGGCTGATAATTAAAGCCTGAAAATAAAATATCCAAAACCACCCCGCAATCATAAATTCAAAAAAACCCGCCATAAAAGCGGGTTTTTCCAATCAGGCACAAGATCAAGCTATCAGTCCGTTACATCAGGCACTTCACGACCATTTTTGCGGCCTTCTGCCAACAGATTCAGATACGCCTCGTCCACATCCCCCGTAACGTACTCGCCGCTAAAGCAGGAGGACTCAAAGCCGGCAAAGCGTGGGTTCAAGTCACGCAAGGATTGCTCCAGATCGTGCAGGTCCTGATAAACCAGGCCATCCACACCAATTTCCTTGGCAACCTGATCCACATCACGACCTGTGGCGATCAGCTCGGAAACCGTAGGCATGTCGATGCCGTACACGTTCGGAAAGCGGACCGGTGGCGCTGCCGAAGCAAAGAACACCTTGTTCGCACCCGCGGCACGGGCCATATCCACAATCTGGCGGCTCGTTGTGCCACGCACGATGGAGTCATCCACCAGCAGCACGTTCTTGCCGCGGAATTCCATGGGAATAGCACTCAGTTTCTGACGCACCGACTTCTTGCGCACTTCCTGACCGGGCATGATAAAGGTGCGGCCCACGTAGCGGTTCTTGATGAAGCCTTCGCGGTAGTTCAGGTTCAAATGTGCTGCCAACTGCATGGCCGAAGGACGCGCCGAGTCAGGGATAGGCATGACCACATCGATATCGGCCAGACGCAGGTTCTTGGCGACGTTCTCGGCCAAGTACTCCCCCATTAGCAAACGGGCGTCGTAAACCGACACACCATCAACGGTGGAATCGGGGCGGGCGAAGTACACATACTCAAAGACACAGGGATTCAGGCGCGGGTTCTCGGCGCACTGGCGGCTGCTGAGATTACCGTCCAGATCCACAATGATGGCCTCGCCGGGCTCAACGTCGCGGACCAGCTCGAAGCCGCAACCGGTCAAGGCAACGGACTCGGAAGCAATCATCCATTCTTCACCCTTGGGCGTCACATTACGACCCAGGCACAAAGGACGAATCCCGTTCGGATCACGGAAAGCCACCAGACCGAAATTGGCGATTTGCGAGACTACCGCATAAGCCCCACGCGCACGGCGGTGCACAGCAGCGACGGCTTCAAACACTTCGTCCTGAGTCAGCTCAGGACCCGTGGCAGCGCGTTGCAGCTCGTGGGCATACACATTCAACAGAACCTCGGAATCCGAGTTGGTATTGATGTGGCGACGATCAATGGTGAACAGTTCTTCACGCAGCTCACGCCAATTGGTCAGATTGCCGTTGTGCACAAAGCTCAGACCAAATGGGGCGTTGACGTAAAACGGCTGCGCCTCCTCCACGCTCTGGCTGGAGCCTGCCGTGGGGTAACGCACATGGCCAATACCGCTATTGCCCGGCAAGGAGCGCATGTTGCGGGTACGGAATACGTCCCGCACCAGGCCAAATGCCTTGTGCATGCTGAAGAACTGGTCGTGCCAGGTCGCCAGCCCCGCTGCATCCTGCCCGCGGTGCTGCAGCAAGAGCAAACTGTCATAGATCAACTGATTTACAGGGCTGCGCGCAACAACCCCTACAACTCCACACATGATTGGTTCCCGTTAGTGTGTTCTCAATAAGGCAGCCATTCTGCCAGAGACGGCGGCAGCATGGCCTTAATCGACTGCACCGCGCGGATCGCAGGCTCGGCCAGCTTGGCCTGCTCCCACCACGGTTCCTTAGGTAAATCGGTATGCCCGGCCAGGATGACCAGAATCAGCACCAGCAGCACCCCGCGAGCCAGTCCGAACAGGCCGCCCAAGCCATGATCGGCGGGCGTCAAACCCGTTTGCTCGATCAAGCTGGCCAACAGCATGTTCAACAGGCCCACCAGCAGCAAGACCATAAAAAAAACGGCTCCGTAGGCCAAAGCCGTACGTAATAAGCCGTTTTCTACCCAGACTTGTATCCAGCCTGATGTGCGTGGCCCCCACCAGATTGCGGCCATGAAGGCCAGCAAATAGGCGCTGAGCGAAAGAACTTCCTTGATCAATCCGCGTATCAGGCCCAGAAGGCCTGATACACCCACAATTCCAAGGACGATATAGTCGAAGCTGCTCACTTAGCCGAGATAAAACTGTTCTCGTAACCGAGCGAGCGCAAGCGGGCCTGGGCTGCCTGAGCCGCTTCACGGGTGGGGAATGGCCCCACACGCAAACGATAGGTTGGCTTGCCACCACTTTGTGCCGTCTCTACATAGGCATTGGTCACGCCGGCCGATACCAGCTGATCACGACGCGACTGGGCATCGTTCTGGTTGGAATAGGCGACAATCTGCAAAATGAAGTTGCCTTGTTGCGTAGCAGGTTTAGCAGCAGCAGGGGCTGGTTTACTCGGTACACGGCCTTCCAGCAGGGCCAGCGCGTAGGAGCCGTCATCGGTACGGCCATTTTGTGCAGGCGCTGGGCTTGGCTTGGGTTTTTCGACAGGCTTGGGCTTCTCAACCGGCTTGGGCGGCTCTGGACGTGTGGTCACGGGCGGCGGCGCAGCGGGAGTGCTAGGTGTCGTGACAGGAGCAGGATCAGTTTCCAGACCGGGATTGACCACGGCCAGACCACCGTCGGTACTGGTGGAAGGATCAGTGACCAGCGGCTCGTCAGGTTGTTCGATGACAGGAGCAGGCGTGCCTTCTTGCACCACCAGCTCGCCAGGACGAGTCTGCACCGTGCCCTGCCCCGTTGTCTGACCGATGGGCCCCAGGGCCAAAGACTGCTCGGGCTCAGGTGGGGTCTTGTCGGCGGTCAGCATGGGCACCAGCACGACGACGGCCAGAACCAGAGCCAGCGCACCGATCAGACGGCGGCGAGCCCGTCCACGCAGTTCCGATAATTGTGAATCGCTGGAAGCACTGCCGCGGCGACCCGACGATGAGGAAGTATCGTTACGTGAAAATAAACCCATGAGCCCTAGACCTATGAAATAAGCAGTCTTACTGATATTCAGGAAGATGAACGGTCGTTTGCGGCTTCAAGTATTGGTCCTACTGTCGCAAACGAGCCAAACACGACAATTCTATCATTGTCACTGGCCTCTTTTAACGCCGCCTCGTAAGCGAGCTGAGGACTGTTGTAACTGGATACGACCGCTGACTCTTTACTGACCGAAGCGCGGGCAACCGGCCGAACACCTGGGCGATGCGAGCCGGATTCGGCCTCGGGTGCCAACACATCATCAGGCGTCTGACCACTGGCCAGAACAGCGCGTACATGATTGGCCAATTCTTCACCCGACATGCTGCGTGGGCCTTCCAGACTGGCACACATCCAGTGGTCGATACGGGTAGCCATGCGGGCGATCACGCCGTCCACATCCTTGTCCTTGTACATACCCACGACGGCAATCGTCTTGGGGTAAGGCGGCATATTGTCCAGGTTCTGCGCCAAGGCAGCCGCCGCATGGGGATTGTGGGCCACGTCAAAAATCACACAAGGCTGGCCAGGTTGAATCTGGAAGCGGCCAGGCATGTGAGCACGCAGCAAGCCGGCACGTACAGCTTGCGCAGGCACAGCCAAACGTGGGTGCAGCGACTCCAGCGCAGCTAATGCCGCAGAAGCATTCAGCAGCTGATTCGCTCCACGCAAGGCCGGGTAAGCCAGGGCAGCGCGGCGCTGATTGCGGCCACCGTAAGCCCATTGCTGACGGTCGCCGGAATAGTTGAAATCTTTGCCAAACAGCCACAATTGGGCACCAATTTCCTTGGCGTAATCCAGCATGGTCTGTGGTGGCACGGGGTCGGCACAGATCGCAGGACGATCGGCACGGAAAATATGGGCTTTCTCCCAGGCCACCTGTTCACGGGTATTGCCCAGGTACTCAGCATGGTCGATATCAATGCTGGTAATGATGGAACAGTCCGCATCAATGATGTTGACGGCATCGAGGCGACCACCCAGGCCCACTTCCAGCACCGCGACATCAACACGCTGCTCCTGGAACAGCAACAAGGCAGCCAGCGTGGAAAATTCAAAATAAGTCAGGGTCAGATCGCCACGAGCTTCGTTGATACGGGCAAATTGCGCCGTGATCTGCGCATCTTCGGCCATCTCGCCATTCAAGCGAATGCGTTCGTTATAGCGCACCAGATGCGGAGAGGCGTACACGCCTACCTTGTACGCGGCGGCCAGCAAAATCGCTTCCAGCATGGCGCAGGTCGAACCTTTGCCGTTGGTGCCCCCCACCGTAATGACGACAGAATCCAGTTTGATGTTCAGACGTTGAGCAACCTCGCGAATCCGGCCCAGGCCCAGATCAATGGCCGAGGGATGCAAAGTTTCCAGATAGGACAGCCAGTCACTCAGCGAGGAGTCGGCTTTCAGAACAGGATGAGTCATGGACAACACCAATTACAAAATAAAAACGGCAGGCGCTGATGATAGCACCTGCCGTGATCCAATACGCCTTAACTATCAGGCGAATACTGGTATTACTTGCGACGTGTGGGTGGCAAGTCCGTGCACGTCCCTTCTGCGACGGCAGCAGCCTTGCTGACCGACTCGCACAAGGTGGGGTGCGGGTGGATGGATTTGGCCAGATCGACCGGGTCCACACCCATTTCGATAGCCAGAACCAGCTCGCCAATCAGCTCGCCCGCATTGGTACCGACGATACCGCCACCCACGATACGGTGGGTTTCAGCATCGAACAGAACCTTGGTAAAGCCTTCGTCGCGGTTGTTGGCGATGGCACGACCCGAGGCAGCCCATGGGAACACGCCCTTCTCGACCTTGATGCCGTCTTTCTTGGCCTGATCTTCTGTCAAACCCACCCAGGCGATTTCCGGATCGGTGTAAGCCACCGAAGGAATCACGCGGGCATCAAAGAAGGATTTTTCACCGGCGATGACTTCAGCAGCCACGTGCGCTTCGTGCTCGGCCTTATGTGCCAGCATGGGCTGACCCACAATGTCGCCAATCGCATAGATGTGCGGCACGTTGGTGCGCTGTTGCTTGTCAACCGGGATGAAGCCACGATCTGTCACCTGCACACCGGCCTTCTCGACACCGATCTTCTTGCCATTGGGCGAACGGCCCACGGCTTGCAGAACCAGGTCGTAACGCTGCGGCTCGGCCGGAGCATTCTTGCCCTCGAAGGTCACCCAAATACCATCTTCGCGCGCTTCGGCGGCCACGGTGCTGGTTTCCAGCATCATGTGATCAAAGCGGTGCTTGTTCATCTTCTCCCACACCTTGACCACGTCGCGGTCTGCTCCTGGCATCAAGCCAGTTTGCATTTCCACCACGTCCAGGCGTGCACCCAGAGCCGAGTACACCGTACCCATTTCCAGACCGATGATGCCACCACCCACGATCAGCATGCGCTTGGGCACAGACTTCAGTTCCAGCGCGCCGGTGGAGTCCACCACGCGTGGATCGTCAGGCAGGAATGGCAGTTTTACCGACTGGCTACCGGCCGCAATAATGGCCGAGCCGAACTTGATCACTTTCTTGGTGCCGTCGTTGGCGGTCACTTCGATGTGGTTGGGGTCCAGGAATTGGCCGTTACCGACCACAACCTGTACCTTGCGGCCCTTGGCCATACCAGCCAGGCCACCGGTCAGCTTGCCGATCACCTTGTTCTTGTAATCGCGCAGCGCGTCGATATCGATTTGCGCTTCACCGAACTTGATACCGTGTGTTGCCAGGGACTTGGCTTCCTCGTAGACCGCTACGGTGTGCAGCAAGGCCTTGGAAGGAATACAACCCACATTCAAACACACGCCACCCAAGGTGCTGTAGCGCTCGACCAGAGCCACTTTCAGGCCCAGGTCAGCCGCTCGGAAGGCCGCGTTGTAACCGCCTGGGCCCGCGCCCAGAACGACCACATCCACGGAATCATCCGCGCCGCCCTGATGGCTGGCCGCCTGCGGAGCAGGTGCCGCAGCCGGAGCGGCAGCGGCCGGAGCCGCCGCTGCTTTAGGCGCTTCTTCTTGTTTAGCGGGTGCTGCAGCGGGAGCGGCTTGGCTCTCGGACGCTTCAATCTTGGCAATGGCCGAACCCTGGGAGACTTTGTCACCCACTTTGACCAGCAACTCCTTGATCACCCCTGCCTGAGCGGCAGGAATTTCCATGGAGGCCTTGTCGGACTCCACGGTGATCAGGCTTTGCTCGACCTCGACCGTATCGCCGACTTGCACCAGCACTTCGATGACATCTACCTCACCGGAGTCGCCGATATCCGGGACCGTCAGATCAATCAGACTCATGACAACTCCTTACAGTGCGATGCGACGGAAGTCGGCCAGCATCGTTGCCAGGAAGGCATTGAAACGGGCGGCAGCGGCACCATCGATAACGCGGTGGTCGTAGGACAGGGACAGAGGCAGCATCAGGCGTGGCTCGAATTCCTTGCCATTCCAGACTGGCTGCATGGAGGAACGCGACAGACCCAGAATGGCCACTTCCGGCGCATTGATAATGGGTGTGAAGTCCGTACCGCCAATACCGCCCAGCGAGGAAATGGTGAAGCAACCGCCTTGCATCTGGGCTGCGCTCAGCTTGCCATCACGGGCAGCGGCAGCCAGTTCGCCCGTTTCGCGAGCGATGTCCAGAATGCCTTTCTTGTCGGCATCACGGATAACCGGCACAACCAGACCGTTAGGCGTGTCAGCTGCAAAACCAATATGGTAGTACTGCTTGAGCACCAGATTGTCGCCGTCCAGCGAAGCGTTGAACTCGGGGAATTTCTTCAGGGCAGCTACGGCAGCCTTGATGACGAAAGCCAGCATGGTGACGCGAGCGCCGGACTTCTTGTATTCCTCGTTCAGCTCTTTACGCAGGGCTTCCAAAGAGGTGATGTCAGCCACATCGTTATTGGTGACATGAGGAATCATGACCCAGTTGCGATGCAGGTTGGCGCCCGAAATCTTCTTGATGCGCGAGAGGGCCTGCGTTTCGACTGGGCCAAACTTGGCAAAATCGACCTTGGGCCAGGCCAGCACATCCAGACCGCCCACTTGAGCAGCGGTACCGGCAGCAATAACCGGAGCAGCGCCGCCCGCCATGACCTGCTTCACAAAGCCACGCACGTCGTCAGCCGTAATACGGCCTTTATCGCCCGAGCCATGAACCTTGGTCAGATCCACACCCAGCTCGCGAGCGAACTTGCGTACGCTAGGCGAGGCATGCGGCAGATTGCGCAAGGAGCCTTCGGTTTCCGCAAAAGCGGCAGTGGGCGAAACACGCTCTGGAGCCGGCGCACCAGCACCGACCACCACCGAGGAGCTGGCAGCAGGAGCGGCCGCTGCTGCAGGAGCAGGTTCGGCTTTAGGGGCGGGAGCAGCCTCGGCCTTGGCTGGTGCCGGGGCTGCAGCAGCTCCTTGCACTGTCAGTTCCAGAATGTCACTACCCTGGCTGACCTTGTCACCCAGTTTCACTTTGATGGCCGTCACCACACCGGCGTGGGAGGACGGCACTTCCATGGAAGCCTTGTCCGACTCCACGGTGATCAGGCTTTGATCCACTTCAATGGTGTCACCCACTTGCACCATGATTTCGATAACGTCCACATCGCGGGCGTCGCCAATGTCAGGCACTTGAACGGTAACTTGCTGTTCACCACCGGCCGGGGCTGCCGCGGCAGCGGCAGGAGCCGCTGCGGGCGCAGCTTCAGCTTCAGGAGCGGGAGCAGCTTCGGCCTTGGCAGGCTCAGCGGCAGGCGCGGCCTGCGCGCCTTCGGCGGCTTCAAGTTCCAGAACCAGACTGCCTTCCTTAACCTTGTCGCCCAGCTTGACCTTGATCGACTTGACCACGCCAGCATCGGACGAGGGGATTTCCATGGAGGCCTTGTCGGACTCCACGGTAATCAGACTTTGCTCGACCTCAATGGTCTCGCCTTCCTTGACCAGGATTTCGATCACTTCGACAGCGTCGTCAGCACCGATATCCGGGATTTTGACTTGAATGATATTGCTCATGGTTCAGTCCCTTATGCGTGCTGCGGGTTGGCCTTGGAAGGATTGATGCCGTATTTGGCAATCGCCTCGGACGCTTTGCTGAACGGAAGCTTGCCGTCTTCAGCCAGCGCGCGCAGAGCAGCCAGCACCACAAAGTGACGATCAACCTCAAAGTGCTCGCGCAGCTTGAAGCGGTAGTCGGAGCGGCCAAAACCATCGGTGCCCAACACTTTGAAGGTGCGATCCTTAGGCACGAACGGACGAATCTGGTCGCCAAAGGCCTTGACGTAGTCGGTGGAGACCACGATAGGACCGTCCGTTTTAGCCAGTTGAGTCGTCACGTAAGGCACGGGCAGATCCTTACCTTCAGGATTCAACAGCGCAGCGCGTTCGCAATCCAGACCATCACGACGCAGTTCGGTAAAGCTGGTCACGCTCCAAACGTCGGAGCCAATGCCCCAGTCTTTTTCCAGCAGTTCCTGTGCTGCGATCACTTCGCGCAAAATCGTGCCCGAACCCATCAGCTGAACGCGCAGCTTGCTGTCCTTGGCCACGGACTTGAACTTGTACATACCGCGCAGGATGCCGTCTTCGTCGCCTTCGACCAGACCGGGCTGAGCGTAGTTCTCGTTCATCAGGGTGACGTAGTAGTACACGTCTTCCTGGTCCTGAACCATGCGCTTCAAACCATGCTGCATGATGACAGCCACTTCGTGAGCGAAGGTGGGGTCGTAGGATACGCAGTTAGGAATCAGCGAGGACTGAATATGGCTATGGCCATCTTCGTGCTGCAAACCTTCACCGTTCAAGGTGGTGCGACCGGCAGTGCCGCCCAGCACGAAACCGCGTGCCTTCATGTCACCCGCTGCCCAGGCCAGATCGCCAAAGCGCTGGAAGCCGAACATGGAGTAGTAAATGAAGAACGGAATCATGATGCGGTTGCTGTTGGAGTACGACGTGGCCGCCGCAATCCAGGAGCTGAAAGCACCCTGTTCGTTAATACCTTCCTGCAACAACTGACCATTGGCCGTTTCGCGGTAGTACATGACCTGGTCTTTATCGACCGGGGTGTACTTCTGGCCTTCCGGTGCGTAAATACCGATCTGACGGAACAGACCTTCCATACCAAAGGTACGGGATTCGTCTGCCAGGATAGGTACGGCACGAGGACCCACTTGCTTGTCGCGCAGCAAGGTGTTGAAAAAGCGCACAAACGCTTGCGTCGTGGAAATCTCACGGCCTTCGGCAGTGGCTTCCAGCATGGGCTTGAATGCGTCCAGGGTCGGCACGGTCAGCTGTTCATCGGCCTTGGTGCGACGCTTGGGCAAGTAGCCGCCCAATGCCTGACGGCGGGCGTGCAGGTACTGCATTTCTGGAGAGTCATCAGCGGGCTTGAAGTAAGGCAGCTCTTCCAGTTTGTCATCAGGAACCGGGATGTTGAAACGGTCGCGGAATTCGCGCACGGCGTCCAGATCCAGGCTCTTTTGTTGGTGCGATGGGTTCTTGGCCTGGCCCACGTGGCCCATGCCGTAGCCCTTGATGGTCTTGGCCAGAATAACGGTAGGCTGACCTTCGTGCTTGGTGGCAGCGTCAAACGCAGCGTACACCTTGTGAGGATCGTGACCGCCACGGTTCAGACGCCAGATGTCCTCGTCGCTCATGCGGCTGACCATTTCCAGCAGCTTGGGGTGCTTGCCAAAGAAGTGCTCGCGAACATAGGCACCGTCGTTGGCCTTGTAGGCCTGGTATTCGCCGTCCACGGTTTCTTCCATGACCTTGCGCAGGATGCCTTCCTTGTCACGGGCCAGCAATGGATCCCAGTAACCGCCCCAGATCAGTTTCAGCACGTTCCAGCCAGCACCACGGAAGGTACCTTCCAGCTCCTGGATGATCTTGCCGTTACCGCGTACAGGACCGTCCAGACGCTGCAAGTTACAGTTCACGATGAAAATCAGGTTGTCCAGTTTTTCACGTGCTGCCAGACCGATGGCGCCCAGGGATTCGGGTTCGTCCATCTCGCCGTCGCCCAGGAACACCCAGACTTTACGGCCGCTGGTATCAGCGATGCCACGGGCATGCAGGTACTTCAGGAAACGAGCCTGGTAGATCGCCATCAATGGGCCCAGACCCATGGATACGGTGGGGAACTGCCAGAATTCGGGCATCAACTTGGGATGCGGGTAGGATGGCAGGCCTTTACCATCAACTTCCTGACGGAAGTTATTCAGTTGATCTTCGGAGATACGGCCTTCCATGAAGGCGCGGGCGTAAATACCGGGCGAGGAATGGCCCTGGAAGAACACCATGTCGCCGCCGTGATCTTCGGTTTCAGCGTGCCAGAAGTGGTTCTGACCGCAGCCAATCATGGTGGCCAGCGAAGCAAAGGAGGCAATGTGACCGCCCAGACCACCGCCATCAGGAGGGGTTTCGCGGTTGGCGCGCACCACCATGGCCATGGCGTTCCAGCGAATGTAGGAACGGATACGCTCTTCGAGCATCAGATTGCCAGGGTGGGCAGGTTCCAGACCGGGAGGAATCGTGTTCTCGTAAGCCGTGTTGGGCGAGAACGGGATGTGAGCACCGGAGCGACGGGCCAGATCGATCAGCTTTTCGATCAGATCATGAGCACGGGCCGGGCCTTCACGGTCCACCACTGCTTCCAGGGCGTCAAGCCACTCTTTTGTTTCTAGGGCTTGGTCTTGACTGACCTGAGCCGAACTATTGTCTTGGGTTGAGGACATATAGTGTCTCCATATATGTGGTAGTAGTCCGGTCTTGCTCGACGCTGAGCCGCCCATCTAATAAGAAGTAAAGCGATCCTGACCGAAGCGGGTTTTGCGGACTGTGAGCGTTCAAGGCGGGGTACGCCTGCACCAAACCATTCTAGGAAAGAACACAGAAACGCTCAAGCAAAATTTCATTTTATGGTATGTGTTTTCATAATACGAAATATCACTAAAAAAAATAGCCCTACATTACAATCCAGCCATACTTCTTTTCTTGCTGTTATGGCTACTCATCCCAAAAAGTCTCTGATCCCTTCAACCTTCTATGATCAGGCCAAGCAGAATCGGCGTGGATTCTATTGGCTGACACCGGTTGTCGTGCTGTTTCTCTACCTCTGTGTCATGGGGGTATTCCTGTGGCTGCAGCGTTTGCAGAACGATAGCGTCATGTTTGTGACCATCGATCAGGAAACGCGCCAGCAACGCCTGATGATGGTGATTCTGGCCCTGTCCCTGGTGATTGTGGTCAGCTTGCTGGCCCTGTGGCGCTATACCCGCTTCCGCACCCACGCCGAGGCAGCACAAACCGCCGAGACGGGTTTCCGGCGTGCCATGGAAAACTCCATGTCCACGGGGATGCGCGTTTTTGACATGCAGGGCCGCATTGCTTATGTGAACCCGGCTTTTTGCAGAATGATCGGCTGGAACGAGGCCGATCTGGTCGGTCGCACCGCCCCCTTCCCTTACTGGCTACCCGGTCGTCACCAACAACACCAGGAAACCCTGGACCTTTTGCTGTCCGGCCGCACGCCCAGCAGTGGTCTGGAAGTGGAGGCTCAGCGCCGTGATGGCTCGCGCTTTACGGCCCGTATGTATGTCTCGCCCTTGCGTGCCCCTAATGGAGAGCAGATCGGCTGGATGACTTCCATGACGGACATTACCGAACCCAAGCGTATTCGCGAAGCCCTGACCGCCGCCCATGAACGCTTCATGACGGTGCTGGAAGGTCTGGATGATGCCATTTCCGTGGTGGCCGATACATCGGAAGGTCTGGAACTGCTGTTTGCCAACCGTACCTATCGTCGTTTCTTTGGCGCCCAATCCAATGGCCACGCTGAATTGCTGGGTGGCCGCCTGGGTCGTTTTACGGATGAAACCGTAGAGATCTACTCCGAATCGGCGGCTCGCTGGTTCGAAGTTCATCACCGTATGCTGGCCTGGACAGACGGCCGCCGTGTCCGTCTGCAAGTGGCGCGCGATATTACCGACCGCCGCAAGCACGAAGAAGCCTCGCGCATTCAGCAGGAAAAGGTGCAGCTGACCAGCCGCCTGACCACCATGGGCGAAATGGCCTCCTCGCTGGCGCACGAATTGAACCAGCCGCTGACGGCCATCAATAACTACAGCATGGGCGCAGTAGCCATGCTGAAATCCGGTCGCTACCAGCCTGAAACCTTGCTGGCCGCACTGGAAAAAGCGGCCCAGCAAGCCGAGCGCGCGGGCAAGATCATCAGCCGTATTCGTGAATTCGTGAAACGTAGCGAACCGCGCCGCGTCCGCGTCAAGGTCATGCGTATTGTGGAAAATGCCGTCGGCTTTGCCGAAATCGACGCCCGCAAGCGCCAGATCGAGATTGAATTGAGCATTCCGGACCCCGTTCCTGACGTCATTGCCGACCCCATTCTCATAGAACAGGTATTATTGAATCTGCTCAAAAATGGGATCGAAGCCATGGAACACAGCGAGCATCATGTGCTTCAATTGGTGATTACCCAACAAGAATCGCTTTTGGAGATGGCCGTCATCGATCGCGGTCATGGCTTGAAAGACCCCGAGCGCCTCTTTGAACCGTTTTACAGTACCAAGTCCGAAGGCCTTGGGATGGGCCTGAATATCTGTCGCACAATTATTGAATCGCATCACGGCCGCCTGTGGGCTGTCGGCAATCCAGAGGGTGGAACGATTTTCCGTTTCAGTCTACCTTGTGCGGCACCGGATGTAACGGACACCCTTGATAACAAACTGGAGATACCCGAATGACCAGCCCGCAAATGCCATGCACCATTTACGTAGTCGATGACGACGAAGCCGTACGGGACTCCTTGCGCTGGCTCCTGGAAGCTAACGGCTATCGGGTCCGCTGCTTTGCATCGGGCGAAGAGTTTCTGGGCGCCTACGACCCGGCCCAGGTGGCTGTCCTGATTGTGGACGTGCGCATGCCCGGCATGAGCGGCCTGGAGCTGCAGGAAGCCCTGATCGCTCGCAAGTCGAACATCCCGATTGTGTTCATTACCGGCCACGGTGACGTACCCATGGCCGTGAGCACCATGAAGAAAGGCGCTATCGACTTTCTGGAAAAACCCTTTAACGAAGCCGATCTGCGCACCATCGTCAGCCGCATGATCGAACAGGCTACGGCTCGTGCCTCCCAAGCGCAGGCACAGAAAGATCAACAAGAAGTCCTGGGCCGCCTGACAGCGCGCGAGCAGCAAGTGCTGGAACGCATTGTTGCCGGTCGCCTGAACAAGCAGATTGCTGGGGACTTGAACATCAGCATTAAAACTGTCGAAGCGCATCGCGCCAATATCATGGAAAAACTGGAAGTCACTACGGTTGCCGACCTCATGAAAATCGCCCTCACCAAGTCCGAGGATGCGTAAATGAGTGCTCGCATTATTGATGGAAAAAAGCTGTCCACCGCCATCAAGGCGGACGTTGCAGAACGCGTTGCCAAGCTGAAACAAACCCACGGCATTCAAGCCGGTTTGACCGTGGTGCTGGTCGGTGAAGATCCGGCCTCCCAGGTCTATGTACGCAACAAGGGCCTGGCATGCGAAGCCGCTGGCCTGAAATCCGAAATCATCCGTCTGCCTGCCGACACCACCGAAACCAAGCTGCTTGCCCTGATCACTCGTTTGAATCAGGACAGCTCGGTGCACGGCATTCTGGTTCAGTTGCCCCTGCCCGCCCATCTGGACGAGCACAAGGTGATTGAAACCATTGCACCGCACAAGGACGTTGACGGTTTTCACGTCAGCAATGCTGGCATGCTCATGACGGGCAAGCCGCTATTTGCACCTTGCACGCCCTACGGTGTCATGAAAATGCTGGAATCCGAAAACGTGGCACTGCGCGGTGCAGAAGCCGTAGTCGTGGGCGCCAGCAATATCGTGGGCAAACCCATGGCCATGCTCTTGCTGGCTGCGGGCGCTACCGTCACCCTCTGTAACTCCAAAACGCGCGATCTGGCCGCCCAGACACGCCGTGCCGATGTGCTGGTCGCTGCTGTAGGCCGCCCTGGCATCATTACCGGCGATATGGTCAAGCCCGGTGCCGTCGTGATCGACGTGGGTATCAATCGCGGAGCAGACGGCAAGCTGTGCGGCGACGTGGACTTTGCCAGTGCCAGCGAAGTGGCCTCGGCCATTACGCCCGTACCCGGCGGCGTGGGCCCCATGACCATTGCCATGCTGCTGGTCAACACCTTGGAAGCGGCCGAACGTTCGGCCAACATCAGTCTTTAATTTAATCAACGGTTTATGACGACAAATCCCTTACTGGTTCCTATCGACAGCCTTATTGACTATCCCGCCATCCAGCCCGAGCACATCGAGCAGGCGGTGGACCAACTGCTGGCCTTGGCCCGCCAAGCCGTAGACACAGTCTCCAACGACGATAGCGAACCCACTTGGGACAACATCGTCGAGCCCATTACCGACGCCACCGAAACCTTGTATCGCGCCTGGTCGGTGGCCGGTCACCTGAACTCGGTCGTCAACACGCCCGAACTGCGCACGGTGTACAACCAGTGCCTGCCGCGCATGAGCGAGTTCTCGACCTGGGTGGGCTTGAACCGTCCTTTGTTCCTGCGTTATCAGGCGCTGGCCGACAGCCCGGCCTTTGCCACCCTGACGCCCCAGCGCCAACGCATCATTACCCTGGCCCTGCGTGATTTCCGCTTGAGCGGCGTGCAACTGGAAGGTCAGGCGCGTGAAGACTACGCCCGTATTTCCGAAGAGCTGGCGCAAACCTCGCAGCAGTTCTCCGAGCATGTACTGGATGCGATTGATCAGTGGCATTACCTGGTCACCGACCAGGCCGAACTGGACGGCATCCCGGACGACGTGCTGGCCGCCGCCCAACGCGCTGCTCAGGAACACGATCAGCAAGGCTGGCGTCTGACATTGAAAATGCCTTGCTACCTGCCTGTCATGCAATACGCACGCAACCAGACCTTGCGTGAGTTGATGTACCGGGCCTACACCACCATTGCCTCCGATCAGGGCGATGCCCAGTTTGATAATTCCCAGGCGATTGAAACGCTGCTGGATCTGCGTGCCCAGGAAGCCAGCCTGCTCGGTTTTGCCAGCTACGCCCATATGCGTCTGGAAACCCGCATGGCCGACACCCCGGAACAGGTGATGAGCTTCTTGCGCGATCTGGCTGCCAAGGCTCGCCCTTACGCCCGCCAGGACCTGGACGAGCTGCAAGCCTTCGCCAAAAAGGAGCTGGGCCTGGACACCCTGCAAGCCTGGGATGTGCCGTTCAGCGCTGAACGCCTGCGTGAACAGCGCTACGCCTACTCGGAAGACGAGGTCAAACAGTACTTCACGGAACCCGCCGTTCTGAACGGCCTGTTCAAAGTCATTCAGCGCTTGTTTGACGTGACACTGCGCGCCGCCGACGTGCCTGCCTGGCATCCTGCCGTACGCCCCTTTGAAGTCATGGCTTCCGACGGCAAAGTTCTGGGTTATCTGTACATGGACCTGCACGCCCGCCAGGGCAAGCAAGGCGGTGCCTGGGTCGATAGCGAACGCAGCCGTCGCCGCCTGGGTGAACAGCTGTGCCTGCCTATTGCCTACCTGGTATGCAATTTTGCCGAACCCCAGCCCGGTCGCCCCGCCCTGCTCACGCATGACGATGTGATCACCCTGTTCCACGAGTCCGGCCACGCCCTGCACACTCTGCTCTCGCGTGTGGATGATCCAGCCGCCTCGGCCTTCTCCGCCGTGGAATGGGACGCCATCGAATTGCCTTCGCAGTTCATGGAAAATTTCTGCTGGGAATGGCCTGTGGTGCAAATGTTGACGGCCCATGTGGAAACCGGTGAGCATCTGCCCCGTGCGCTCTACAACAAGCTCAATCTGGCCCGCAACTTCCAAAGCGGCATGCAAATGGTGCGCCAGCTGGAGTTCTCCCTGTTTGACATGCTGATCCACTCGCGTGACAGCGGTCTGAGCATTGAAGCCGTCATGGAGATTCTGGATCAGGTTCGCCAGGAAGTCGCCGTGCTGTTTCCGCCTGAGTGGCACCGTTTCCCGCATCAGTTCTCACACTTGTTTGCGGGTGGCTACGGCGCGGGTTACTACAGCTACAAATGGGCTGAAGTCCTGTCCGCCGACGCCTACTCGGCCTTTGAGGAAAAAGCCTATACCCACTCGGATGGAGCACGTGATACCCTCGACAGCAATACGGGCCATCGCTTCTGGCGCGAGATTTTGTCCGTAGGGGGCGAACGCCCGGCTGCCGACTCCTTCCGGGCTTTCCGTGGCCGCGATCCTTCCATTACCGCCCTGCTCCGTCACAGCGGGCTCACTCCAGAGCCAGCTTGAACCCAGAGGACGTCCATGACACCCAGCCCAGTAAAGTCCATTCTTGTCTTGTTTAAACAGTTTGGCCTGACACTGGCGCTGGGCTTGTTCCTGCTAGGCAGCGCTGCCGCTGCCAATCTGCATCCCGTACGTGGCTTCCTGCCCGATCTGCGTTTTTCCCTGCAAGCCGCTGGCCCCAAAACCGTCACCCAGGATGACTTCAAGGATAACGTCGTCATGATGTTTTTTGGCTATGCCAGTTGCCCGGATATTTGCCCCACCACCTTGGCTCAACTGGGCCTGGTCATGGAAGAGCTGGGGAACGATGCCGAGCAGGTGCGCATCATCTTTGTCAGTGTGGACCCCCACCGCGATACACCCGACTCCCTGGCCCGTTATGTGGCCGCCTTTGATGGCAAGCACACCACAGGCCTGACAGGCTCTGAAAAGCAGATTGCCGATCTGGCCCGTCGTTACCGAGTGGCCTTCCAGATTGAAAAACCCGATCCCAAAGCACCCGAAAACTACGAGGTCTCGCACAGCCGTGGCGTATATATCTTCGATCAGCAAGGCCGAGCGCGATATCTAGCACCGGATACCGAGTCGGTGCAGGTTCTGGCGGATGGGGTACGCAGTCTGCTGAACTAAGCGGGCTTGGGCCTGAATCAAACCTCAGATCAGACTGGCCAACAGCGCCCTCAGCACAACAACAACAACAACAACAACAACAACAACAACAACAACAACAACAACAACAACAACAACAA